>CAZDUD010000040.1:0-29880 GCA_964508485.1 uncultured Hyphomicrobium sp. | reverse complement strand
TCGCTCTTTGGCCTTGGCGGCGCGCTCCTCGGCCTTGATCCTGGCCCAGAAGCCGGGGGCCGCACCGGCGGCGCGCTCTTCCTCGGTGCCGAATACATGGGGGTGGCGGCGGATCATCTTGGCGGTGATGGCCTCGACCACATCGCCGAATGCGAACGCGTCCTGCTCCTCGGCCATGCGGGCGTGGTAGACGACCTGCAGGAGGAGGTCGCCCAGCTCGTCCTTGAGTTCGACGAGGTCGCGGCGTGCGATGGCATCGGCCACCTCGTAGGCTTCCTCGATGGTGTAGGGCGCGATGGTCTCGAAGGTTTGCTCGAGATCCCACGGGCATCCGGTGTCGGGGGTACGGAGCGCCGCCATGATCTCGATGAGGCGCGCGATGTCTTTCGATGGTGTCATGAGGGCTGGCCGCTCTCTGTCTTGCCTATGAGCGTGATTGCATGCTGCCCCTGGATGGCCGGGTCAAGCCCGGCCATGGTGTGATGAGGGGATCTTGCGGCCTGATCTCCTGCGTCAGGCTGCCAGGGCCGTGCGGCGTGGGGCGCGGCGCGGGAGGATGGACACCGGGGAGATGGCAAGGACGAGCGCCAGCGGGATGAGCCAGCCGAGCCAGGTCGCGCAGGCGTAGATGGGATCGAACGGCAGGTTCCACGACGTCGCGACGGCGGTCGTGAGCCGTACCCAGATCGCGCCGGAGGCGACGGCGCACATGGCGAGCATCAGTGTTGCGTGGCGCGCGCGCTCCTTGCGGCGGATGGCGATCACACCTGCAACGACGAGGGCGAGCCAGACGAGGCCCTGGGCCGCGAAGCCGAAGCGCGCGGGTAGCACGGACGTGCTTTCGTAGGCAACGGGGAAGGAGGTCAGCGCGCCCGCGAGGACGAGCGCTGCGGTCACGCGACCGAGCGGGTGATGCCAGGCGCGCCGATTGCGGAGCACGATCACAAGCGGCATGAGCAGAAGTGCTGCACCGGAGGCGAGCATGTGCAGCTTGAAGATCCCCGGCAACCGCTCGTCAACGACATGCAGGTTAAAGGGGAGGGGCATGGCGCCGATGCCTTCCACCAGCGCAATGACGCCGGTTGGGACAGCGAAGGAGATCAAGGCGCAAATCGCGATAACGAGGAGTAAGCGGGACACAAATTCGCCAGCGCCGGCTGATTTCGTCTGATCCGTGATCAATCTTTCGGAGGTTCGATATCGCGTCATGGGCTTAAGAACACGGGGCTTTCAGATTGTCTCGAGCATCGCCGCTCTTTGTGTTCTGGCTGCGGCGGGAGCGGCGCTTGCGGGTGATTCCGCGGACGGTACGCTTGCCGCTCATCCCGCTGCGATCGATCTCGCCGGACGCTGGGAGGGGCGCACGTATGAATTGGCGCGCCGGGGCGCCGACTGCGACGGCAAGCCCTGCACACTCACGCTCGATCTCGCGCCCTGCGGCAGCGGCTGGTGTGGCGTCGAAGTGATCGGCGCGGCGCAGCGCTGCGGCGCGACCGCCCTCAAGCTCGACGGCGGCGAGGGCAATCCCGGCAGCAGCACGCTGTTCAAGGGAAAGCTCGAGCTTGCCAAGGGCACCGAGCCGTATGTGGTCGAAGCCTATCTCGTCACGATGAACGAGGAGGCCGGCGCGAAGCGCGAGCTGCAGATCGCCGGCGACACCGGCGGCGAGTTCCGCATGTTCCGCCGCTCGTTCCCATTCAACGCGACATTGGCTCTGATCGGGGAGGCCAAGTGCCGTCCGGAAACCACGGTGTCGTCGTTGATGGACTAGGTGGCGTATTCATAAGTGACGCCGCAACGGCAAGAACGCTCTTCTGATTGTTGCGCTAAGGCGGTCGTCGATAAGCCTCGGCAAGGGGTCGGCTCAGAGCCAGGAGCGGACGTGCCAATTCGTGGCCGAGGCTATTCCCTCAGGGGCCAAGCCGTTTGAGCCAATCGTCGAAACCGCCCTCGGCGTGGCGAGCAGCCAACTCTTCGCTCGATGAGTAGAGGAGACGCACGTCGCCCGGCGTCATTCTGTAATGGCGCTTAAAGGTGCGCCAAAAGGTTTCCTGACAGTAGAATCCATAACTGGCCGCTACATCCGCAAGCCGGGAATGATTTCTGGACTCCTTTATTGTCCTCATGACTCGGGCGAGGCGCTGGTGAAGTATGTAGCTGTGTATGCCGCCAAGCGGCTCGAAAAGCCGATACAGAGATCGTCGCGGCACACACAATGCGCGGCAGATGAAGTCAGGCGTCAGTCGCGGCGATCGAAGGTTGGCCTCAATCACTTGCATGGCACGGTGCAATGTCACTTGGCGCATCGACGATTGCGCCTCATGGAGCCGTTTCGTTGTCGGCCGCAGGCAAGCGGAAATCATATCGAGCGTCGCGTTGGCTGCCGCTCCGCCGTCGTCCTCCGACATGAAGGGAAGCCGCTCTGCGAGAAGGACGAGGTAGTCTCCGAGTAGGCCGCTGACGCCGGGCCCAAGATGCACCCCGTGCAAACCATCGAGGTCACCAATCCTCTGCTGCAGGATTTCGCGTGGCACGAATACGCAGACCATATCCGATGCCGGTTCGACTGAACTGATCGGCTGCGCCAGATCGAGAACCTGTACGTCGCCCGGCTTTCCTTCGATCGATTGACCATTCGCATCGCCGGAATAGCCGCCAGATCGATAAAATCCAACCTGAAACAAGTCGACGCCCGTACAGCGAATCCGCTTCGGCGTGTTCACATAGGCCTGCTCGCCCTGCATCGAATCCGTGATGACGAGACTGCCGATCTGATAGGCGTCCACGCGCGCCTCGAAGGAGGTGGAACGAGGTGAGCCGATGCGAGCAACATCGAAAATCACAGAGATCTTGTCGCGCCAGGCGTCGAACTGATCGACCTCAGGCATCTCGCTCGTCGAAAAATGGGTGCGTGGTACCGAGGTGCCCATGACGAACCCCAATTGCGAGCCGTCTTCATTAACCTTCTTGCGACGCGCAGCCCGCTGGCACAAATCGTCAATTGAGCATTGCATCCAAAAATTCAATACTTCTAGCGCGTTCACCGCACGGCATTAATTTTTTAATTTGCGAGCCGAACAACGCGCCTTTGGAAGCTTCGTCAAATTGAAGATGTAGCGTCAGCTGCCGTTGAGCTACGCGCGAAGGAAAGTTTGCGCCTTCAAAGAATTCCGGAGGAATACGATGAAGACCGCCATTCAAATAGCGTCGATAGTCTACACTTGCCTTGCCGCCAGTATCGCCACGCCTGTGCTCGCGCAATCTGAGCGATACGATGCGCTCGCAAACAGCGCGATGCACGAAAACCACCCGACACCTGAGGCGGCAAAGCTTCTCAAGGATGAGCTTTCATTCCAGCGAGCAACGCAGGCCTACCTCTGGGCGCTGCCGCTTCTCAACACGCTCGGCATGAAGAACGGGTCGGAGAAGGTCTTCGGCGCGGGCTACAACATCCTTCCAGTGTGGAAGAAGCGGCTCGACGCCAAGACATTGGTGACCACGCCGAACTCCGACGTGATTTACGCGATGAGCTACCTCGACGTAGGTAAGGATGGCCCACTCGTTTTCGAAGCCGCAGAGGGCCTGCAAGGCATCCTGCTTGACATGTGGCAGCGCCCGATACCTGGCCCCACCCAGAACTTCCAGGGCGACGTCGGATTCTTCGGTCCGGACAAGGGCAAGGGCGGCAAATACCTGATCCTGCCGCCGGGCTACGACAAGCCGGTGCCCGACGGCTACTTCGTCTACCGTTCAGCGACGAACAACGTCTTCGTCTTCCTGCGCTCGTTCTATCAGGACCCGAGCGATCTGACGCCGGCTGTCAAGATCATGGAGGCGACGAAAATCTATCCGTTGGGCGGCCAAGCATCCGCCCGGCCGATGCAGTTCCCCGATGCTTCAGGCGTGCCGGCAAACATGCTGCCGCCGAGCGATGGTGGCGCTTTCGATCAGCTCAAGCAACTCGTCGACAACGACGTTGCCAATCTGGCAAGCGCCGACGGTCTCGGCATGCTGGCCTCGATCGGCATCGTCAAGGGACGCCCGTTCCAACCCGATGCGAGCACCAAGGCGATCCTCGATCGCGCCGCCAAGACGGGTTACCGCATGAGCCGCGTGATCGGCCGTGAAGAGAGTGCTGGTGGCCGCTCGCTCCGCGTCTATCCGGACCGCCGCTGGCTCAATCCGTTCGCCGACGGGACGCCACTCAATCCATCGGGCGCGCTGGATTTGGCTTATACAAATGTTGCTGGCGGGTTTGTCGATCTCGACACTCGCATCTGGATGTTCACCGACTACTACTCGATCAGTCCCGGCATGGTGTCGCAGACACCGGGCATGGGCGCCAAATACATGATCGCGTTCACCGACGGCACGGGCGCACCATTGTCCGGCGGCACGAGCTATCGTGTGAAGCTCCCGCCCAACGTTCCGGCCGCCAACTTCTGGTCGCTGACGATGTACGAGGCCGCAAACGCATCCGGCCTCGCCAACGGCCAGCCGTTCCCCTCGCTCGGCTCGCGCGACAAGCCGGTGCAGAACGCCGACGGCTCGACCGATCTCTATCTCGGTCCAACCGCACCTCCCGGAAAGGAGCGCAACTGGCTCAAGACCGTCCCCGGAAATGGCTACTTCACGATCCTTCGGCTCTACGGTCCAACTGAGGCCGCAATCAACAAGAGCTGGAAGCCGGATGACCTCGTGAAGGTCAACGATGCCGATAGTGCCGCGCAGGGCGCAAGCAGTGGCGAAGGGAAGTACTGAGGCCGCGTGTTGCCATGGGAGGAAAACTGTGAAGAAGAATATTGCAATTCTTGCGAGCGCTCTGGCTTGTTACGCGCTGACCACGGCACCCACTTTGGCGCAAGAGACGATCGACACTCGCGTCGGCAAGCTCACCTTCGAGAGCGGCTATCCGTCTAAGGAGACAGTGCAGAAGCTCTATGACGAGATGGACTTTCAGCGCGCAACCCAGGCCTACATTTGGGGTCTGCCTGCCGTTGGCCTGAACGAGTGGCGGCGGGCGCACTACAACGTCTTCGGCAGCAAGAGCGGCGAGATGTTGACCTATTTCGACTTCGCCGAAAAGCTGGGCATCCTGACGCCCAACTACACCACGCCCTATATCGCCACCTTCATCGATCTGAAGGAAACCGGTCCTTTCGTTGTCGAAGTCCCCGCGGGCCTGATCGCTGGCATGATCATGGATAACTGGCAGCGGGTGCTCGCAGACCTCGGCGTCGTTGGTCCCGACAAGGGACAGGGTGGCAAATATCTGATCATGCCCCCGGGTTACGGGCCGGTCGAAGCTCCGGGCTATTTCGTTGTGCAGGCGACCAGCCGCGACGTATTCGCCGGATTCCGGCTGATCGGTGAGGACAAGGAAAAGGAGATCGCGAAACTGGTGCCGGGGATCAAGACCTATCCGTGGACGGTTGAAAGTACGGGTGAGCCGATGTCCGCCCGCGCTGCCGGTGATAAGCCGTGGAGCCAGATGCCGCCGCGCGGCATGGCCTATTGGGACAGCCTCAATGAGCTTGTTCAGCGCAACCCGATTGACGATCGCGACCGGCTGGTCCTGGCGCAATTGAAATTCCTTGGCATCGAAAGAGGCCAGCCGTTCAAGCCCGACGAGCGGCAGTCCAAGATCCTCGCCGACGCCGTTCTCGTCGGCGAGGCGATGGCCAAGGTCAACACCGTCGACAAACGGGTCGAGCCGCCGTTCTGGGAAGGCACTAACTGGAAGCACGCGTTGGTCGTCTCGATCGACCAGCGGGCCAACACCTACGACCAGCTCGACGAGCGCGCCGCCTGGTTCTACGAGGCCGTGGCGATTTCCAAGGCGATGCTGACGCAGACACCGGGCGTGGGGCAGCGCTACATTGCGTCTTACAAGGATCACGGTGGCAACTGGCTCTCCGGCGGCAACACCTACAAGCTGCACGTTCCCGCCAATCCTCCGGCGAAGGGGTTCTGGTCGGTAACCGCCTACGATGAAGGATCGCGTCAGATGCCGGTCACCGAGCAGGGACGCCCGGACATCTCCTCGCGCAAAGCGGACATCGTGACGAACAGCGATGGCTCGGTGGACGTCTACTTCGGCCCGACGGCGCCGGAAGGCAAAGAAGCGAACTGGGTTCAGACCAATTCCGGCAAGGGTTGGTTCGCCTACTTCCGCTTCTACGGGCCGACCGAGCCGTTCTTCGACAAGTCGTGGGCCTTGCCCGATATCGAGAAGGTTGCGACTGGTGCGGTAGGCACCTCGGTGGAGGGCGCCAGCGACGGGACTAGGTAGTAGCCTGCAAAGGAGTGTGCTCTCGCAACGATCTTGGCAAACTCGATTGTGTTGATCGAAGGCGGTCCTCAGGATCGCTAGGGTGTCCGAGAGACACCCGGCAGCCGCATCTCTCGCTGCGGCTGCTTTTTGCAGGCGTCGCTACAATGTCGCTTGCGGGTCAAACTGCGAAATTGCCAAACCTCATCGCCATTGAGTACGCGGCGGGTGCGGGCGCAAGACGGAAATCGGTTTGCAGGCGGCGGGAAGGGCTTTAGCTTGAGCGGACCAACCGTCCCTAGAGCGTAAGCCTTCCTGTCATGATCATCTTCCGCATTCTGCTCAACGGCGCGATCATGGCGGCGGAGGTTGCCGCCGTCGCGGCTGTCGCCTGGTTCGGCTACACGTATCCCTTCCTGTTCGCCGCGTTCACGGCGGCGCTGAGCTTCGTGCTCGGGCTCAGGCTCGAGACCAAGCGGCTCTCATTCGAGCTTCCGTTCTATTTCGAAGGCGTGCGATCGCCGCGGCTGCTGCTCGTGGCGCTGGTCGGAAGCGTTGAAGCCGTGATGAAGGGCGTGCTCGCGGGGTTGGCGGCGCTGTTCACGTTCGCAGGCACGGACAGCAGCCGGCTCGCCTGGGTCGCGATCGTTTTCGGGATCACGGTCTATGCGGGGGCGAGCGCGCTCCGGGGGCTCTCGGTCTCGTTTCGCGCGCAGCCGTGGCGCTGGGGGTACTTCCGCCTTGCGCCGCCCCTGGGCCTCGCGTTCTCAGCGGGCATCGCGGCGCTCATGGCGTTCGGTATGCTGGGCACGACGAGCGTCGGCGAGATCGGATGGAAGCTCGTGTGGGAGCTGCCGCAGAAGCCATCCGTGAGCCAGGTCAGCGAGCTCTTCTTCCAGCTCAAGCAGGCGTTCGACGACTTCATCGTGACGCTGCTTTCGCAGGTCATGAGCCAGGAGTGGGCGCGGCTCGCCGGCATCGTCGTCAGCGTCAACGTGCTGACGGGCTTCGTGGCATCGGTCTATGCGGCGGTGATCGCCGCCATCGTGCGGACAGCGGAGGAGGGGCTGCCGTAGGCGCGGACAGCGGAGTCAAAATCCGGTGCCTTGCCATTGGGGTCGCCGCTACGTCCCCAATCTCTCCACGTACGTTGTTCGCATAATATATATTATGGAAAATAACAATCCGAACTAGTTCCAAAACAGCTCATTGGCTAATGGTTGCGGTCCGGCATTTTGCCGGACCGCTCCGGGCGCGGCTACTTCTCCGCCTTCTCAAAGTTGTCGGCGACGAAGCGGTCCAGGAGTTGGACGCCCCATCCTGAGCCCCAGCTCGTGTTGATCTCGTTCTTGGGCGCGTCCATGGCAGTGCCGGCGATGTCGAGATGCGCCCACGGCACGTCCTTCTTGATGAAGCGCTTGTGGACCGCCGCGGCCGTGCACGCGCCGCCCCAGCGGCCGCCGATGTTCTTGATGTCGGCGTTCTTGCTGTCCAGGAGGCGGTCGTACGACTTGTCGAGCGGCATGCGCCACACCTTCTCGCCCGTGACCTTGGATGCGGCGAGGAGCTGGTCCGCGAGCTTGTCGTCGTTGGCGAAGAGGCCGGCGAAGTCCTTGCCGAGCGCTACCATGATTGCGCCGGTCAGGGTCGCGAGGTCGATGACGAAACGCGGCTTGAAGCGGTCCTGCACGTACCAGAGCACGTCGGCGAGCACGAGGCGGCCCTCGGCGTCCGTGTTCAGGTTCTCGACCGTCTGGCCCGAGAGCGAGACGACGATGTCGCCGGGACGTGTCGCGGTGCCCGAGGGCATGTTCTCGACGATGCCGATGGCGCCTATCACGTTGACCGGCGCCTTGCGCTCGGCGAGCGCGACCATGAGGCCGACGACAGCGGCCGCGCCGCCCATGTCGCCCTTCATGTCCTCCATGCCGGCGGCCGGCTTGATCGAGATGCCGCCTGTGTCGAACACGACGCCCTTCCCTACGAACGCCAGGGGTTTGGTGCGCTTCGACTTGGCGCCGTGCCACTGCATGATGGCGACGCGGGCCGGGCGGGCACTGCCCTGGGCCACCGAGAGCAGCGTGTTCATGCCGAGGTCTTTCAGCGTCCTGTCGTCGAGGATCTCGACCTCGAGGCCGGTGCTCTCGAGCTCCTTCACGCGCTCGGCAAACTCCACGGGGCCCAGCACGTTGGCAGGCTCGTTGACGAGGTCACGGGCGACGTAGACGCCATCGGCAACTGCGCGCCTGGCCTCGAAGGCGGCTTTGGCCTTCTCGGGATCGGCGCAATGCACGACGAGCTTCGTCAAGCGGTCGGAGGCCGGCTTCTGGTCGCCGTTGGCGGCTGCGTTCTCGTCCCCATTCTTCTTCGTCAGGTATTTGCGAAACGCGTAGTGGCGCAGCAGGGCGCCGAAAGCGAGGTTTGCGGCGATGGTCTCGGGTTTCGTGTCGCCCGGGCTTGGGACCTCGGCTACGAGGCTTGCTTCGGTGACCTTGCGTGCTGTGACCTGGCCCAGCGCGTAGCCGCCGAGTGCCGCCCAGCCGCTTTCATCCTGGTCGGCAGCCCTGCCGGCGCCGATCAGGATGAGGCGTTGCACGTCCAGCTTCTGCGGCGCGAGGATTTCGATGGAGCTCTTCTGCTTACCCTTGAACTCCGCGGCCTCGGCGGCCTTGAGGAGCTGACCACCGCTACGGCTGTTGAGCGACTGGACGGCCGGCGATAGGGAAAGATCCTGACCGACGAGCACGGCGCAGGTGGGTTCGTGCGCGGCATCGAGCCGGGCAAAGACGATTTCAAGGGGGGTGGTCATTCGCTTGCTGGTGCTCCTCGAGGGACGGGAATTGGCAACGCTTGGCTGGAAATGCCGGGGACGCGTCGCTGCCGCACGGCGTCTGCGGCGGTTGCCGCGGCCATGCTCGGAGAAGGCGGGGATGCTTTTCGATCTTCGCTGTGGAAATTAGCCTCTCAGCGGCGAAGTGCAACCCATGGCGGTTTAAATCTCCGCGGGGGCTTAACGGGCTGCGGGATTGGGTCTGACAGTCTGGTCAGACTGCCGGCCGGGCTTGGTATTCCAAGCGGCTAGGCGCTTGGAGAACAGTCGAAATTCCGCCATCGTGGCGTGGAACGAGACTGGATGTGAACAGGGGGGATTCGGGGTTGCGCCGCCGCTCAGCCGAACCGTGGCAACGCCTCGCGCTCAGGCGCCCGAGGTGTGGCCGCAGCTCAGCGGGCGCCGCGAGGCCCCCGATTTCGAGCGTGACCGGCGCCTCATGACGATCTTCTCGCGATATGTCTTTCGGCAGACGACGGGCGCGCTCCTGCTCGTGCTGCTTTCACTGACGGGCATCGTCTGGATCTCGCTCGCGCTGCGCGAGCTCAACGTCGTGACGAGCGACGGTCAGAGTGCGCTCACGCTGATCAAGATGACCACGCTCGGCATTCCGAGCTTCGTCGCCGTCATCGCGCCGTTCGCGCTTCTGATCACCACCATCCACACGCTCAACCGGCTCAACAGCGACAGCGAGATCATCGTGCTCACGGCGTCGGGGGCGACGGCGTGGACGATTACCAAGCCTGTGGTGCTGCTGGCCCTGCTGCTGGTGGGCGTCATCTCGTTCGTCAATCACCTCGCGGCGCCGTGGAGCTATCGCCAATTGCGGGAGATCGTCGTGCAGGTGCGCACGGATCTGCTCACGCAGGTGATCCAGCCCGGCCGCTTTTCCACCCCAGAGCGGGGACTGACGTTTCATATCCGCGAGCGGTCACTCGACGGCACGCTGCACGGCCTCGTCATGCACGACGCCCGCAAGGACAACGAGGTGCAGTCGTATCTTGCGGACAGGGGCATCCTCGTCGAGGACAAGGGCGAAAATTACCTTTTCATGATGCAGGGGCATATTCTGCGGCGTAACGGCGGGATGACGGAGCCGACGCAAATCATCGCCTTCGACAAGTATGCCGTCGACCTCGACAGCTTCGAGAAGCGTGAGGAGGATGGCGAGCAAGAATTGCGTGCGCGCGAGCGCTACTTCAGCGAGCTGCTGGATGCCTCTCCTCCGAGTACTCCGGACAAAGGCGCGACGCCGGCGGCAGATACAAAAGCCAAGAAAAAAAGCAGGGACAGCGACGCTGGCCGCTTGCGGTCCGAGTTGCATGAGCGCTTCTCGAGCGCGCTCTATCCGCTGGCGTTCGTGCTTATGGCGGTGGCCATGGTCGGCCAGGCGCAGAGCACGCGCCAGAACCGGAACGTGCGCATGGGGTTGTGCTTTCTTGCTGGGGTTGGATTGCGGCTCGGGGGTCTCGCCGTCAACAACGTCGTGACGCTGCACGCGAGCGCGGTGCCGGTCCTCTATCTGATCCCGCTCGGCGCGGTCGTCGTCTCCCTGGTCCTGATTGCGCGCGGGGCGCGGCCGTCGCGGAAGCCGGCGATCCTCGACAACCTGGTGGACGCGATCGTTGCGCTGGCCGACCCGCTGCGGCGCCGGTTTGTCCGGCGCGGGTGGGCGAACGCCGCCGGGACGGGAGGGTAACCGATGGCCTTCCTGCCTCGCATATCGACCCTTTCGCTCTACATCGGGATGCGGTTCCTGATCGCGATCTTCGCCGTGTTCGGCCTTTGCACGGTGTTGATTTTCATGATCGATTTCGTGGAGATGCTGCGTCAGGCCGGCAAATACGGCAGCGTGTCCGGGTGGGTGCTGGCGTGGATCACCGTGCTCAGGCTCCCGGCCTACACGGAGATGCTTCTCCCCTTCGCCGTGCTCGTCGGGTCGATCGGCGCGCTCCTCATGCTGGCGCGCAAGAGCGAGCTTGCGGTGATGCGTGCGGGCGGGATGTCGGTCTGGCAGTTCCTGCGTCCGGGGATCGCGGTAGCTCTTATGCTCGGCGTCGTAAGCTCCTTGGCGTTCAATCCTTTGGCGGCCACGGCGCGCGACCGTGCGGAACGTCTCTATGCAGAGGCCTTCGGCCGGGAGCCGACCGGGAGCCTGGGCAAAGGGAAAAGCGGTCCCTGGCTCCGCCAGGACGGGCTCGACGGCCAATCGGTTTTGAGCGCCGCGTCCGCGCGCCGCCGGGGCACGGAGCTCACCTCGGTGACAGCCTTCGTCTACGACAAGGCGGGTGTCTTTTCCGAGCGCGTCGACGCCAAGTCGGCGAAGCTCGAAGAGGGGTATTGGGTGCTCCAGGATGCCCTGGTCTCGGGGGTCGGACGGCAGCCCGAATCATTTGGTAAATATCTGTTGTCAACGTACCTGACGCCCGAGCGGGCAGCAGATGCATTCGGAACGGTCATATCGGTCTCGTTCTGGGAGTTGCCGGACCTTATCTATGTTGCGGAGAAAGCGGGACTTTCCACAGCTTCCTTGCGCACACAATATGAGCTCCTGCTGACCCGTCCGCTGCTGTGCATAGCCATGGTCTTTTTGGCGGCCACTGTGTCGTTGCGGTCATTCCGCTCCGGGGGGATCCAGACTATGGTTGTTACTGGAATGGTTGGGGGCTTTGGATTTTTCCTTTTCGCGGAGATCTCAAGGCAAGTCGGGACGACTGGCCTCGCTCCAGTGTGGGCGGCGGTTTGGGTTCCGGTTCTTCTCGCCATTCTTTGTTCGGTTACGGTGCTCTTGCACCAGGAGGACGGCTGAGTGATGCGTGTTGCGCGCACATTGCTGGCGACATGCACTGAGTTCTGCACCTCGCTCCCCCGCCTCGATGCGGCGGATCGGGGGCGTTTGCGCTTGATTTATCCCCACATTCCACAAAGCCTGCGCGCGCCCTTCCGGGTGCTCCTGCCGCTCGTCCTCCTGGCACTCTCGGTGGTCGCTGCCGGTCCTGCCCTGGCTCAGAAGGAGCCTTCCGCGTTCCCCGAGCAGCCCGGCGGGATGTTCGGCAAGCCGCAAAAGCTCGACAAGACGCTCCCGCTCTACCTGCAGGGCGACGAGCTCATCTACGACAATGCCGGAAGCCGCGTGATCGCCCGCGGGAATGTCGAAATCTACTACAACAAGAACGTGTTGACGGCCGATCAGGTGATCTACGACCGCAGCGCCAACACGCTTACCGCCTCGGGCAACGTCGAGCTCAAGGAGGCGAACGGCAATATCATCCGGGCCGACAACTACACGCTGACGGACGACTTCCGCGACGGGTTCGTGCAGTCGCTGTCGGTCGTCACGCGCGATGACTCGCGGATCACGGCGTCGCGCGGCGAGCGGCGCGAGGGCAACGTCACGGAGTTCTCGGACGCCACGTTCACGGCCTGCAAGAGCGAGGGCAACGTGCCGCCGCTGTGGTGCATCGGCGCCAAGCGGATCATTCACGACCAGTCGGCTGCGACGATCTCCTACCAGGATGCCGAGCTCAAATTCTACGGCATCACGGTCGGGTATCTGCCCTACTTCGAGCACCCCGATCCCTCGGTGGAGCGCAAGAGCGGCTTCCTGGCGCCGAGCTACGGCAATTCGGACGATCTCGGTTTCTTTACGGAGCTCCCCTACTACTTCGCGCTCTCGCCGCAGTTCGATTTCCTGTTCAATCCGCGCTACATGAGCGAGCAAGGCGTCATGTGGCAGGGCGAATGGCGCCATAAGCTCGCCAATGGCGAGTACACGGTGAACTTCGCGGCAATCGACCAGGATTTCCGTGATCTGCCGAACCAAGATCCCGATCGCGACGGGTGGCGCGGCTCGCTCGAGACCCATGGCCGTTTCTCGCTCTCGAGCTGGTGGAGCTACGGCTGGAACGCGATCATCGAAAGCGACGATTCCTTCCGCCGCTTCTACAAACTCGACAGCGTGCTGCTGACGGATCGCGTCAACGACGTCTGGCTCACGGGCCTCGGCGACCGGAGCTACTTCGGCGCCAAGATGTACCAGTTCGGTGGTCTGCTCGTTAATGACGACGACGAATCGGAGTCGCTCGTCCATCCGATCATCGATCACAACTATGTCTTCAAGGATCCCGTGCTCGGTGGTGAGGTGCGCTGGAAGTCGAATGCGCTCAGCCTGTCGCGTTCCGATATCGAGAACGTCAGCACGGGCAATTTCGTCTCTGGCGATATGAACCGCGTCATCACGGAGGTGAAGTGGCGCCGGCGCTTCACGGATGCGATCGGCATCACGTACACGCCGTTCGGCGAGTTGCGTGGCGATGCCTATCAAGTCAACTATGATGATCCGAACGATCCGACGACGTCCAGCCTGGACGACACGTTCCTGCGTGGTCTCGCGACGGGTGGTGCGACGGTATCCTATCCGTGGGTCGCCAATGCCGGCGCAACGTCCCACGTCATCGAGCCTATCGGCCAGGTCGTGGCGCACAATTCTCAGGTCGATCAGGAGTTCTTGCCGAACGAGGATGCGCAGAGCCTGGTCTTCGACGACACCAATCTGTTCGATACGACGAAATTCTCAGGCTACGATCGCCTGGAGACCGGCGTGCGCGCCAACGTTGGCGTGCAGTACACGTTCCAGGGCCCGGTGGGTTATGCCCGCGTGCTTGCGGGACAAAGTTTCCATCTCGCGGGCGAGAACGCCTACGATCTCGATCCGCTCGACAGCGGCTTCAATCCCGACAGTGGACTTGAGACGGACGACTCCGATTACGTGCTCGGTGTCTATCTGGCTCCAACCGACGTGTTCCGCGTGATCGCGCAGTCGCGGTTCGACGAGGATGACCTGACAATCAAGCGCGAGGATCTGACGGCCGTGCTCAGCTATGGGCCGCTGCTGGCGTCTGCGACCTATACCTACGGCTTCACACAGGACGAGTCCACCGGCCTCTATGAGGAGCAGGAGGACATCCTCGGCTTTGCGACGCTCCGCCTGACGGACCGCTGGTCGCTGTCCGGCTCGCTCCGCTACGATCTCGACGACGACGAGGTGCTGACCGACTCTATCCGGCTTGCCTACCTTGATGAGTGTTTCATGCTGAGTGCGACCTACAGCGAGACCTTCATCACGGATGCGGACCGCGATATCGAGCCTGACCAGGTCATCATGCTGCGCTTCGAGTTCAAGCATCTCGGCGGGTTCAACTACGAGACGAACGTCGTCGATACCCTGGGCGGCGAGGATGCGTCGGCCCTTACGGAGTGATCGCCTCTGTGCCTGATGGCGATCGGACCGGGGGCTGTCGAGGGGCTGGCTGCGCCATTTTGGTATACCCGTGAGCAGCCCCGTCGCCTTGGGAGCGCCACGGTTGGTGTGGATAAGGCCACTGGTCTTTGCGCCTGTACCGGACTGAGTTTATGCTTAGGGGCGCAGGCCGGCCGTAGGCCGCAAAAATCAATCCCTTGTCGCGATCCGCGTGCCGCTGACGAGACATCATCGATGCCCGATTTGACCCGCACCGTCCTCCTCACCTCGGGCACTGCCCTGCTCGCCGCAGCATTCAGCGTGGCCGTTGCCGTCACCGCCGGGGCGGAGACGGCGCAACGCGTCGCGCAGCAAGAAGGCCGGACGGCCAAGATCGAATCGGGCGATCCCCAGGACGGGGACGTTGCGCCCCGCAAGAAGGGCGGGCAGTCGATTGCCGTGCTGGTGAACGACGAGCCGATCACGGCCTATGAAATCGAGCAGCGCGCCGCGTTCCTCGCCCTGCAGGGCGGCGGGGGTGGAGGGGACTTCAAAGCCAAGGCGGAGGCGCGCTGGAAGTCTATCGTCAAAGATCCGAAGACCAACGAGCGCTTCAAGCAGCTTTTGATCAAGAACAAGGTGCAGTCGCAGGAAGAAGCGCGCGCGCTACAGACGCAGTTCATCAAGCAGCTTCAGGCCAACATGGTGGATCAGCTCAAGCGCGAAGCCCGGTCGAGCGCGCTCGCGGGATCCAAGAGCAAGGCTCGCGAAGAGCTGATCGAAGAGAAGATCAAGCTTCAGGAAGCCAAACGGCTCAACTCCGTTACCGATGAATCCGAGGTCGACCGTATCGTGGGCGGCATTGCCGAGCGCAACAAGATGACGCTCGAGCAGTTCGGCAAGCACATGAAGGGCATGGGCGTCGACATCAACACGATGAAGGCGCGTTTCCGTGCCGAGATGTCCTGGCGCGAGGTCGTGCGCAAGCGGTTCGGCCATCTCGTGTCCATTACCGATCGCGACGTCGATCAGTTCGTGGCGAATACGGCCATTGCCGTAGATAACAGCATCGAGTTGCAGGTCCAGCGGATCACGCTGCCGCTGCCGAGCGCCGTCGATCAAACCATTATCGCCCAGCGCATCGCCGAAGCGGACGCACTGGCTCGCCAGTACCAGGGTTGCGCGTCCTTGCCGGCGCTTGCCGCGTCGGCAGGCGGGCGGTACGAGGATCTCGGCCCGCGCAAGCCCGACACGCTTCCGGAGCCGACGCGGAGCCTGCTGCTCAACGCCAGCGACGGGGATCTGCTGCCGGCCAGCGTCAGCCAGGGAGGCGTCGAGCTTTGGGCGCTCTGCGGACGCAAGGCGGGCTCGGGCGACACCTCGGCGCGCGATGCGGCGCAGAACGAGCTTCGGCAGAAGGAGTTCGAGGTTCTCGCGCAGAAGCACCTCAAGGATCTGCGGCAGGACGCGGCCATCGAGATCCGCTAATGGGCGCACGCGAACCAGCGAGGCCCCTCTCCGCACCGCTCGCCCTCACGATGGGTGATCCCGCCGGGATCGGTCTCGACATCGCACTTGCTGCATGGCTCGGCCGGCGTAGCGAAGCGCTTGCCCCCTTCGTGGTCTTCGGCGATCCGGAGGCGCTTGCCTCACGCGCGGCGCTGCTCGGACTCGAAGTTCCCGTCGCGACGCTTTCCGATCTTGCGCAGGCCCAGGGCGTGTTCGACGCGCGCCTTCCCGTGTGGCCGGTTCCTTGCCCGGCTGCTGTCGCGCCCGGCGCGCCCGACACTCGCAATGGGCCTGCCGTCATTTCCACCATCGAGCAAGCGGTGCTGGCCGTGCGCTCCGGTGCGGCGCGCGCAGTCGTGACCAACCCAATCGCCAAGAGCGTGCTCATGGCCGGGGGGTTCCCGCATCCAGGGCATACGGAGTTCCTCGGCGCGCTGGCAGAGGCGCATTTCGCGGTTTCCAGCGCGCGCCCGGTGATGCTGCTCGCCTCCGCCGAGCTCAAGGTGGTGCCGCTCACCGTGCATATCCCGCTGGCCGACGTTCCTCAGGCGATCACGACCGGGGGCATCGTGGCGACGGCGCGCATCCTCAACCGGTCGCTGATCGAGGACTTCGGGATCGCTCATCCGCGTATCGCGGTGACAGGGCTCAACCCGCATGCGGGCGAGGACGGCAATCTCGGCAGCGAGGACGCGCGCATCATCGCGCCCGCTGTTGAAATGCTCCGGCACGATGGCCTTGCCGTGACGGGGCCGCATCCTGCGGACACGCTGTTTCATGCGGTGGCGCGTGCGGGCTACGACGCCGTGCTCGCCATGTATCACGACCAGGCGCTGATCCCGATCAAGACGCTGGCGTTCGATAGCGGTGTCAACGTCACGATCGGATTGCCGTTCGTGCGCACCTCGCCCGATCACGGCACGGCGTTCTCCATCGCGGGGACGGGGCTGGCGCGGGCTCAGAGCCTTATCGAGGCGATCAAGCTTGCCGATGCGATGGCCCAGCGGCGCGCTGCAGCGCACCTCGAGCGCGTACGATGAGCGCCCCAGGGGACGAGGCGAGCGGTACCGCACCGAGCGAACCACGCTCCGGATCAAGCCCCGACGGTCTCGATCCGCTACGAGACGTGATCCGGCGTTACGATCTCGCTGCCAAGAAGAGCCTCGGGCAGAATTTCATCCTCGATCTCAACCTCACACGCCGCATTGCGCGGGCGGGCGGCCCGGTGGACGGGCGCACCGTGGTCGAGGTCGGGCCTGGCCCAGGTGGGCTTACGCGCGGGCTCCTCATGGAGGGCGCGGGGCGGGTCGTTGCCGTTGAGCGCGACAGCCGTTGTCTGCCGGCGCTCGCCGAGATCGGTGCACGTTATCCGGGGCGGCTCGACGTGCATTCCGGCGATGCGCTCGAGACGGACTGGCGCGCGCTGCTCGGTGCCGGCGCGGGCAAGGCGATCATTGCGGCCAACCTTCCCTACAACGCGGCGACGACGCTGCTCGTCGGGTGGCTCGAGACGGAGCCCTGGCCGCCGTGGTGGGACCGCATGGTGCTCATGTTCCAGAAAGAGGTCGCAGAGCGGATCGTCGCGCAGCCGGGCACCAAGGACTACGGACGGCTCTCGGTTATCTCGCAGTGGAGGTGCGAGGCACGTATTGCGCTTTCACTCAAGCCGGAGGCGTTCACGCCGCCGCCGAAGGTCTCGTCGGCGGTGGTCGTGTTCACGCCACGCGACGCACCGCAGCCGGCGTGCTCCGTCAAGGCGCTGGGGCGCGTGACGGCAGCAGCGTTCGGCCAGCGGCGCAAGATGCTGCGCGCGTCGCTCAAGACGCTGGTGCCCAATCCGGAGGAGTTGCTCGACGCCGCCGGCATTGCGCCGGATCTCCGCGCCGAGCGGGTGAGCGTGCGCGACCTCGCGAAGCTCGCCCTCGTCTACGAGCGCTCGATCGCGGGGCGCTAGAGCGCGATCACCTTTGATCGAACCAGGATCGCGCTCTAGGTCTATGATGAGACCGATGATACACGCTTCGGACTGATAGGGTCCGAAGCGATCATGGTCTAGGAGCTACTTCACGCCGAGCTTTTTCTGCAGGCTCGACGACGAGGTCGTGTACTGGAACATCAGCTTCTTGTCGGGGTGCACGTACTTGTGGGCCTGCTGGGCCATCAGCGCCACCTCGTGGAAGCCCGACAGGATGAGCTTGAGCTTCCCCGGATACCAGTTGATATCACCGACAGCGAAGATGCCCTTCTCGCTCGTCTCGAACTTCTCGGTGTCAACGAGGATCAGGTTCTCGTTGAGGTTCAGGCCCCAATGCGCAACCGGCCCGAGCTTCATGGTCAGGCCGAAGAACGGCAGCATGGCGTTGGCCGTCACGCGCTCCTCGGTCCCGTCCGTAGTCTTGACCGTGACCGCCTCCAGGTTGCCTGTCTCACCGTGGAGCTTCGTCACCTGGCCTATGACGAGGCGCACTTTGCCCTCGGCCACAAGCGCGCGCATCTTCTCGACCGAATGCGGTGCACCACGGAACTCGTCACGCCGGTGCAGCAGGGTTAGCGAGTTGGCGATGGGCGCGAGGTTCAGCGTCCAGTCGAGCGCGGAGTCGCCGCCGCCGACGATCAGGACGTCCTTGCCGCGGAAGGTCTCCATGCGCCGCACGGAATAGTGGACCGACTTGCCTTCGTAGGCCTCGATCCCCTCGAGCGGCGGGCGCTTGGGCGTGAACGAGCCGCCGCCTGCGGCGATGACGACGACCTTGGCGACGATCCTGCGACCGGCATCGGTCGTGAGATGGAAGCGGCCGTCCTCTCCGCGCTGAAGCTCGTCCACCCGCTCGCCGAAGACGAACTCAGCGCCGAACGGCTTGATCTGCTCGAGCAGCCGGTCGGTCAGCTCCTGCCCCGTGACGGTCGGCAAGGCCGGAATGTCGTAGATCGGCTTCTCGGGATAAAGCTCGGCGCACTGGCCGCCCGGCCTGTCAAGAATGTCGATGACGAGTGTCTTGATGTCGACCAGGCCGAGCTCGAACACCGCAAAGAGGCCAATGGGACCGGCGCCGATGACCACCGCGTCGATCTCTGTCACTCCCGTGTCCGCAGCTGCGACGGCCTCGTCCAACGCCATGCTCGCTCTCCTGCTTCTGGCCTCGCGCCCGGAGCGCAGGCTTTAGATATATGTGCTGCTCAGAACTGTTTCGCGGGCACGCGGACCGTGAGGCCGTCGAGGTCGGGCGTGACCTTGATCTGGCACGACAGACGGCTCTCCTTGCGCACGTCGAACGCGAAATCGAGCATATCCTCCTCGATCGCCTCGGGCTTGCCGGTTTTCTCGACCCAGTCCGGATCCACGTAGACGTGGCATGTAGCGCAGGCGCAGGCGCCGCCGCATTCGGCCTCGATGCCCGGGATATCGTTGAGCTTGGCCGCCTCCATGACGGTAATGCCCGGCTCGGCCTCCACGGTCTGGCTTGCGCCATCGGGTTGGACGAACGTGAGTTTAACCATCGACGGCGGGCTCCAATAGCTTCCTACGCCTCCCCTTCGGCGAGACCCGCGACTTTCATGCCGGTCCGAGGAGTCCAGCCAATCACATGTCTTCTACGGAGGAAGGTGGCGGCAGGATTAAAGGGCTCGTCTCGCGAATTCAAGCTCCGCGACGCCGCGCTCCCGATGACGTGGAGCGTGTACCGAAAAGCGTTACTGGGACTTGAGTTGTGCCGCCAATCGCCCGAGGCTGATGCGGGTCAGGCGTGGGGCTGCCCGGCCGGGAACGTCGTCGCGACGTAGCCCTCAACGGCTTCGCAGGCGGCCTCAAGGGCGGCGAGCGTGCGATCCCGCTCGGCCTCGTCGGCAATGCCGGACGACTGCTCGGCGTCGCGGGCGAGGGCCGCAATCTGCCAGGCGCCGACGGCGCGCGCCGATCCCTTGATGGTGTGGGCCGCGATCTGCCATTCGCGGTCGGTGGCCGCAAACCGAAGCTGCTCGATGCTGAGCGGAAGCTGGGCGAGGAAAAGCCCCAGAATCTCGCGTTCCAGGGTCGGGCTGCCGAGCGTGTAGCGCGCCAGATGCGCGCGATCGATGGGATCCGTACCCGGCATGTCGACGGGGCCGGGCATGCGGCTGTCGTGGCGGGGATGCGTCGCGCGCGCTCTCAGGGGACCCATCATTGCGTTCCGAACCTGTCGCTGGAGACTGGGTTGTACCAACCCGGCCCCAATCCGTGGGGACCGGATCTGCGCGCCGGATCTCGGGGTGATCCTGCACGCTATAACAAAATCTGAACGCAATACGCTAAGTAACTGTTAATTCGTATTATAAATTGCGGCGTAATTCAATAATTTTTGCCGGTTGCACTGCGACGAACAGCGACGTGCACGAACTTCATTTGGCCCCAAATTGCGCCTACTCGGCTCCTGGCGGACCAGCTCAAGAGCCCGCCGGGAGGCCTAACAAAAAAAGTAAGTTGATGGGGCCGCTTACGGGCAGAAAACCCGTTTGAGCAAAAGCCTTGGACTGGGGTAGCATGATAAAGGGCGGCCGGCCTATTCCGGCTCGGACGGGTGGATGGCTCAGGATCTGAAAACAGGCTCGGCGGCAGCTCAGAAAGCGCCGTCCGACGCGGCTGCATCAGCAGCCGCGAATGGAATGCCTGTGGGGCCCCCGCCGCTGCCCTCTGCTCCACCGGCACCGCCGCATGCGTCGGCGAGCAAGCCGGAGGCTGCAGCTCCCAAGAAGGACGCGGTTCCACCCGCCGGCAAAGCCGACGCACCCAAGGCCGCGGCTAAGCCCGTCGACAACTCCACCACGTCAGATTCCCTATCGCTCGTCGTGCCGCCCAGCACCGTGGTCAATCTCGGCTCGGCAACGGCAGCAGCCAATCATTCGCTTCCGCCGCCGCTCCCGAACATGGCGTCGCGGGCAGCCAGTACGCCGTCGATCACGACCGGCAACGAGCGTCCCGCGGGCGAAGCTCCTGCGGAGCCCGTCCGGCGCATGGCGCGGCGGCGCCCGGCCGGTCCGCCACGGCAGACGATTGCCGCCAACGACGATGCGCCTTCGATCGGCGGCCTGATCTATGCGCTCGAGCAGAAGCCCTCGACGACGCCGTTCAAGTATGCCGCCATCGCGACGGTCGGGTGGATCGCCATCTGCCTCGTGTTCTCGTGGATCATCGTGCGCGCGGAGCTTGCCGCGGGCGCAACGCTCATCTCGCTGTTCGAGAAGCCTTCGACGTTCCTGACGGTGAAGGCGATCATAGTGCCGGTCGCCGTGTTGTGGGCGCTTGCGCTCCTCGCGTGGCGGTCGGACGAGCTCAGGTTGCGCTCCTCGACCATGACGGAGGTGGCCATCCGCCTTGCGGAGCCCGACCGCATGGCCGAGCAGTCGGTGGCCTCCCTTGGTCAGGCCGTGCGGCGTCAGGTGTCGTTCATGAACGACGCCATCTCGCGGGCGCTGGGACGCGCGGGCGAGCTCGAGGCGCTGGTGCACAACGAGGTGACGGCGCTCGAGCGCTCCTACGAGGAGAACGAGCGCAAGATCAAAGGTCTCATCCATGAGCTTGCAGGCGAGCGTACCTCGCTGCTCTCGACGAGCGAGCGCGTCACCGAAACGCTGCGCACGCTCGGCACCGACATTCCGACGCTGATCGACCGGCTTTCAAACCAGCAGATCAAGCTCGCGCAGATCATCCAGGGTGCGGGCGAGAACCTGACCCAGCTCGAGACCGCCGTCGGACAGAGCACCGACCGGCTCGAGAATGCGCTCGGCGGCAAGACGCAACAGTTGCAGGTCATGCTCGAGGGCTACACGTCCGGGCTCGCCACCGCGCTCGGCGCCAGGACCGACCAGCTCCAGGCGGCGATTGCGAGCTACGTGGACACGCTCGACACGTCGCTCCATCAGCGCACCGAGAAATTGCAGCGCGTCTTCGACGAGTATGCGCGCGCGCTCGACACCACCATTGCCAACCGGGCGCAGGCGCTCGACATCCAGCTCATCGAGCGGACCAAGGCGCTCGACGCGGCCTTCGGGCAGCGGCTCAGGACGTTTGACGAATCCATCATGCGCTCGACGATGACCATCGATTCCGCGGTCTCGGAGAAGGCGCGGGCGCTTACCAGCGCGCTCGACAACCATGCGAAGACGTTCAGCGAGACCATCGCGCGCCAGGCCGTGAACCTCGACGAGAGCCTGATGCACGGAATCAACTCCGTGCGCCGGACGAGCGAGAACATCACGCGTCAGTCGCTGAAAGCGATCGAGGGGCTCGCGGGCCAATCCGAGATGCTGAAGCGGGTGTCCGAGAACCTGTTGGGTCAGGTCAATTCGGTCACCAACCGCTTCGAGAACCAGGGCCAGGCGATCATGCGCGCGGCCAACTCGCTCGAGAACGCGAACTTCAAGATCGAGGCGACGCTGCAGGGCCGGCACGCGGAGCTCACGCATACGATGGAGCAGCTCACCGGCAAGGCCGACGAGTTCGGCCGGTTCGTGCAGGGCTTCTCCTCGACCATGGAAGGCTCGCTCTCGACCGCCGAACAGCGGGCGCGGGCGGCGGCCGACCAGATCCGCGCCAGCACGGAAGCTGCGCAGCGTTCGGCGCTTGCGGACCTCGAGCGGTTCCGGCTCGAAGCCGGTGCGGAAGGCGAGCGTACGCTCGACGATTTGCGCAACCGCTTCTCGTCAATCTCGAACGTCGTCAACGAGCAGCTCTCGACGTTGACCAGCCGGTTCGATCAAACGTCGGACGAAGTGCGCCAGCACGCGAGCCGGGCGGCAGCGGATATCGCGGCCGAGCAGGCGCGCCTCAAGGAGCAGATGGACCGTCTGCCTGCCGCGACGCGCGAGAACGCCGAAGCGATGCGGCATGCTTTGCACGATCAGCTGCGTGCCATCGAGCAGCTTTCCAACCTCACCACGCGCTCGATCATGGGGCGGGACGTCTCGACACCGCAAAGCAGCGGCAATCCCTACGCGGCTGCCGGTCCCGGCTCGGGTCAGGGTACGCTGACGGGCTCCTATGTTGCAGAGACGCGCGGCGGCTACCGGGCCCCGCCACCCTATCAACCGCAACCTGCCCTGCCGCGTCCCGGTGGCGGCGGTACGCTGGGTGACAACCGTGAGGGCTGGTCGCTGGGCGACCTCCTTGCTCGCGCCTCGCGCGACGACGAGGGACACGGCGGCGGCGACGGACATCCGGCGCCCCCGCCGATGAACTTCCACAACCAGATCGACGCCATCGCCCGTGCGCTCGATCCTGCAACGACGGCGGCGTTGTGGCAGCGCATCGCGGCAGGCCAGCGCGGCGTCATGGTGCGCAGCATCTACAGCCCCGAGGGGCGCGCCATCTTCGACGATCTCACCATGCGCTACCGCAGCGACGGCGACCTGCAGCGCACGATCAATCACTATCTGATCGACTTCGAGAACATCCGCCGCGATGCTGAGCAGCGCGATCCTTCGGGGCGTGCGGTGAATGCGCATCTCCTGTCCGATATGGGCCGCGTCTACTTGTTCCTGGCGCATGTGAGCGGCCGGATCACCTAACTCAGCGCAGCGCGCGGATCGTCGATGTCCGTCAGCCTTTCCGTTTCGATCGAGCGGTTTCCGCTCAAGGTGCCGTTCGTCATCTCGCGGGGTGCGAAGACGGACGCGGTGGTGGTCGCCGTCACGCTCACGGACGGGCACGCCGTGGGGAGGGGCGAATGCACGCCCTACGCGCGCTATGGCGAGACGCCGGAAAGCGTGGAAGCGGCAATCGAAAATCTGGGCCGCATCTCGTCGCTGCTCGCGAACCGTGCCCTCCTCGTCAACGCTCTGCCGGCGGGCGCGGCCCGCAATGCCGTCGATTGCGCGCTCTGGGATCTCGAGGCGAAGACGAGCGGCGTCCCCGTTCATGCGCGGGCGGGTGTGGAAGCCGTCGATGGTGTAGAAACCTGCTTCACGCTCAGTCTCGATACGCCGGAGGCGATGGCGTGTGCAGCAGCGTCGGCACGCGCGCACCGCCTGCTCAAGCTCAAGCTTGGCGGCGCCGGCGATGTGGAGCGCATGGCGGCCGTGCGCCGGGCACGTCCCGATGCGCGTCTCGTGGCGGATGCCAATGAGGCATGGAGCGAGGACATGGTGGCGCCGTTCCTGGCGGCGGCCGCAGAACTCGGCTTCGAGCTGATCGAGCAGCCGCTGCCTGCGGACTGCGACGCGATGCTCGGGGAGATCGCGCGACCGGTTGCCGTCTGCGCAGACGAGAGCGCGCACACGAGCGGGGACATCGCGCGTCTCGCTGGACGCTACGATGCGGTCAACATCAAGCTCGACAAGGCGGGCGGGCTCTCCGAGGCGCTTGCGATGCGGGATGTAGCGCGGGCGGCCTGTCTCAAGGTGATGGTGGGCTCGATGGTGGCGACGTCGCTTGCCGTGGCGCCTGCGTTCGTCGTTGCGCAAGGGGTGGACTGGGTCGACCTCGACGGTCCGCTGCTGCTTGCCTGCGACCGGGAGCCTTCCGTGCGGTTCGAGAATGGCCTTCTCTATCCGCCTCCGCCGCAGTTATGGGGCTGATCAAGCCATCTATTCGCGAGCATCGTCGTCCCAAAGCAAGCCACCGTTCCATCTGGCGCGCACGACGAGCGCGCCCGCAAGGCCGACAGCCGCGAGCGCGGCCATCGCCAGGTACGCGTGTCCGCCGACCCAGGCGTAGAGCCATCCTGACAGAAGCGTGGCACCTCCCATAAGGAGACCGGACGCGACAGTGGCGTAAAGCGCCTGCGCTGTCCCCTGGGCGCCCTCGGGCACTGCGCGCGCGATGAAATGCATGGCGGCGAGATGGGAGGCGCCGTAGGTCAGCGTATGAAGCGTCTGCAGCGGGAACAGGGCCGCGAGCGGCGGCGACAGGCTCATCAGCGCCCAGCGCGCCACGCTGGCGGCCGTGGCGGCGAGGAGAAGCGTCACCGGCCCCCAGCGCCGCACGACATCGCCCGAGTACGCGAACAGCGCCACCTCGCCGACGATGGCAATGGCCCAAAGGGTTCCGACCCAGGCGTTCGAGATCCCCTGCCCGTGCCAGGCGAGCGCGCCGAATGTGTAGAACATGCCGTGCGCGCCCTGGGCGGCACCTGCCGCCACGAGGAATGCCAGGAAGACTGGCGAGGCGACGAGCTTGCGGGCTTCGCTCAGGCCACTCCGTTTTTTTCCCCCCTTGTGGAGGAGGTCAGGGGGGGATCCCTGAGCGTCAGCGGTTGGGATTCCCCCCTCCCCTCGTCGAGTCGAAGACTCGCCTTTGGCGAGATGGGGAGTGGAACTACGGGGATTTGCACGGATCTGCTCCGGCAACAGCCACGCACAGCCCACGGTCGCAAGCATCCCGGCCAGGATGCAGCCGATGACAGCACCGGCTCCCGCATGATCGATCAGCCAGCCTCCAACGAAGCCGGCCGCGACGAACGTTATCGATCCCCAGAGCCGCATGCGGCCGTAATCCAGCCCGTGGGCGCGCACGCCTGCGACTGCGATGGTTTCCGTCAGCGGAACGGTCGTGGAGAGCGCTATGGCGAAGGGGACTGCCAGCAGGAAGATGGCCCAGAAGCTCTGCATCTGCGCGAACAGCACCGCGAGCAGTAACGCAAGCCAGGCAAGTGCATTGATCAACGTCCTGTGCCGGCCGGTGCCGTCGGCCCACATTGCGACGGTCGGCGTGATGAAGACGCGCAGGAAGTATGGGGCGGCCGTGATGGCTGCGATCTGCTCGGCAGAGAGGCCGCGCACGTCGAGCCAGACCGGCAAGTAGGGCAGATGGACACCGTAGACGGTGAACAGGGCACCGTAAAACGCTGCGAGCCTCAGGCTGTAGGAGCGTCGGGCGGTCAACACGAAGCGCGTGCGCCGCTCACCGTGGTCTCTTTCGCTCCCCATGTTTCCATGTCCGCTTGTGGTCCGGAGCTCGTGTCCGGTTGCGGGCGTTTAGCAGACGTTTGGACCTCGCGCGAGCGGAGCGCAGCGGGCAAAGAAAAAACCGGTCCGGATGGCCCGGACCGGTTTCTTTTGAGCTGATCGACGTCCCTGATCGCCGGTCGGCTCCCCCCAAAGAGTAGTCAAGTTGTGCGCTGCTCGATCGCCCCCCGACGCCGGCGCTGCACGAGGGGAGAGTTGCAGAAGCGCGTCTTCATGACAAGACGGGTGGTTCGCATTGGTCGGGCAGCGATGCAACGCTGCCACATGATGTGCTGTGGTTAACACGCCGTCGGAAGGTCTTTCTTGCCTGAAATCACGCGCGAAATTCTACTCGCGGCGGATGGGATGCAAATGATCGACAGGTCCACTGCCTTTGCCCACGTCAAGGGAGCGCCCGGCGTCGATGGCGTTCCAGACGAAATCCTTGGCGGCCTCGACGGCGCTGGGCAGCGTGTCTCCGTGCGCGAGTCGCGCGGCAATCGCCGCGGCGAGCGTGCAGCCGGTGCCGTGCGTATTGCGCGTTTCGATGCGCGGAGCGGCGAAGCGCAGTGAGCCGGATTGGAAGACCAGGATATCGGTGGCGACCGGTCCCGCGCCGTGGCCGCCCTTGATCAGCACCGCCCTGGGACCGAGCGCGAGCAAGCGGCGTCCCTGCGCCTCCATCTCGTCCTCGGAGGCCGCCATGGGCGCATCGAGGAGCCGCGCCGCCTCGCGCAGGTTTGGGGTGACAATGGTCGCGAGCGGAAAGAGCCGCGTGCGCACGGCGTCGATGGCATCGGGTGCGAGCAGCACGTCGCCGCTGGTCGCGACCATCACCGGGTCGACCACGAGCGGTATATTCTGAAAGGCGCTCATGCCGGCAGCAACCGTCTCGACCGTCTCGCGGTCGGCAAGCATGCCGGTCTTGATGGCGCCAACGGCGAGATCCGTTGCAATCGACGTCATCTGCACGGCGATGATGGCGGACGGCAGCGTGAGCACGCCCTGCACGCCCTGGGTGTTCTGGGCCGTGATGGCGGTGATGACGGAGGCGCCGTAGACGCCGAGCACGGTGAACGTCTTGAGGTCGGCCTGGATGCCGGCGCCGCCCGAGCTGTCCGAACCGGCGACGGTCAGCGCGATGGGCGTTCCCTTGCCGCCGGTCATCTCACCCTCCGGGCGTGAAATTGCGCAGGTCCTCTTGCAGCCTCTCGGGCATCATCATCTCCTCGATGCGGGCGAGGCCCGGGAAGGTCTCGATCAGCCACTGGCCGAGCGACTGGATGGAGAACCAGTCGAACACGTTGAGGAACGCGATGCCGGTCAGCACCAGCAGAACGCCCATGATCTTCTCCATCGTGCCCAGGTGGCGGCGGAAGCGCTGCATGAAGGAAAGAAACGGGCGGATGGCAACGGCTGCCAGAACGAACGGGATGCCGAGGCCCAGCGAGTAGACGGCGAGCAGGCGCACGCCTGCGCCGAGGCTCGCCTCGTTGGCGGCGAGTGCGAGCACGGTGGACAGGATGGGGCCGATGCAGGGCGTCCAGCCGAAGGCGAATGCGAGGCCCATCAGGTAAGCGCCGGCGAAGCTCGCGCCTTCGTTGGTGTGGTGATAGCGCGTGTCGCTGACCAGGAACGGGATGTGCAGCACGCCAAGGAAGTGCAGTCCGAACAGGATGATGACGATGCCGGCAGCGATGGAAAGCTCGGTGCGCCAAGTCTGGATGAATTGGCCGATCAGCGACGCACTCGCGCCGAGCGCGATGAAGACCGTCGTGAAGCCCAGCACGAAAAAGATCGAGGCCAGCACGACGCGGCGCCAGACTGTGCGCTCGAGGCCCTTCTCGTGCGACATCTCCTCGAACGTCGTGCCGCCGAGATATCCGAGATAGGGCGGCACCAACGGAAGAACGCACGGCGAGAGGAAGCTCACGAGGCCCGCCAGTGCGACGCCGAGGTAGAGATGGGCTTCAGCGAGCACGTCTTGATCCTTACTGAGCCAGCGCTGCGACGCCGGGAAGCTCGCGGCCTTCCAGCCACTCGAGGAAGGCGCCACCCGCGCTCGAAACGTAGGTGAAGTCGTCCGTCACGCCGGCTGCGTTGAGTGCGGCAACCGTGTCGCCGCCGCCGGCCACGGAGACCAGGGTCCCAGCCTTGGTGCGTTCGGCTGCGGCGCGCGCGAGCGCGAACGTGCCCTCGCCGAACGGCGCGATCTCGAACGCGCCGAGCGGGCCGTTCCAGAGCAGCGTCGCGCAGCGCGAGAGCACGTCGACATAGTGAGCGACCGTCTTGGGGCCGACGTCGAGGATCATCTGGTCGGGCGGCACCTCCGTCGTGATGACCGTGCGCGACGGGCTGCCTGCCTCAAACCGCTCGGCCACGACCACATCCTGCGGCAGCACGATCTCGCAACCCCGGGATTTGGCGGCGTGCATGATCTCGCGCGCCGTCCCGACGAGATCGGGCTCGGCGAGCGACCTGCCGATCTCTATGCCGCCTGCGAGCAGGAACGTATTGGCCATGCCGCCGCCGATGATCAGCTTGTCGACCTTGGCCGAGAGATTGGTGAGGACGGGGATCTTGGTCGAGACCTTTGCGCCGCCGACGACGGCTGCAACCGGCCGCTTCGGCTGCTCCAGCGCTGTGCGCAGCGCGTTGATCTCCTCCATCATCAGCGGGCCGGCATAGGCCGGCAGCAGGCGCGCGACGCCTTCGGTCGTGGCATGGGCGCGATGGGCGGCCGAGAACGCGTCGTTGACGAAGATGTCGCCGAGCGCGGCCACCGCCTTGGCGAAGTCGGGATCGTTCTTCTCCTCGCCCTTGTGGAAGCGCGTGTTCTCGAGAACGATGATGCCGCCGTCGGAGAGTGCGGAGACAGCGCCGGTTGCCGCGTCGCCCACGCAGTCGGGAGCAAGCGCAACGGGCTGGCCTGCGAGCTTGCCGAGCTCAATTGCGACGGGGGCCAGCGAGTTCTCCTTGTCCGGGCCATTCTTGGGACGGCCGAAGTGCGAGAGCACGATCACGCGCGCGCCGCGGCTCGCGAGATCCATGAGGCCCGGTATGACGCGCTCGAGGCGCGTTGCATCCGTCACGACGCCGTCCTTGGCGGGCACGTTGAGATCGGCCCGCACGAGCACGCGTTTGCCCCTAAGGTCCAGGCCGTCGGTCGTCTTCAGCTTGTCGAGGTTCATCTCTCTCAGGCTTTCTTCGTGATGGCGCGGGCGGCGTCGGCGACTTTTGCGGCGGTGAGGCCGAAGTGCTCGAACGCCTTCGGGCCCGGCGCGGAGACGCCGAAGTCCGAAAGCCCGATGAAGCGGTCGCCGGGGCGCAGCCACTCGTACCAGGGCTGTGCTACGGCTGCCTCGACGGCGATGCGCGGCGCGGCGCCCAGGATCTCGTCGCGGTAGGTCTGAGGTTGAGCACGAAACAGCTCGAACGACGGCAGCGAGACAACGGCGGCGTTAATACCGTCTTTCGCGAGCGCGGCGGCCGCCTCGGCAACGAGGCCGACTTCCGAGCCGGTGGCGATCAAGGTCACGTCGCGCGACTTGCCGCCGCTGACCACGTAACCGCCCTTGGCGCTGGCGTTCTCAAGCGACGTGTCCGTGCGTAGCACGGTCGGCACGGCCTGGCGCGAGAGCGCGAGGATCGTCGGGCGCGTCGGGTTCGCGAGCGCGATCTCCCAGGCTTCCGCCGTCTCCAGCGCATCGGCCGGTCGCAGCACGAGCAGGTTCGGGATGGCGCGCAACGCGGCCAGATGCTCGATCGGCTGGTGCGTTGGGCCATCCTCGCCGAGACCGATGCTATCGTGTGTCATGACGTAGATGACGCGCTGGTGCATGAGCGCAGAGAGGCGGATCGACGGGCGGCAGTAGTCAGTGAAGACGAGGAACGTCGCGCCGTAGGGAATGAAGCCGCCGTGTAGCGCGATGCCGTTCATGGCCGCCGCCATGCCGTGCTCGCGCACGCCGTAGTGGATGTAGTCGCCCGCGAAGCTGCCGGGCTCGATGGCCTTGTGGTGCTTGGTGCGCGTGCCGTTCGACGGCGTCAGGTCGGCCGAGCCGCCGAGAAGCTCCGGTACGGCGGGCACCAGATGCTCGAGCGTGAGCTGCGACC
>CAZDUD010000039.1:0-30135 GCA_964508485.1 uncultured Hyphomicrobium sp. | reverse complement strand
AACCGATTGAAGCGACAGGGAGATCATCATTGGCGGGCGGGGAACTTCGGATTAGTCCTCCCCGTCGTTCGATTGATTGTCGGCCTTGTCTTTGGCTTTCCGAATGACGAGCCTTCCGTGTGTTCCCGTCGGCAGGTAATCGACCGACAGGCTCAGTCCGCCGTTGTCGTCGTGAGCCCACGCGGCGCCGATCTTGGTCCAGCGTGCCTCCTTGCCGTCGCCGGTCACGTGGTAGATCCCGTGACTGGGTCGGTTCGATTTGCTCTTGTTGCGGTTCATGGGGGTTCTCCCTTTTGGTTCTCGGGGCCACGCCCTTCGCGGCCCGTCGTGGTCTCTTGAGGCCATGGTGCCGTAGGCGGAGCGCAAGATTCTTCTCGGGAGACCGCCACTATGCGGCGGAAGATTCTTGCGGGACGCCGCTCATGGCCTAAACCACGACGACACAGGGCCAAGAAGGCGATGGCTCGCCAAAAGGGTGAGCGACCTGACACCGGCGACCGGGCATCGGCACGCCCGGTTCGGGTTCACCTCGGATCGGAATTACGGGTAGGACGCTGGCACTGGGATTGCGCCGCCGGCATCAACGCCGGGGTTGAGTTCGACGCTGGCTGCCTGGGAAACGCGGCTTCGTTCTCAAAGCCAAACCGGCCGCAGAATTGAAACGGGGCGGCTGATTGCATGACGCCGCTGTCATCGTCGGCCTCGTTTGAATTCCGCTGATGGTAGCTTCGTCGGTGACCTGATCGTTTGCCCGACGTTGGCTACTCGTCCTTTGCGATCTGCGCCGGCGAAGACGGATCGAAGTTGCATATGCTTCAGAGGCAAAAATTGCTCAACATCGCGAAGGTCACGTCGACCCACTCTTTGGCTGCTGGCTTCCATGGCGCCTGGAACATGGGATTGGCGGACTTAGCTTCCGCGTCCTGCAGCCGATCAAAACCCGATCAAGAAATTTGCGCGCACCGCTCCAACCATAACCTATTGAAAAATATAAATTTATCCAACTTGGCGCCGAAGAGATAACAGCTGCGATCAAAACCCGATCAAGAACCTACGCCCAGAATGGAACATAGCCGGAACGAGGATGCTCCAAATCGGCCGGCTTGATCAGCTCCTGTTGCAGTCCAAGCGTGATGACCTGTGACGCTTGAGCAGCATTTTGTTTTGCAATTCCAAAGCGTTCACAGAGGGTGGCGTTCTTCATCCGATCGCCACTCAGGAACTTCAGCACGGCATGCTGATAGCAAGCGCGAACACGCTCGTCCGGCGTCATCTGGGCGAATTTTCGCGGGCCATACAATATCACCTGCAGAGAATTGTCGCTGGCCCTGAACAGCGGCGCGGGCAGCTGGAACAGTTCCGCCTGGGCGATAACTTTGTCGAGTCCACTCCCCTGCTCCTCGCACAGCCCCATTCGGCGCATAAGTGACGCCATCGCCTCGTTCCGAGAGCGTGGCGGAAGATCGATCATCCGGTCGGTACCTACCAGCGGCGCGCCTGGATTGGTGATCTCAATCCGATCAGTGAACATCTCAATCTGAGGGCCCGCTCCCGTGACAGTCATATCCTGATGAATGAGTGCATTGGCGACAAGTTCGCGAATCGCTAACTCCGGGAAGAGCGGCTGTTCCACACGAAGAGCCTGACCGATATGCTCATTGCGTGGAAGCAATCCGTTGATGTAGCCGATGAGACCCTCGAAGCCAGCAGCATAGCCTCTCTTGCCATCCTGACGATGCGTCACACGAGCAGCTTTGTTCGTGCCGGCATACGAAATGAAACGCACCCCCTTACGAGCAAGAGATTGCGAGAATTGGGTCAGATCGGCAGCGAACAAAATCGCGCCGAGATTGGTGATGTTCCACTTGCCACCGACATCTTCTCCGATCAGCTGATCAGCCTTCAGGCGTTCCAGGATTCCAACGCGATTGTCAGGTAGCGTCTGCTTGGTCAGACGAAAATACTGCGTGTAGTCGAGCTGCGCTAGAACATCATCCGATGTGACGTATTGGAGCGCAATTCCATGCTCCCACGCATATGGCCTGAGTGCAGTGAGGAGAGCCTGGTAGCGATCCGGATAGTCCGTTAGCTTCGGCGTCGCACTTCCGATTCGGATGTATGCCACGCCCTTGCAGGCTACCGGCGCCGATGTCGCTGCCGGAATTTCCATAAGAACAATTCTACCAGACGGATGGGCAATGGTCTGGAATTGGAACGCTATCGAAGGCACGAGCTGTTGCGCCAGCCAGAATGCGAAGACCTGATTGCCGACCTTCTGACCATCCGGGTTGAAGGTGGTGCCGACAACGGCATGAGTGGGGTCATCGATCCCCCAGATCATATAGCCGGTTTTTTGTCCTGCAAGGCGCGCCGCATTAGAGATCGCGGACGCGCGAACGGCCATCATTTCGGGATCAGAATTGTTGAGCTTGAACTCTACCCACGACACCTCGCCTTGCCTCAGCAGGTCATCGACTAGATCGATCAAGCGTTGTGGATTGGCGGCAGTCATGTGGCGGCCCCCCCTGAGGCGCCCGAACATTTCGTGAGGTTTCTGCCGCCCGCCACCATCATCATAAAATATCTCCTACTGCGCCAACTACGCTACCACACCCAACCACCCCGCCAAACTCCGATGCTTGCAGATTGTGCATCGATGTACTCGCTCGGACCAACTGACCTGCCATACTCCCTAGTCTGTTCTTTCTGTCCTGCTGGTCTTGCCAGCGTAGCGGAGCGTATCCCCGCCGCAAGGTCGGCAGCGGCGCTGCCTCCCTCCTCCACGGTGTTGCGGCCCCGCATGGTCACGCGGGTTCCATGGCCGGGGTGCGGCGCGGACCCTCGCTCCGGCTCTCCCGAGCCCATCAGCGTCAGGCAGAGGTGCTTGGCGCGTGGAGCACGGGAACGACCACATGCACGCAGCCACCAAACGCGATGTCTATTCCGACATCACGGCGAAGATCATCGCCACCATCGAAACCAACCCAGCCAAGCCAGAGATGCCCTGGCACCGGCCTACTGCACCGTTAGTGCTGCCGCTCAACATCCAGACCGGCAATACATATCAAGGCATCAACATCCTCAGTCTGTGGTGTGCGGCCGAATGCGCCGGGTTCCAGAGCAATATCTGGGGCACTTACCGCCAATGGCAGGCCAACGACGCCCAGGTGAAGAAGGGCGAGAAATCCTCGCTGGTCGTGTTCTATAGGGAATACGATATCCAGCCTGATCCAGCCGACGAGACCGATGACGGCAGACGCCGCGTGGCCAAGGCATCATTCGTCTTCAATGCCGCGCAGGTGGAAGGCTACGTTCCACCACCGCCAGCCATCGATCTCGGTCCTGTCGAGAAGACCGAACGGTTCATGGCCCTCGTCGCGGCCACCGGCGCCGATATCCGCCACGGCGGCAGCCAAGCCTACTACCGTCCCTCCTCCGATCACATTCAGATGCCCGCCGAAGGCGTGTTCACCGGCACCGCCACCATGGACCGTTCGGAAAGCTACATGGGAGTCCTGCTGCACGAGCTGACGCACTGGTCGGGCGTCTCCAAAAGGCTCGATCGTCAGTTCGGCAAGCGGTTCGGCGACAACCAATATGCCATGGAGGAAATGGTCGCCGAACTGAGCGCCGCATTCCTCTGCGCCGAGCTGGGCATCACCGCCGAGCCGCGTCCCGATCACGCCCACTACATCGGCCATTGGCTGACGATTCTGAAGGCGGACAACCGCGCGATCTTCAACGCTGCCGCCAAAGCCTCCGAAGCCGCCAAATACCTGACGGCGTTCTCGGCTCTCGTCACGGGAGGCGACCATGGCTAAAGCCCGCAAACGTCGCGAGTCGACACAGCATCGCTGCCAGTGGCGCGAGTTCCGTCTGCGTATCCGGCACACGCCGGATTATCTGAGCAAAGGCTGGTCGCATCTCGAATTGCATCTGGTGGCGCCGAAAGGCGCCCCTCTTCCCATCACCGCGACCGGCTACCTGTCCCACTTCCTCGACGAAGACCAATTGAAAGCGGCCGGCGGGCCGATCGCATTCTTCCGCGCCTGGCTCGAACGTGAAGCCAAAACCAAGAAGTGGTCGAAGGCGGAGTTCCGCTGGCGGCAGGGAGATTTATTTAGCCGCTAGCGTCTTTTGGACGGCCATCCTTCTTCATTCTGCCCCTTCGCAAATATGCCTTCTCATCGTCGTCACTTATCTCGAGCAGAACGATACGGCCGTCGAATGGCTGCGGGATATAATCCAACACAAGTGTCAGTCCCGCTCCTTTGTCGTGCGGATACGCCGCACCGATACGCTCCCAATAACGGCGCTCGCCTTCCTTACCGACGGGTGCCCCCCAAGCGATAAGAACTGGATCATTTGCCATCGCTCGCCTCCTATACCAGTCCCACGGGGAACGCTGACAGTTGACGTCCCACCGGCATGATATCGGGCACCAGACAAACCACCGCCCCCGCCCCCTGAACCAAGTCAAACTGGTCCGCAATCATTGCCCGTTTCGCGAGCCTTGGGTCGGGCGTCGCCGTTGCTTTGATCTCCAGTGGATAGAACACTCCGTTCTCCACCATGGCGAGATCCAGCTCGCGCGCTTTGTCGTCGCGATAGAACCCTAGTGCCGGCTGAGCCCCGCTGTTGCGATAACCTTTCACGATCTCCGAGATCACATAGGTTTCGAGAAATGCGCCCGCCATCGCGCCGTGTGCCAACACTGCTGGGGAGCTCCAGCTGCCAAGCCAAGCGGCAAGGCCCGTATCCATGAAATAGAGCTTCGGCGCCTTTACGTGCCGCTTGGAGGACCCGCCGAACGGCTCCAACAGCAGAATCACCCCGGACGCCTCCAGTATCGACAGCCAGTGGCGTGCGGCCGTCCAGCTGATGTCCGCTGCATTGGCGAGATTGTTAACGTTGAGAAGCTGTCCTGTATGGCCGGCGACGAGGCGCATAAACTTCAAGAAGGCAATGCCGTCACCGACCCGCGCTAGATCACGCACGTCCCGTTCCAGGTAGGTTTGCACGTAGCTCGGATAGAACTCTTCAGGCGTGCGCTTCACGCCCGCAACGACATCGGGGTAGCTGCCAAGCCAGATCCGATCGAACACCACATCGGGTGCCAGCTTCGGCCGACCGTTGTCGGCGAGCCTCGCGAAGATGGCTGGCGCTTCGCTGTCGCCCAGCAGCTCCCGCGTCGAAAGACCTGCGAGGTGCAAGATGCCGACCCGGCCGGCCAGGCTTTCCGTCACGTGCCGCATCATCTGAAACTGTTGCGATCCGCTCAGCCACAGGCGCCCCTGACGCGACCGATCCGCGTCGATGTGCATTTTGATGAATGGAAATAGCCCGGGAGCATACTGTACCTCGTCGATGATCAGCGGTTCGCGATAACTGGCCAGAAACCCTCTGGGATCGGTTTGGGCGAATTCCCGCTGGCCGGGGTCATCGAGGGTCACGTAGGCCGCCTCGGGCAGGACGCTACGCAGCAGGGTTGATTTACCTACTTGTCGGGCTCCCGTCACCAAAACAACGGGGAATACCTCGCCGTAACGTTTCAGGGTGGGCTCAATAGATCGACGAATATACATAATCGCGTTACTTTCTTTTTCAAAGTGAAAATACCGCCAATAGACTCGCAAGTCAAATTATATGTATTACCATGGGCGCATTTTCTCAGCATCCGCTACGCGCAATTGGCAACGCTTCCACCTTAATACGCGCACCCTTGCTTATTTGCACACTTGTACATTTGCTAAAATCACCGTTTGCAAGCTTGCATAGTATATTATTTTAGCTTTATCTATTTTTGACAATTGCCAGAACGTGCAAATTTGCCACAACACACAAACACAAGCGTAATTTTGCCTGCTTGTTCATTTGCTCATTTGCCAAATGTATTGTTTAATCATTTTATGAAGTATGCAAATGCACCCGTTATTACCATTGCCTCGTCAAAAGGCGGCGTTGGCAAATCCACCCTCACCATCATGCTGGCCGGTGCGTTTTGCCATCGCGGCCAGCGTGTCCACATCATCGATCTCGACGAGAACGCCACCGTAGCTCGCTGGCACCGCCAGCACGCCGTCGCCATGCCCGGCCTCTCTGTCGCGGCGATTAAGCCGGAAGCGTTCTCAGATCACCTGAAGGCTGCCAAGGCCGAAGACCACGACGTCATCCTGATCGACGTGGCCGGCGTCTACGAGAAGTCCCTCTTGCAGGCCATGGCCCGCAGCAGCCTCGTGATTATTCCCGCCCAGCCGTCCGAGCCAGATCTGCACGAGGCCACCAAGGTCATTCGCGATCTCCAGGATCTCAACGAGAGCTTCGGCGGCCACGTCGCTTACCGCCTGCTGATGAACCTCTGCGAGCCCCTCGATCCGCTCTACCAGCGCCACACCCTGGGTGAAGTGGCCCGCTTGAAACTCGTCCGGTTCGACACCCTCGTCCACAAACGTGCGCCCTACCGCGAAGCGTTCCTCAACGGCATTACGCCCCACTATGCCTCCGACCGTCGCGGTTCCGTCGTGAAAGCGATCGATGAGATCGATGCGATCGTCGTCGAGATCGACGCCGCGCTCGCCCACACTGAAATCAAGGAGAAAGCCGCATGACCACCGCCCGCCACTTCAAAGCCATCGCCGCCGTCGAGCCCAGCGATCACGAAATCGAGGCGTTCGCCAAAGGCCGGGGTGTGCCCGTCATTCGTGCGGTAGAACAGCCGCCAGTTCAGCCTCAGGCTACATCGTCCACGGAGCCGGCTGTCCCTTCGACTCGCGTCGGTCTCGATATTCCGCTCTATCTCGCCGACGAATTGAAGATCCGCGCCGTCAAGGAGCGCTGCTCCACGCGGTTCCTCATCCTCAAAGCGATCCAGGCCGCCGGTTACCGTGTCGATGACAATGACCTGATCGCCGATGGCCGACGCACTCGCTAATCCCGTCATCCGCGATCCTGATCTGCTGGCGGAGCTCGCCAAGCACGAAGGCACGTTCGGCTACGATGTGATGCGCCGTACGCTTGCGCGCACCCAAGCGAGCCGCGATGCCGAGAACACCCGCCTCGCTGGTATGGGACGCGATCGCCGCCGCCGTACCGAAACCGCGCAACTGCTGTCGGCTTCCGCACCCGATCCGCAAGACATCCGCCACATGCACAGCGTGCTCGCCATCTGCGGCTTGCCCTACGAGCGCCTGCCCGTCGATCAGCGGGATTTCTCCCGCCGTCAGGGCAACATGGCCCTCGACATTACCTCGGGCATCCTGCGCGACGATAACGGCACGCCGCATGTCCAGCCCGTCCCGTTCGGACCCAAGGCTCGCCTCGTCCTGATGCACCTGTGCAGCGAAGCCATCCGCCAGAAATCGTCAACCATCGAAATCGCCGACAGCCTCACCGGTTTCGTCCGCGACATGGGGTTTCCCGATAGCGGCGGCAAACGCGGCCCGATGACCGCGTTCAAGGAACAGCTCAATGCCTTGGCTGCCGCCACCATGCGGATTTCCGTATGGGAGGAGAACCGTATCCGCACCCGCAACATTACGCCGATCGATCAGATGGATCTGTGGTTGCCGTCAAACCCGCACCAGCGCTCGCTGTGGCCCAGCACCGTCACGTTTTCCGATGCCATGTTCAAAAGCATTCAGCAGCGTTCGATGCCGCTCAACCGCCACGTTATCAAGGCGCTCGCCGGTTCCGCCCGCAAGCTCGATCTGTATTTCTGGATGAACTGGCGGATGTACAATCTCAGCGAGCCGCTGTCGCTCGGCTGGGATCACCTCTACGCCCAGTTCGGCGGCGGCAGCACGAACCCGCGCCGGTTCCGCCAGCAGTTCAAGGACGACCTCGCCGATATCCAGGAGATACTCACGAAACTCCCAGTCCAGCTCAGTGAAAGCGGCCTCACGTTGTTGCCCGCTGGCCCGGACGTCCTCGCCTTGCCGACCCAATCATCCACCCGTTCGAAGAAATTGTGATGCCGCCATCGCTCCGCAGAGTTGGGTACGGCTGTGGATAAGTCAGAGCTGCCTCCACATGCGTCTCGGCTTCCGCAGAGTTGGGTACGGTTGGGGATAATTAACGCGGCTGTTTGGGCGGCGTTCCGACGGTGCTCCGCAGAGTTGGGTACGCCCCTCCGCAGAGTTGGGTACGCTTTGGGGCAAAGTTCCGCAGAGTTGGGTACGCCTCTCCGCAGACTTGGGTACGCTTTTCCGCAGAGTTGGGTACGGTATATGTAGAACAGAACATACAGAACATTCTTCAGAACACTTTCTACAGAACATCTTCCAGAACTTTCAGAACAAGCAAGCTGATCAATTTTCGCTTTGGAAGGGAACGAAAGTGCCCCGACGTTGGTGCTCCCGATCGAACCGCTACGTCAGCCCACGCCACGATGGTTTTGAAGGTGGTTCGGCGACTGGGGTAGGGGGCGGGTGCCGACGCGAGCTAAAACGCATCTACACGCTGTCCTGCTGCGTCCCGTTCGTACTGCTTTGGTATTCCGGCTCTGAGCCCACCAAGAACCAGCACCGAGCGTGGGTGCTCGCGTGACCATCGCGCTGGACCTTAGCCGCCGCGCCACCCCGTCAAGGGCAAGCCTGCGGCGCGTTCCGCGCCCTTGACGAGGCCCCGGTCGCTGGCGTCTCGGCGGTCGCGTGACGGGCGGCTCCGAGAACCACGCCATTCCGGTCCATCAGGACGCGAGTGGCTGACCTTCCAAGGGCCGGCATAGCCGAACTTAGCTATCGCCCAGCATCGTTCGTCCGCTGAGCGATGCCCTTGGTATTGGGAATTCCGTGTAGTACCGTTTCCCTCAGTGCTGCTGGGGGAGGTATGCGTGGCGTCGATTCCATCGGATCTACTGGATAAAATCCTCAATTTTGGTTCACAACTTACGACCTCAGAAGCGATCGGACTTCTCATCGCTTCCACACCGGTGGCGCTCGGGGCTTGGCGACTGGCATGGGGCCAAGGACGTTCCGCTGGCCGGAAGTTCGAAATCGATCACGGTGAAGTCCCACGCGTGAAGGCTGAGTTGGACAAGACCCGGTTCGAAGTTCTTGATCTCAAGCAGCAGATCACGACACGAACCGCTGAAGTTCGCGTTCTCCAAGAAGCCACCGAAACCGCCAAACCTGACCAGATCGACCTCCCTGCCGATATTCAGGACGTCCTTCGCATCAAACAGGCGCTGATCAAGGACGATGCCGAACTGTGGCGCCTTCGTTCCGCGCGTCCACTCGCCCACCTCGCCGAACGTCTGAAGTCCAGCGGCATGTCGATCATCACGATCGGCAACCTCAAGGGCGGGGTCGGCAAGACAACTATCACAGCAAATCTCGCTGCGTATTTCGCCCAGAAGATCCGAGCAACGGGCAAACGGGTTCTCGTTATTGATCTCGATTACCAAGGCTCTCTCACCGCGACGCTGTTGCAGGCCGCTGAGAAGCGCCTGGACCGCTCGGCCGCCGAATACATCCTGTCTGGCCAGGCCACGGGCGACTGGTTGTCCAAAGTTATCCGGGATATCGACGTTGCCATCCCCGGCCTCGATCTCGTCCCCGCCAGCTACACCTTGGCGGCGGCCGAGGATCAGCTCATGATGCGGTGGCTTTATCACACCACGGACAAGGACGTTCGCTTCAACTTGGCGGAGTTTCTGCTCAGCGACGAGGTCCGCAAGGCGTATGGCGTGGTCCTTCTCGACGTGGGGCCGCGTCTCACCACGGCTTCCATTTCAGCACTTTGCGCGAGCACCCATCTCCTCGTTCCGACTAACCTCGACCGGCTGTCGGCCGAAACCATCGGCAGTTTCCTGAGCCGCGTCCGTTCATTGAAGGACAATCTGGGGCTGCCCATTGAACTGGCGGGCGTTGTCGGAACGATGACGTTTCAACAAACCGGCCTCACGCCTGCCGAGCAAGATGCCATCGGCACGATACGCGACGGCCTTCGCGAATGGGGACAAGACGGCTACATCTTCAAGCGCAGCATCCCGCGCAAGCAGATCTTCGCCAATCTGGCCGGCGAGGATGTCGGATACCGCACCGACAAGCAGGTGCGCACACTTTTCAACACCCTAGGCGACGAGCTGTCAGAGCGAATCAAGCTATGAAAGTCGAACAAACGAGGAAAGTGCTGGTTACCGCCGCGAGCATGCACGCCGAACTCGGCGATGTTGAGCTGGCCGCGACCCTGACAGAATTAGCTGACATCCTCGCCCCGTACGACAAGACGGACCTGAAGGAGTTTGTAGATCGCGTCGCCAAGTTGCGTGCAGCCAAACAGGACCAAACCCGCCGTTGAGGTTTAGCTGGTGGCTGGTGAAGCCGACAGTGACGTGGACATAGCTATGATCGTCAAGAAGCTGCTCGACTCGCTCACTGGGATTGCATCCCTCCTCGATGCTGCTGGCTCGAAGAAGGTGGCTGCGGACGTGCGTTCGTCGACGCAGCTTTTCCCTAGCAAGACTGGGGGCAATGCCGATCACGCCTTGGCCGAACTGCGCGAATTGCTCAGCCAGGAGAAAGCCACGCTCGTCTCGGCGTATGTCGCACGCCTTGGCGAAGCTGGAACCGAAGACGCTGCGTTCAATGCGGTCTACGCCGATCTCTCCGCAGACAAGATGATCGGCAAAGACGAGGCGGACGCCATTGCGCACGCGTATACGGGTGGCAGAAAGAGCTGGCCCTCGCGTAAAGCCGCTGTCGACGCGATCCGGAAAAAGTTCGTCGAGCGCGCCTACCAGGAGAGCAAGATGAAGGTTGTGCGCAACTACAAAGTCGGCTGACACAGACGCCAACTGCTCCACAGGCAGACAACATCTTGTTCACGTCTTGTTCTTTGGGGCTGACGGTGCTACCTCAGCCGGATGATCTCGACGTTGGGTGAGGCTTGGGATGCGGGATGGCGGGTGCGGGTGCGCTGCGCCTGGGGCAAGCGCGACGGCATGAAATCAATCCGCGAATGCGTCGAAGGCGCGGAACTCAACATGAAGACACTGGTGTGGACGCGAGGCCGCGACATGCCGCTTACGCTGCTTGCCGAACGATTACGCTGTCCGCGCTGCGGATCTCGCCGGGTACGACTGTTCTTCGATCCCTCGCCTGGAACCGGCACCCAGTCGCAGCAGGCTTCGAAATAGGAAAGGCGCTCGACCATAACGGGAGCGCCCATCACCCTTACGGTCATCGGCTTCCCAGCCTGTACCGCGCAGCCATCATAACGCTGTGCACGCGGTTTTTCCACAACGACTTGTCATTTTCTTATTCACACCCCGAAACCGCAGCAGACGCACGCTCAAGCACGCTCAGACCGGTTCCATCATCCTTCACAAATATCCTAGGCAGGGGGTACGGGGGGCGGCTATGAGCCCCCCGGCGCGTCGAGCCCCTCCGCGTCGTACAATGTCTCCCCCTCGTGGAACAACTCGGATCGCTCGCCGCGCAGCGGCCGCGAGTCCGCAGCTCAAGGCATAACCCCTCATTAAACTCAGAAACGGCCTGTGAACCGCGAGTTTTCCTCCAGCACCACGAGCAACATGAGGGTCGGGAGCAGCTGCATTTCCTCGACGATTTTTTTTGAATGTCGCCGATGCGGGATTAACGATGCCATTCGCTTGCGCTAGCTCATCAGCTTCGGACTGTGGCGATAGCTGTATCCGAGAACATTAGCCGTACCAATAGCATCAAATTATTGATTTCATTGAAAAATGCAAAAATATTCAATCACGTGAATTGAAAACAAGTCGTTTTGACCCATAATAAAATCAGAGGACTTGCGTCTCGAGCAAACTGGTTCGAGCACACGTCTCGATTCACTTTGCTTTTTGCAAGCCTCTCCTTCAAGAACCTCAGGAGAGAGAAAAATGGGACTAGTCGATATCTGCATGCCGGGTCTTATAGCTCGGCGCAAGCAGGCGGAACTTCATTCCGCACAGGAATATATCCGCGAAACAATGACGGAAAGCTTAGCCCTTGTCTCCAGGGCCTTCCCGCATGCCATCATAGGTGGCGGAATCGTGCTGGATTTCCAGCTCGGTCGTCGGGCGTTCAATGACGTCGATGTGTTCGTGCCGTATCGCGGCGACGTGCGAAGCGCAGAACTCTTGCTCACCAAGCATGGCATCTTGAGCCATGAAAGCTGGAGAAATGTCCAGCAATACGTCCCTGCCGACTACATCAGTACATTCACAGGGACGTTCGAAGAGCGCAGGGAGCGTCTTCCGGCCAACTTCACACACGGCAAAGTTGGCAAATTGCCAACTATTCGCCTGAATAGCAGGGTGGAGTTGATATTTTTGCCGGTGGAGACGGTCGACGATGCCACAAGCATCATCCGCTCAACTCCCCTGCCATTGTGTTGGGGCACGTTCAACGGAGCAATGATCGACATTCCGTGGGATATGCAATCCGATCTCAACGATCGCTGCATTACCGTTCGGCAGGATCTGGTTCCCGCCGATACTGCAAGCATTCTCGATACCCAGCGCCGGGTAGAGAGGTTGCAACAAAAAACCGGCTGGCCCTTGCGCTAACTGTACTAACTGAGAGCCGCCCTTGCTGGCGGCTCTTTTTTTGATGGTGTTGTTTCCTGAAGCGCAATTATCTAAGCCGCAATAGAGTTTACCCATTCGGCTCGCGCCGCGCACCATTTTCCGCTCTGCGCTTTGGCCCTGGGCGCAGTCGCATGTAAGCCCTCACTTTGCCCCCATGAGAAGAATTGCTCAGAAACAGAGCACGGCGCTTACAAGGCCGCTGTTTGCTTTGCCGATTTCAATTCTGGGTAAAAAGCAGTCAATCACACCCCGAAACCGCAGCAAACGCACGCTCAAGCACGCTCAGACCGGGTTCATCATCCTTCATAAATATCCTAGGCGGGGGTTACGGGGGGCGGCTATGAGCCCCCCGGCGCGTCGATCACCTCCGCGCTGTGAAACGTCTTCCCCTCGTGGAACAACTCGGATCGCTCGCCGCGCAGCGGCCGCGAAAATTTTTGCATACGCAATAAGCACCGGACGTGCGTTGCGCCTGGACACGCGTGACAATGGGGCAACAAGAACGTCGGAGGTGCTCGGGTCCGTGAGTGAATAGCGCACTTATACGTCACTGCGCGACGTTGAGGCGCGCCAGCCACACAAGGCCGATTAGCCCTCCGCAGCAGAAACTCGGAGTCCGTGGCCAGCTACCATCTTCACGCGCAGATCATCGGTCGGGCCAAAGGCCATTCCGCCATTGCAGCTGCTGCCTACCGCTCCGCCTCCCGCCTTGTCGATCGCGCTACCGGCCAAGTCCACGACTACGGCCGCAAACGCGGCACCGTTCACAGCGAAGTCATGCTGCCCAGCGGCGCTGCGCCGTGGCTCGCCGACCGCGAAAAACTCTGGAACCACGTTCACGCCCGCGAACATCGCCATGACGCCCAGCTCTGTCGCGAGATCAATCTCGCGCTCCCACACGAGTTGACCGCCGAGCAACGGCTCGACGTTCTCCGCAAGTTCGTCGACACGCAGTTCGTGTCCAGAGGCATGGTCGCCGATATCGCTGTCCACGCTCCCGTTGCCGAGCGCGGTGACGATCCGCGCAATCATCACGCCCACATCATGCTGACGTTCCGCCAGATCAGCGGCGACGGTCTGTCCCGCACCAAATCCCGCGCCTGGAACGACCGCGCGGAGCTCAAACGCTGGCATGCTGCTTGGAACGAAGAGCAGAACCGCGCGCTCGCGCAGTTCAAACACCGCGATCGCGTCGATCACCGCAGCCTCAAGGACCAGCGTGCCGAAGCATTAGCTGCTGGTGATACCGCCAGCGCCGAAGTGCTCGACCGGCTGCCTGAGATCCACATCGGCCGCCGCGCCATGGCGGCAGCCAGAAACGAGCGCCGCCCGCGCACCGCCCCCATGCCGGTCGTTCAGACGCCACTGCCCCCGCCCCCGGAGCGCGCACTCAATCCGTCAAGGCCACGAGAACCGGTTCGAGCGAACGAACCTCCGAGTTCGTCACCGCCGCGCGAGATCTTCATCGAGCAGATCCAAAGCGCTTCCCGAAAGCTGCCGCTTGCCCCGCCGAGTTTCGCGCCGGTTGGCGCCATCGCTGATCGTTCTGCCCAACGCGCAGCGCCTGTTCAGACCCTGCATCGGCCAACCGGACGCATCGCAAGTCCACAAACGCCGCAGCTCGCCTCGGCACCGACCGCGCCGCCGGCTCAGCCGGTAGATCCTTGCACGCAGCCGGTGATATCGGCATCACGTCCGCCAGCTCGTCCATCGGCTCGGCCGGAATCCGCACCATCACGCCCGTTCGTACAGACGACGTGGGCGTTCGCTGTCGTCCCGAAGGCGCGCGATATGCCAACCAAAGTGCGGCCGCTGTTCCGGATCGTCATTCGCGAATCCCGCCCGCATCGCAATTGGAACCGGAAGCTCCGACACGCCGAACACCTGACGCGGTTGGAGTTCAATCTCAAGCGATTGCAGAACAACCACATCCGTGTCCGCACTTGGGTTCGGTCGGGCAAGGCCACCCGTGCCCGCTTGATGATCGAGTGGCGCCAGCTGTCACGCATCGTGACCTGGCTCAAGACCCACGGCGGTGATCCCGAGCTGATCAATCAGTTCCTCATTCGCCTCGCCGCCAATCAGCGCCTGTTCTGGATGCTCGCAAAATCGATCAAACGCATGCAAGCGGAGGAGAGCCGGCTGTCACGTCGCTGCTTCGAGGTGTCGCTCACCGTGCGGCGAAAACGCGTCGAACAACTGACCGCCGAGCGCACCGCCCGCCGACGGCAACGTGCGCAGAACCCGCACAAATCCGACACTCTCACAGATGGGTAAGTGCGCACTTGCACAAATGTGCATTTGCAAGCTTGAGCGATTGTGCACTTGCTCAACTTTGCAACGCCAGGCCGCTCAACCCGCGTGAGGAGCGCCGCCCGCACTGTCAAATCCGCCTGGGATATACGGCGGCAACACCGGCCCCTCGGTCGCCTCATCGCTCGCGCCCACGCTGGCACACGTCAGCTGCAGCCTCTCGGGGCCGCATCCCAGCAATGGAAGCTGCGGCTGTGGATCTGGGGCGACATCTCTGCCGACCTGCCGCCAGCGATCCCATCGGCCGCTAAAACACGCCTCGTTGAAATACACTGCCCGCTTGGCCTTGATCGCCGCCGGCACCTTGCGCCCCATGAACACCAGCACGTCGTCTACCGCTAGGCGCATCACCTCGGATGCATCGATCAAGGCGCGGCCGGCTTCGGCATGACCGTCCTGCGTTCGATCCGGCATCAGGTCATTGCAGCGCTGGCTCACCCCGGCGCTACGCGCCACCACTGTCGTCTGGCCGATCCGTTCCGACAGCATCTTCGCCGTCGAGCTGTCGTTGACCCCGAACGTCACCAAGGTCGCGGAATTCGCGATCAGCGACCGTGCTTTCGGATACGTGCCTTCGAGCTGGCCGAGATCCTGGAACACGATCAACGCCCGCGCATAGGCGCGCAAGTATCCCATGCCTTTCTCCAGCGGTTCGAGATAACCGAGAGCCGCCGCTTCATCGAGCAGAAACAGCGGCCGGTCGACCGGTGGCGCACACACCCGCCCCGCCCGGAACACGCCATTCAAGGCGAGTCCCGTCATCACCCGCAGCGCCGCCCCGTAGATCGCCAGCTTCTCCTCCGGCACGATCAGGTAGACGGTGACTGTCTTGGCGTACAAATCTTCGAACCGGAAATCGCTCGTCCCGGAAATCAGCGACAACGGCTTGCCGTTCGACCAGACCTCGGTGCCCTTCACCAGGTTGGAGAGGATGTTGCGGGTTTCCTCGCTGTCCGCCCCGCGCGCGATCTGGGCGCCGGTCTCGGCGATCTTCGTCACCGGCGAAGCAATCATCTGTTCGATCACGTCCTTGAACGCGGCCGGATCGGCGTTGGCGATGTCGTTGACCTGCGCCAGCGTCACCAGCTCCGGGGTCTCGCGGTATTCATGGCCGACGTAGAGGATGAACCCCGTCAGCCACGACAACGCCCGCCTGCGCCAATGGCTCTCTTCCCGCAGATCCGGCACCAGCATCAGATCGGCCAGCGCCTCGGCGTCATCGGTCTCGTCGACCGTACCCCACCGAATGCTCGACATCGGGTTGAACGCATCGGACAGCCCGGGATTGCCGACATCGAGGCGATAAACCGGCCCGAGCGTTGCCCGATGCCGCGCCGTCACGGCGAAGTTCTCGCCCTTGGGATCGGTGCACAGGATCGAGCCACGATAATCGAGCAGATTGCAGATCACGGGGCCGACGCCTTTGCCCGCGCCCTGTGGCGCCAGTAACAGAACCGAACCTTCGTCGTTGGCGTCGCGTAAGAACCGTTTGCCGAACTTGCCGAGGATCAGCCCGCGCTCACCCAGCGCGCTGGCCCGCACCATCATCCGCCGTGACGCCCATTGCGCCGTGCCGAATGTTCCTGAGTTTCCTCGCATCCAGACATACAGCGCAGCCACACCGCGCCAAGCCGTCACCGCCGTCCACGCCAGCACCCGTTTTGTCAGCCACCACAAAATGCTGACAAGTCCCATCACTGCTCGACTGAGAAAGTTCACGCGCGAGCATGTGCACCAGCTGTGCCAAGCCCATGCCCGGCAAAGATCACCCGACCCTGCGTGACAAAGTTGCCGCTGAATTGGGCACCTGTGCAGCGTACGGACAGAGTTTGCGGTAGGATTCCGAGCAATCGGCTCACGCCGCGCACCATCTCCGCCACCTGACCTTTTGCCTCGGAGCCCACACCGGCTGCCGAAAAGATTGCGCGCGCGTAGACCGTGCCACCCCCAGCCCACGGTGACACCATGGCTGAGAAAATGCCCGACTTCGTCGTGTACTCGGTTCGCGAGCGCGACGGTGCCAAGGACGTCTGGACCCGCATCGGCGCGGCGTTCAAGCACGATAAGGCCGACGCCGGCTTTACGCTCCTGCTCGACGCTTTGCCGCTCGGCCGCAAGGTGGTCCTCATGCCGCCGCGTCCAGAAGACGAGAAGCCGAAGTAGCGTCGAACTTAGCCGCCCCCGTTCATTGCAACGGGGGCGGTTTGCGTTGCGTACAAACTGCTTGATGTATACGGAATATTTCGGCACGCTTGGCCAAAATGAACTCCGCTCATGCATCGCTCTTACTCGCCGTAACGGGATCAGCCTGCCTGATCGGCGTAGTGTTTGCTGGTGAGGCCAAGGCACCCCGCGTCGCGATGGCGACGGTGCCTGCGATCACCATCACCGCCGACGAACACACCCATCCCGCGTTTAATGTTCAGCTGGCCGTCGCAGCCGGCGACCTTGTCCGTGTCGATCTGACCTGCACACTGTTGGCGGATACGACGTCCGCGATCTCGCTCCGTCCCGCTCTGCTCGACGGACGGGCCACCCCGCTGGCCGACATCCCGTTCGCGCTCGGCGGCATCAACGCGCCCAGCCCCGCCACCACGGTCGGCGTCTGGAAAGCCAAAGCCGCCGACAATTTGCAATTTACCGCAGAGACGAAAGGAACAGGCGAGCTCGTCGGTTGCTCACTCCTTGCCACGCGCCTGCCATAAGAAAGGACCTCCCCATGACCACTCGCCCTTTGATCCTCGGAATCGCCATCATGTGGGGGATCTTGGCGAGTTCAGTCTCGCACGCCACGTGCTCGGCACCATCCAACGGAGTGTTCCCGCTACCGATCAGCAACGACGCCGACACGATCACCACGGGACGCGCCGTCGCGGCGGCATCGAGCGGGTTCACGGCCTCCGAGGGATCAATCGCCTACGACACCACGGCCGATGCGCTGAAAAGCTGCGATGGCACCAACTGGAACACCATCAGTGGTGGGGCTAGCGTGCTGGCTTCGCTCACCGACGTCTCTGCCAGCGTGCCCGGTAGCGGCCAAATGCTGCGCTACAACGGCACCAAGTGGGAAGCGACTGCGCCCAGTAATGTGATTAGCACGACGACGATGGCGGTGGGCTGGCCGGATGCGATCCAATGTTCCATATCTGGAGCATATTATACGTTCTATTACAGATCGGCTTCGGGGGGCGCGCAGTATTACTTATCAAATGGGGTGGGTTATTGGTATGCGTTCTTCGCCAACAATACAAATGCAACGGCCACTTATGTTACTAATTCTACAACTCCAACATATTGTAACTCCAAAACAATACCAGAAATTTACGCCGATGGCCGTGCCTTCAACTTCATCGGCAGCAACGGCGCCATTGCCCTCACCACCGGCGTGAGCGGCAGTATTCTGTTCCGCGACCAAAACGGCAACCCCACGGCTGTGGCGGGCATGACGTATAACCCCAGCGGTATCTCCGTCACGGGCTACATCAGCGCTAGCGGGAATATGTATGCGGCCGATTATTATGGCCGTGGCGTCAGTCTGACGGGCACGGTAACCGCCACCACCGTCAGCCTCTCTGGCAGCCTGTTTGCGCGCGGCATCTCCACCACCACCTTGTGGGTGAATGGCGTAAGCATTACGGGCAGCGGCGGCGCCAGTGCTTTGAGTGCGCTTACTGACGTCTCTGCCACCGTCCCCGGCAGCGGCCAAATGCTGCGCTACAACGGCAGCAAGTGGGAAGCGACTGCTGCGAGCAGTGTGATTAGCACGACAACGGTGGACGTTGGTTGGCCCGACGCTATAATGTGTTATGGTACCTCTGGCCGACAAATTATGCTTCATTATAGCTATAAAGGCGCTACTGGTAACAGAGTGTATGTTGCTGGTTACACAGCCAGTTCGGCGACCGATAACCCTTATGTGGTGTTCAATTCCTCGCAAGTTTGGTCTTCTGTAGGTAACGTCTCTGGCTGGGGGAGCTACTACGAAACAAATTGCAATAGTAGTGCAACGACTATCGCTTCTTTGTATGCGTCTGGTAACGCCTTCAACTTCATCGGCAGCAACGGCGCGGTGGCGCTCACCACGGGCGTCAGCGGCAGCATTCTGTTCCGTGACCAAAACGGCAGCCCCACGGCGGTAGCGGGTATGACGTATAACCCCAGCGGTATCTCCGTCACGGGCTACATCAGCGCCAGCGGGAATATCTTCGCGGCCGACCTGAAAGCGCAAAATATATCGAGCACGGGCGTTATTCAAAGCAACGGTATTTCCGTTACAGGCACGGTCACCGCCACCACGGTGAGCGTCACGGGCAGCCTGTTTGCGCGCGGCATCTCCACCACCACGTTATGGGTAAATGGCGTGAGCATCACCGGCAGCGGTGGCGCCAGTGCGCTCAGCGGCTTGAGTGATGTCTCCGCCTCCAGCCCCGGCAGCGGCCAAATGCTGCGCTACAACGGCACCAAGTGGGAGGCCACTGCGGCAAGCAATGTGATTAGTACGACGACGATGGTGACAACTTGGCCTGATGCCATAAGATGTTCAGGTGCGTCGGGTATGCTCACGTTAGCTCATTCTTGGAATAACTCTACGTCTACGAATGCAACATACGCTTTGATGGGCGATTATGGTGGGGTTGCTACCTCCAATTCTGTGTACATGACTTTTGCGAGCACTGGCGCAACTGGCACCTTGAATGAAGGTTCTGGATGGTCGGGCTATGCCACATCCTGCTCAGGCCGAACGATCGCCCAACTTTACGCCGCTGGCCAAGCCTTCAACTTCATCGGCAGCAACGGCGCCATTGCGCTGACGACGGGCGTAAGCGGCAGTATTCTGTTCCGCGACCAAAATGGCAGCCCCACGGCGGTGGCGGGCATGACGTATAACCCCAGCGGTATCTCCGTCACGGGCTACATCAGCGCCAGCGGGAATATCTTCAGCGCGGGCATCAGTACCACCACCCTGTGGGTGAATGGCGTGAGCATCACGGGCAGCGGTGGCGCCAGTGCTGCGGGTTCTCTGGGCTATTTGCAGTTTAATGGCGGCGGTACAACACTTTCGGCCACCAGCGCGTTTTATGCCAGCTCTACCACTGGGCGGTTAGGTATTGGCACCACCACACCGCAAACCACTTTGGAAGTGGCGGGGATTATCAGCAGCACAGGCATTTCGGTGTCAGGGGTTATTTCTACCACAGCATTGTGGGTCAATGGCGTGAGCATCACGGGCACAGGCGTGCCCGCAGGCACCATTGCGGCATTTGCCTCCACCAGCTGCCCCAGCGGCTGGACGGAATATACGGCTGCCCGTGGTTACTTCCTGCGCGGACGCGATAATACAGGCTCTGTTCTCATCGACCCCAGTGGCACGCGCGTCCCCGGTACCACGCAGGCTGATGCTATTAAATCGCACGACATTACATTCCCCACTTATTCAGGGGCTGGATCGGTTGGTGGATCTCGTCTTATTTATGGTAACGCTTCAGCGAATACAACAACCCTTAGTTATGTTGGCGCCGCCGAAACCCGCCCCAAAAACATAGCCGTAACGTATTGCGAGTACAGCGGCGTAGGCAACGTTACTGCCACAGGCATCTCCGATGGTAGCGCAGGCGCCCCCAGCATGATGTTCGCCAACGATACCGACACCGGCTGGTGGCGCCCCACCACCAACGCCATGGCGGCTAGCACGGGTGGCACGGAACGTGTGCGTATTGATAGCAGCGGCAATGTGGGTGTAGGCATGACCCCGAGTAGTAAGCTAGAAGTCAATGGGACTGTTTCTGCCACGACGTTTGCCATGGGGCTTGAATACAAAAATACTTCTTGTTCTATGTCGTCAGGTGCGGGAGGAACTTGTCAGGCCGATGTGACCTGCAGTGCTGGCAAGCAAATTTTAGGCGGTGGCTTTAATAATGCTTGGGCAGCTATAGACGTTCTCCAGAGTTACCCCACAAGTTCAACCAATTGGCGTTGCTACTTCTATTCTGCTGGCGGCTCTGGCGGATCCACTCCCTATTGTTATGCTATTTGTGGAAAGGGTAGTTAATATGACCTCTCATCAAATCAAAGCCCGCAACGACGCCCTCGTCAGCCGCACCACCGTGCTGGAGGCCGAGCTGAAGGCGGCGAATGATAACCGCACGCGGATAGAGGCAAGGCTTGACGCGTTGGAGGCTGAACTCCGCCGCTCGCGTTAAGCCCGCACTTGCTCTATCACGCCACTGACCTGTTGCACTGTCACGTCAATTGCGCATTGCATACGGTAATGGTATTGTCACGCCAATAGGAGAGCTTTGAATGCCTGAATTGAGTCGCTTAAACATTATTATCGATAAGAAGAACGATTTGAAAATCCGAGAACTCATCGACCGCGGCCTTTACCCGTCCGTCAGCCGCGCCATCAATGCCGCCGCCGAAGCATTGATCGAGCTTGAAGCCGAGCGAACGGCATGGTGGACGGAGACCAAGCGCCGCTGCGAGGATGCAGAGAAGACACCGCAGCGATTGCTGGCGGCAGACGACGTGTTCGCATCCATTCGTGACGTTATGGCCCGCGACAAGGATGGAAAGCTAGTCGAGTGAAGCGCCGCGACCTCTTATTTCTTCCCGGCGCTCAAGTCGACATCCTCGAAGCGATCCGCTCGATCAGCCGCGAAGATCGAAAAGCTCGGCCGCAGAGGCTGATGGCGAGCGTTGAAGCCTTCATTCGCAGCCTTGCCGAATTTGCAGATATCGGAATTCGCTACCGGGCCACGCCCTATCGACTCGTGGAAGTTCCCGGTCTGCACAAGACCGCGCTGGTTTTCAGCCTGACGGACACGACAGTGACGGTCATCCGCGTTGGTAGTCTCCGCCACTCCTTGGTCGAAGCGTCCCAAATTCTCAAGGGCCACCGCATCTCCTACGGGCACCCGTCGGACCTTGCATGAAGCGCCTACCGGTCGTGTTTCACCCTTCTGTGGCCGTCTCGCTGGAGAAACTTAGCCAGCACCTCGTCGTCCGGTACGGTTGCCAACAGGCAAGCCAGATCCTAGCCGATATCCAAGTCGCTTGCGCCCAGTTACCCGACGTCTCCACCTTCGGCAATCGCCACTACGAAGCCTGCCACGGTCTCCGGTCCATGACGGTACGCAATCACACCGGTCGAGCCGCGATATTCTACCGCCCGTCCAAGAAGTTTCTGACCGTGGTCCGGATTGGCTTCGCCGATCAGGGCTGGATAAACGTCCCGCGATTAGAATTGGCAAAACTCATCACCGAACGTCCCGACCGGCGCGATGGTCGATACCAAAAAAGGTACACGCGCCCAAAGCGTGTCCCATAAGTTACTACTTTTGACACACCTTTCAAAAGCGACAGATTTCCTGTATTTCTTATGTGTCATATGTCTGTGTCTAAATCCTTCCGCTGGGCGCTGCGGAAACTATTCAGTGAATAATATTGCGTAATAATAAATAATAGGCAATAATGAATAAAACACGAGGAGCACTTAAATGACCAATATGTCATTTTCTACTGACGATAACTTAAAGCGCGAACTTGAAGCGCATGCGCGACTGCTCGACCGACCAAAAAGTTGGGTGATCAATGCCGCTCTGCAAACATATCTCGCGCATCAAAAATGGATTGGTGACGCTGTGCAAGGACGTCTCGATCTCGTCGCTAGCGGCAAGGCGGTGCGTGTCTCCCACGCCGATGCGGTGAAACGGCTCCGCGTCAAATGACTATGGAAGTAACATGGCTCGACATGGCCGTTGAGGATGTAGAAGTCCACACCAATTACATCGATCTATCCCGCCCGGCTTCAGCTCAAGAGCTCCGCACGATAGTACTACGATCGGTGGAGTACATCGGCCAGTTTCCACACATCGGACACAAAGGGAGACGGCGCGGGACCTTCGAATACGTCATCCCAGATTGGCCCTATATTATTATCTATCAAGTATCTGGCTCGGAAATCACCATTTTGGCAGTGTTTCATACGTCCTTGCCGCCAGCGCTCGCCTCCCACTTCGTCACCGAGCGCACCTAAATGAAAGTCGGCTACGCCCGTGTCAGCACCACCATTCAGAATCTGGACCGCCAGATCGCTGCCTTGAACGCCGCTGGCTGCCACCGAGTTTTCGAGGAGAAGGCCTCGGGGAAGAGCTTGGCCAACCGTCCTGAGCTTGAGAAGGCTCTGCGCAGCATCCCCACTGGGGGAACACTTGTCATCGCCGAGTGGGACCGCGCTACCCGCTCCATGCTGGACGGCATTGCCATCATGACCCGCGTGCACGCCATGGGTGCTGCTGTGCAGGTCTTGGATCGGCCTTACCTCGATCTCACAACCCCAATCGGCAAAGGCATCCTGGCATTCTTGTCCGCACTGGCCGAAGACGAGCGGCACCGCATCGTATCGCGATCCGCTGACGGTCGTCGCGCTGCGAAAGCAAAAGGAAAATCGCTCGGTCGCCCGCATCTCCTTGATGCAGAGCAGCGGGCTTATGCGCTCGACGCACTTGCCACCGGCTCCAGTGTGCGCGCCGTTGCCAAGCTATTTCGCGTAAGCCCGAATACGATCTCGCGGCTCTATTGTTGTGACATTGCCGCAGCAGCAAAAGCTCAAAAAAAGAGCAAAGGTCTCGTCCAACGCGCCGAACAAGTTTAGTGTACGTCATGCACTCGCCAATACCGCCCCTCTCCCCTCAGGTGGCACTCTCTGGAGCCCCCGTCGAGCCGCTAAAGCGTCTCCAAATCCTTACGGACGAGGAGTTCGAGCGGCTAGTTGAGGCATGGGCAGATCGTCTCTCTGGCCGATACCCGTTCGTCGCACGGCTTGCCGGTGCTGGTGACGAAGGCTTGGATGTCGTTGGCTTCACAACCGTAAGAAAATTCCTCGACGTTTGGGATGCTTTTCAGTGTAAGCGCCGCGAACAGCCGCTTACACCGAGCGACGTAATCGTCGATATCGGCAAAGTGATCTGGTATGTGTCCAAAGGCCACTATTCCTGTCCCCGTGCGTACGCTTTCGCGTGTAACCGTGGAATAGGGACCAAACTTAATAAGCTGCTTGGCAACGCTGAGAAATTAAAGGCCCATGTGTCGGCTCACTGGGCTTCGCACATTTCAACCGAAATCACGGGTACGCAGGTTGTAGCCCTCGACGGCGCCGTAGCCAATACGTTCGATTCTTTCGACTTCTCTATCTTCGGTACATTGAAGCCAACCCAGATCTTGGCCGACTTAGCGGGTACCGCTTACTATTTAAAGACGTTTGGCGGGGGCTTGCCACAACGGCCTCATACGTCCAGTATCCCGGATGAAATCCTAGCACACGAAATGGTCTACGTCGAAAAGCTTCGGAGTGCTTACGAAACTTCGGCTGGCAAGCCTCTTCCCGATATCTCTCACATTACCAATTCTCGACGCCTTTCAAGACACTTCGAACTACAGCGCCGTGCATTCTATTCGGCCGAAAGTCTCCGCGAATTCTCAAAGGATACTGTTCCTGCAGGAACGTTCGAAGCCATGCAGCAAGATGTTGAGGACGGGATCCACCCCATTCTCGCTAAGCGCTTCGAAACCCCGCTCGATCGGCTCAATGAAACCTTAGCCCAAGCCGTCCAGCTTCCTCTCACCAACAATCCGCTTGTTGCCGTCTGCACCAACAGCGATAGATCCGGCGTTTGCCACCAGCTAGCTAACGACGATCGTATTGATTGGCATGACCATGATTGAACGATCGGAGCTATTCAGCACATCTATCGAAGCCGGACTCCGCTCCCTTGGGCTGCTCGAAAGCGTGTTCCCTGCTACGCTCGATTTGGCTCAACTTGTCGCCCTAGACCACATTGTCGTACATAGTCGTGACTTCGACCAAAACGCTCCCGAAAGCCTGCACCCACCTTCTCCGTATCGCAGAGCAGAGCCGGTAGTCCGCCGAGACCTTGTTCGTCTCGGTCTGGATCTTATGGTTGCACGAAATCTCGTACACAGAATCCCTAAGCCAGATGGGTTCGCTTACTTGGCCGGTGAATCTGCATCGCCCTTCATCTCCACACTCGAATCCGCCTATTGGCTCAACCTCTTCGATCGTACGCGATGGGCCGCCGATCGGTTTGGGGGACACACGCCCGATCAGCTTTCCGACTTGATCCGTCAACGTGTCGATACCTGGATTGCCGAGTTCGCTGAATTGCCATTGGCCCAATCGGTGACCCCATGAGTTTCGGTCGCCTCAGTATACGGCAGCTCGTTTGCGCAGGGCCTGGCAAGGTGTCCGCTACGCTTGACTTCGTGGATGGCGCCAATGCGCTGATAGGGCTCAGCAACACCGGCAAGTCCTTCGTTTTGGAGCTGATCGACTTCATGTTCGGGAAGGAGGCCCTGGAGCGGCAGACGCAAATTCCTGAGCTCGATGGTTACGATACCGCGCTACTCACCCTCGCTCGATTGGATGGCTCGATTTTCACGTTGCGACGCTCATTAAGCGGCGGCGAAATAAACGTCCTAGACGGCACTATAACCGAGCGTACCGGCGGTACTGTTCACGAGATCATTGTCAGAAATGACCGCAAGAGCGGACAGCCTCGCTCTTTCTCCCAGTTTTTTCTCGCGCAGCTCGGGATCGCCGGCAAGATATTGCGCAAAACCCAGACCGAGACACAGAATCTAACCCTACGCCCTTTGATCCGCCTTTCACTGGTGGACGAGCAGCGCATTATCTCCACACAATCTCCTGCCCTTTCATCCGCTCAAGTTATCTCGGCAACGTCCGAAAAAAGCCTTTTAAAATTTCTCCTCACGGGAACCGACGATTCGGCTCTCGTCTTATATTCGGAGCAAAACCGGGCGGCTCAACAGAAGCATGATCAAGCTAACGCAGCTCAGCGGCTTCTTGCCCAACGTCGCAAGCAACTCGAGGAGCAGGGGCTCGAAGAAGTCACACTTCGTAACGAGTTGGCCTCACTTGAGGTGACTATATCAAACTCGCATGAATCCACCGAGAACACCGACAGTACAGTCTCGCTATTGCGTCGGCGCCTCAGACGCCTGACCGAATTAAAGGACCTCACCAGAACCCGCATCAGTGAGCTGGATGCACTCTTGGAACGATTTCGGCTGTTGGATGCACACTACGTCAGCGATCTCGCACGCCTTACGGCCATAGCAGAGGCCGCCCGTAACCTTGATTCCATTGCACCTGGACCTTGCCCACTTTGCGGGGCACCAGCTGACGCTCACCAATCCATAGCGGGTTGTTCCGCCGATCTCACCGCTCTGGCCCAAGCGGCTGCTGCCGAGGCCCACCGTATCCACCGCCTCCGAGCTGACTTACAGGCGACCGTCACCAAAGCCACTGCCGAGCGTTTGGAGCTTCTTCAGAAAATCGAAGAAGCAAACGAGCAGGCCGCTGCCGCTCATGCAGACCTCGCTCCTGCGCTTGAGGCCTCTAGAACCCAGCGCGCCAGCTATTCTCAAATCATGCAACAATGGGCTGTGCTCAAGGAGCACCTTCGTGCCTTTGATGCAGTGCGCGACTTCGAGGACAGCGCATCAGTGCTTAAGCGAGAAGCTGACGACTCTGTCCCTGAACTCCCTGACGTCGCAATCTCAAGAGCAAGTACGGACGCATTCGCTCAAGAAGTCGCTGCAATTTTGTCAGCCTGGAACGTCCCAGAGACATCCCGCGTGTCCTTTGATCACCAGGCTAATGATCTTCAGCTCAACAGTCGCCTTCGGGGAGGGCAAGGTAAAGGACTACGTGCCCTCACGCACGCGGCTTTCTCCATTGCCCTCATGACCTACTGCCTGAAAAACAACAAACCGCATCCCGGATTCGTGGTCATCGATTCCCCGTTACTTTCCTATCGTGGGGAAGACGAGGACGCTGACCCGTCGCAGAGCCTCAAAACTACCACCGTGGACCAAGCCTTCTACAGGTGGCTTGCTACGGGACTTAGCCACGGCCAAGTCATCGTCATCGAAAACCGCGATCCACCGCAGGATGTGCGGGAACAAATTCACATCCACGAATTCCTGGGGCCAGCTAGTCCCGCGCGAAGGGGGTTCATACCGGGCTAGCAGCTAGGGAAATTCGTGAGCGCGAGCGCCAACGAAGCCGGCATGCACGCTGGCAACAGGTTCGTCACCCAAATCTTGCTGCCCAACATCCCCGGAAGCCCGCACATTTGCTCGGCTTCCTGGTAGCCCGGCGGTAGCCCACCCCTCGAAAGCTCTAGCCGTCAAGTTGGTAAGCTATTGAAAAGATTGGCGACCCCGAAAGGATTTGAACCTTCGACCCTCAGATTAGGAATCTGATGCTCTATCCAGCTGAGCTACGGGGTCTGCCGTCTGGATGCGTATGTGTACTCCATCGTGCCGGTGCTTCGCCAGCCTCTCGTGCTCGCAAAGGACCGCCTCGTTGCGCCGCGCCACTTGCTTCCTCTGCTCCCCGGGCGAGGCGCAGCCGAGAGCTGGGGCATTGATCCGCAAGTGCGCGGAAGCCCGATCGGGCCTCAGAAATCGAGGTCGGCATAGTGCGCAGGCGGCGCCATGCCGGGCAGCTTGTCGGCGAGCAGCGGCCGGAACGACGGGCGGGACTTGACCCGGCTGTACCATGCCTTGGCGTTGGCGTGATCGGCCCACGGCACCTCGCCCAGATAGTCGGCCGCCGAGAGGTGCGCTGCCGCTGCCAGATCCGCGAAGCTGGGCTCCTCGCCTGCAAGCCAGCGCCGCTGGTCCGCGAGGAAGTCGATATAGCTCAGGTGCTGGCGCATGTTGGCCCGAACCGCCCTCAGCACCGCGAGATTGGGCGAATGCCCCGCGACCGGCGTCGGCGACATCATCCGGGACACTTGCGGTTGGACCTTTTCCGCAAGCAACTCGCGCGACACCTCGCCGTGGAATTTGCGGTGGAACCAATCGACCAGACGGCGGACCTCCGCGCGGTCCTCCCGCGATCCCGGGATCAGCAGCAGCCGCCGGCGCTCCACCATTCCCGCGGTGTCGTCGCCCTCGGCCAAGTATTCGACGATCGAATAGGCCCCGCACAAAACCGCCTCGCCCTGGACCTCCAGCACCGGCAACTCACCCGCGGGATTGAGCGCCAGGAAACCCGCCCGCCATTCCCAGGCCCGCTCCTCCTCCAGCTCGAACGTCAGGTCGCACTCCGCCAGCGCGAGGCGGATCGACCTGGAAAGCGGACAGAGCCGGAAGTGCGTGAGCTTCAGCATGGGTTGAACAACGTCGGCTCGATCGTTTCCATATGGTGCACAATCAGGCGCCATCAGCTAGTGTGACGGACCATATAGCTCCAACCCGACCCCGACGCCATGGATACGCTGGACTTGATGCGGACGTTCGTTGCCGTCGCCGATACACAGAGTTTCACCGGCGCAGGCAGGCGGCTCGGCCGGTCGAAAGCGCTGGTCTCCAAGCATGTCGGCGAACTCGAGGAGCGGCTCGGCGTCCGCCTCATCGCCCGCACCACCCGCAGCGTCCAGGTCACCGAGATCGGCCGCGCCTACTATGAGCGCGCGCGCGCCCTGATCGCCGAGTTCGAATCGCTCGAAGAAGCGATCAAGGCCGAGTCCGGTCAGCCGCGCGGGCGCCTCCGCATCACCGCCCCGCAGACGCTCGGCGAAATGGAGCTGATCGAGATGCTCAACGCATTTCGCGCCCGCTACCCGAGCCTCGACGTCGAGGTTTTCCTCGCCGACCGTCTCGTCGATCTGATCAGCGAAGGCTTCGATCTCGCGATCCGCGTCACCACCCTGCAGGACAGCACCCTGATCGCGCGCAAGCTGTGCGACGTGCGGCTGCTGCTGTGCGCCTCGCCGGCCTATCTGGCAGGAGCCGGTGCGCCACGCACCCCGCAAGACCTGGTGAAGATGGATTGCATCGTCGACAGCAATATCCGCTGGCGCGATTCCTGGCGTTTTGGACCGCTCGGGAAGGAAGATGTGGTGCGGGTCGAGCCGTGCCTTACGGTGAACAGCGCGACGGCGGTGCATCGTGCCTTGCATCTGGGGCATGGCGTCGGATTCATCCCGGAATTCGCCGTCGCGCGCGATCTGCGCGAAGGCCGGCTCGTCGCCCTTTTCGAGAAGGAGACGGTGCAATCCCTCGGGCTCTATCTCGTCTATCCCCACCGCATGCATCTGTCGGCCAAGGTGCGCGCGTTCATCGACTTCACCGCGGGCTGGTACACACCTGATCCCCCCTGGATGAAGGCGTAGAGCGACAGAGATGTCGCAGCGCCCCCACCTCCTTGCAGCGTGAGCGGCACCCCTTGCTCGGACAGGACGTTGAATGGGGCGAAGTCCGAGGGTGAGCTGACGTGGTCGAGCCACGAAAAGCCTGTCGGCTGCGCGACGTGAATGAACCGTGGCTGCCCTCATCGACGACCAGAACTCTATCTGCTTTCCGGATGCTGTGCAGATATCATTTGCAGAGTCTAATGGCATGATGGAACATACCAGTCTTGCGCTCGGCTAGCATCCAACTCAAACTTTTCGACCCTTGGCCACGTGGGGGTTAAATTGCCGCGATTGTTTATATCTCACTCGAGCAAGGATAACGTCCAGGCGATCGCATTTCAGAACTGGCTCACGGTGAACGGCTGGTCGCGCGAAGACGTGTTCATTGACCTACACAGCATTGGCGCCGGCGAGCGCTGGCGGGAAACGCTACGCAAAGCCAATGCCTCATGCGAAGCCGTTATCCTTCTGGCCACTCCGGAGGCGCTCGCCTCTGTCGAATGCCAAAAGGAACTGGAGCTGGCCAAGGCGTTGGGCAAAGAGATTGTCGTCGCACTATTGCGTGATCTAGCCATAGACGATGACGGGATGACGTCACTCGAAAAGGGTCGAGCATTAATTCAGCAGGCCATTGATGTCGATCCGGGTAATCTCCACTGGCGTTTTGATCTAGCTACCGCGTTGAGTGGACTCGGTTACGGTCATGCCCAGAAAGGTGAGCGTGAACGTGCTATCTCATCCTACGCGGCATCTCGCCGGGAACTCGATTTCCTGCTGCAACAACAACAACGGCATGAACCCGCTAAGCAAGCATTGGAGCAGCTGGAGGTCCGTGAACGTGAGTTGCGTGCTGCGGGTGAAAACACATGGAAGAAATAAGAAACGGCTATATTCGGATAGAGGTAAAAATGCGGCCCACTATCCTCGGACGAAAACCGCCTAAATCGGCGATGTCTGCCCACTGCTGACTCGCATGCCTATCCCCATAGATCCGGCGCAATCTCGTGCGACATGAGTTCCAACCAG
>CAZDUD010000038.1:0-30388 GCA_964508485.1 uncultured Hyphomicrobium sp. | reverse complement strand
TCTCGACCGTTCGCTCCTCGCTCCAGGGCTCGAAGCGGCTCATGGCGTCCTCCAAATTGCTGAGGACCCAGATGATGCCGCGCCGACGAAAGATCAATAATGTTATTTCAACTCAATAATAGTCAGTACGCAAGGATGGCGATCGCGACGGGTAAGAACCGCGAATAGACAACATGCACGATGATGCCGTGAACGGATCATTTCTAGCTGATGAAGTCGCTCGACCGAAAACATTGGAGGCGGCCGAATTTGCATCGATATATGTCCGCTCGCGGACGAGGGATCGCTGCTCAGCAAATGAGCATGCCGAGCGCATTGCTCATTCGTAACTCCCCTAGCTATCTAGCCGGCGGACCTTCGGCTAAACTGGTCTTATGCCGCCTCTTCGATTGATTTAATCAATCGTCCGATAGATAAATTATAAGGGAGAGGAAATCGGGCTTAGGCTATGCTTGAAAGAAGGAATATAATTCAATGCGATGAGCGATAAATTCGGCGTAATTTCGCACAGGTAGCGCAGCTTATTCGAGCGAGCAATTAGGTCTCTTTGAAAGAAATGTCAATGGCGAAATCCGTTACATCAATTTTACACGGAAGGATGGATTGGAAAGTATGACGATGGAATGCGTCATGTTGCGCCACGTGAATGCATTATCGGAATCTCATGAAAACGCCGGCAGCGGCGTTGGAAACACAATGCAAACAGATAAAACGGCGCGAATGGAGGAAATATGCGAATTCAGGCTCAAGGAGGAGTGGCATCCGCGCTGCTTTTGACGTTGCTGTCGTGCAACGCGCTTGCCGATAGCAATTTCGGAAAACCAGGCGAGAAGGTCAACTTGGTGGTGGGCTATCAGCCTTACTACACCGAGGCATGGTCGGGCGTTGTCAACAACGCCAAGCAGTTCTGGAAGAAGTACCTGCCGGAAGGTTCGACCGCGTCGTTTCAGGTTGGTCTGCAAGGTGCCGTGATCGTCAACGCGATGACGGGCGAAAAGCAGCATATCGGCTACGTCGGCGACATGCCGGGCATTGCTGCCACGTTCCGCGCAGAGCCCAGCAGAGGTGGTACGGACATCCGTATTGTCGGTTCTCTCGGCACCTCGAAGCAGCAATGCAATATCTTTCTCGTGCGCAATGAGGCACCGGACTTCAAGACCGGTCGTGACGCCGTCGACTGGATGAACGATAAAGTCGTGTCGCTTCCCCAGGGAGCTTGCGCGGATCGCTTTGCGCGCGTTGCCTTCCAAAAGGCGGGTATCGAGCCGCATCGCTATCTGAACCAGAATATCGAGGTCATCACGTCGAATTTCCGCGCAGGAAAGCTCGACGCGGCCGTGGTCTGGGAACCGACGGCGAGCAAGATCGTGGCTGAGGGGCTCGCAAGACGCGCCGCCAGCGGCGAGGACTTCGACGTCGTCGACGGCGCCTTCCTCGTGATGCTGCATGATCTCATGAAGCAGCGTCCCGACGTCGTGAAAGGATGGATGGAGTCCGAGCTCGACGCCCAGCTTTTCCTTGCCGATCTCAACAACGCATCCGAGGTCGCGGATATGGTTGAGGCGCAGACAGAGAAAATCGACCGGGATACGATCTGGAACGCTCTCTACGGCGCCGTTCCTGAGAAAGACGGCGGCGGTCCGATCAAGCTGCAGTTCGACTACACGGTCAATGACCGCGTTCGGACGCTTATCGATGACGCGACCGCGTTCCTGCACTCCCTTCCGTCGAAGCCTGCGTCCTCCCCGAAGATCCGGGACGGCGGCGTCGACGACTCGATCGCGCGCGAAGTGCTCAGCGCACGAGGGCTGTCGAGCCCGGTGGGAGTCATCGAGGCCCAACACAAGGCCACGGCCGGCGGCAACTGAAAAAGCCGCCCGCCCGTAAACCGGTCCGCTGTGCGCGACCATCGTCTTCCAATCACGCAGCGCACGCTGCCCAAGGACTAGGATGCTATGAACGCTTCTGTTTCAGGTGCTGTCTTGCCACCACCTTCCAGTGGCTCCCGCATGTGGCGAAAGACCGTCAAGGCGCTGTCGTCGCCTTCACCATACTTGATGCTTGCGGGCATCGCGCTGTGGATCGCGATCTACTGGCTTCTATGCGAGGGGCTGAAGTTGCCTCGCTTCGAGAAGATGCCAGGACCGGTTGCCGTGCTGACGGATTGGCTCGCGGTCGACCCCCGACAGGGCCTTTCCATCTATGTGCCGGAATACTACGAGCACATCTACGTAAGCTGTCGGCGAATCCTGATCGCGTTCTTCATCTCGACGGCGCTCGGCGTGCCGCTGGGCTTGCTGATGGGATGGTCGAAGACCTTCAAGGACTACACCTTCCCGATCCTGGAGCTGCTGCGTCCGATCCCGGTCATGGCCTGGGTGCCGCTCGCAATTCCCATGTTCATCGGCTTTGAAACGCCGGTCATATTCCTAGCTACGCTGGCGTCGTTTTTCGCGACCACGCTTAACACCATGCTCGGCGTGCAATCGATCGATGAGTCCTATTTCAGAGCCGCCGGCTGTTTGGGCTCCTCACGCTGGCAGATCTTCTGCAACGTGGTCGTTCCGGGCGCGCTGCCGTTCATCTTCACGGGCCTGCAGATCAGCATCGGCGTCGCGTGGTTCTCGCTCGTCGCAGCGGAAATGGTCTCGGGCGATTTCGGTCTCGGCTATCTGATCCTGTCGTCGTACGTGAACAGCGTCACGATCCCGATGGTGATCGGCATGCTTACGCTCGGCTTCGTTGGTTGGTTCAGCTCCGGCCTAGTCCGCTACATCGGCAACTACCTCATGCAGTGGCACGTCCGTGCCCTAGCCATGCAGGGCCGCTGACGGCATAGGCAGATCAAACATTCAAACGAACGAGCGAAAACGATGACAAGTATTGCAAATGGCTCGCCCACGGGTGCAATCAGCATCCGCAATGTGACCAAAATCTACGATCCGCACGGCGTCACCGTCATGGCTGTCGACGATTGCTCCATGAATATCGCCGCCGGCGAGGTCTGCATGATCGTCGGCCCGTCGGGGTGCGGGAAGACGACGCTGCTCAACGCCCTTGCCGGGTTCCATTCGATCACATCGGGTGAGATCCTGCTCGACGGCGAGATGCTCTGCGGACCGGGGAAACCTCTCGCGGACCAGGGGGCCGATAGAATCGTCGTGTTCCAGAACGGTGCGCTGTTCCCCTGGAAGACGCTTGCGGAGAACGTCGCGTACGGCCCTATCGTGCAGGGCAAACTCTCCAAAAGCGCAGCGATGAAGAAAGCGCGTGAAAGCCTGGCCGAAGCGGGGTTGTCGAACGTCGCCGACAAGTATCCCGGAGAGGTGTCGTCGGGTATGGCGCGGCGCGCGGAGATCGTACGCGCGTTGATCAACCACCCGAAGGTCCTGCTGCTCGATGAGCCGTATCGCGCGATGGACGCCTTGACTAAGTCGATCATGCACGAGTCTTTGCTCGAGATGTATGATCGCACCAAAGTGACGATCTACTTCATCACGCATGACCTGGAAGAGGCGATCTTCCTCGGCGACCGCGTCTACGTCATGACGACCCGGCCGTGTCGCGTGAAGAAGGTGGTCGATGTGAACCTTCCGCGTCCGCGAGACTACAGCATCCTGTCGTCGAACGAATTCCGCTTGCTCGTCGAAGAAACAAGCGAAGCCGTGCACGAGGAGGCGATCAAGGCCTTCCAGGCCGGCGAGCGCGAACTCGCGTAACATATTGGGGAGGGTGGGCCCTGTGTCCAGCACAGCAATGACTGCATCGCCGCAGGTCGGCGTGTTCTTCAGGAAACTAACCGACATCTCCGTTCGCCGAGGCATCGTGGCCATCGTGGCGTTCGTGATCCTTTGGGAGATCGGCGCCCGGTCGGACGACTGGTTCGGGATCTTCGTCCCGTTCATCAGCAAGCTGCCGCCACCGACGGACGTCGCGGCTGCAACCATGGAGGTGGTCAACAAGCCGGGCTATTGGCAAAGCTGGGTTATGAGTATCCAGCGCGTCGTGGTCGGCTTCATGGCCGCCATGCTGATCGGTATCCCGTTCGGACTTGCGCTGGCGATCAACAAGACGTTCCGCGAGCTGGCATTCCCGCCGTTCGAGATCCTGAGGCCGATCCCTCCGCTTGCGTGGGTCCCCGCGTCATTGATCTTCTGGCCAACCAACGAGCTCTCGATCTACTTCGTGACGTTCCTGGGCGCGTTCTTCACGATCGTCATCAACGTGCTCGGCGGCGCACGCTCTATCGACGTGCGCTATCTTCACGCCGCCCAGTCCATGGGTGCCTCGCAGTGGGACCTGTTTACGCGCGTGATCCTGCCGGGCACGCTGCCCTCGATTTTCACGGGCGCCGCAGTCGGCATGGGCATCACCTGGAACGTGGTTCTTGCCGCTGAGATGATCTCGGGCGGCGGTTCCGAAGGCGGCGGCGGTCTAGGGTTCTTCATCTGGAGTTCCTACATGGGCGGCTCTCTCGAGCAGGTCGTGGTGGGCATGATCTCGATCGGAATCGCAGGCTACCTGTCGAGTGCGGTCATTCGGAAGATCGGCGACATCTTCATGCCCTGGACGAAAAAATTCTAGGAGCAGGGTTCGGTCAGGGCCGATCATCAGAAATTCGCAAGGTGAGAAAACATGTCGATGCAAACTCAGACCGGGGCAGCCGCACCGCGGACCGCCGATTACTCGGCCGGAAAGAGCAAAGTAAACCTGAACCACGTCTCGAAATCGTTCGGTGAGGAGTGGGAACGAGAGGAGGTCGTAAAAGATCTGACCTTCGAGATCACGCCGGGGCAGTTGACCGCGATCGTCGGTCCATCGGGTTGCGGCAAGTCGACGATCGTCAATCTCGTCGCCGGCTACGAGAAGCCGGACACGGGGGAGATCCTCGTCAACGGCTCGAAGGTGACCGGTCCGGGCAAGGATCGCATGGTCGTCTTTCAGGAAACGGGGCTGATGCCCTGGCAGACCACGCGCGAGAACCTCCTGTTCGGCCCGCGGATGCGGGGCGACATGAAGGGCAAGGAGCTCCTCAAAACGGCGGACGATCTGCTCGTCAAGGTCGGGCTCGGCGACTTCAAAGACAAGTATCCGAGCCAGCTTTCGGGGGGCATGCAGAGGCGTGCGGAACTTGCTCGTGCGCTGATCAATCAGCCGCTGCTGTTGATCATGGACGAGCCGTTTCGCGGCTTGGACGCGATGTCGCGCCCGCTCATGCAGGAGTTCTTTCTGAAACTGTTCGAGGAGAACCGGCGCACGAACCTGTTCGTGACATCGGAGGTCGAGGAAGCGATCTTCCTTGCCGACCGGCTAGTGGTCCTCACCAATCGGCCGGCACGCGTGCGCGCGATCATCGACATCAACCTTCCGCGGCCGCGCAGCCTCTCCATGCTCAATTCTCCCGAAGCTTACGAAATCAAGCGTGAGGCGATGGAGATCCTGCACGAGGAGGCGATGAAAAGCTTCGGCCCGGCGCGCGGGCGGACTTGACTTCGATCATCGAGATGCTTCCATGGAAACATGTCGATAGAGGTAAGTAGACTGAGCAAATCGTTCGGTCACAGGCGCGTCCTTCACGAGATAAGTTTCGCCATTGGAAGCGGATCCGTGGCGGGGTTGCTCGGGCCGAACGGCGCAGGCAAGACGACGATCATGCGCATCCTGGCGGGGTACTATCTGCCCGACCAGGGTAGCGTGGCGCTCAACGGGCGCAACGCACTCTCCGACCGGCTGGCGGCCCGGGCAGATATTGGTTATCTGCCCGAGGCCGCCAACGGCTTTCAGCATCTCTCCGTCTATGACTTCCTGTCGACCGCCGCCGAATGCCGCGGGCTCTGGGGTGAGGATCGCGATTGCGCGCTCCGGCGCGTCGCCGACGAGCTTGATCTGGAGGACGTGCTTGACCGGCCGTGCGGGGAGCTCTCTAAGGGTTGGCGGCAGCGTGTGTGGTTGGCCCAAGCGCTCGTGCATGAACCTTCCGTTCTCCTGCTAGACGAGCCGACCGACGGTTTGGACCCCAATCAAAAGGCGCTGCTCCGGGAGTATATCCGCAAGCTATCGCGCACGAAGACCATCCTCGTCTCGACGCACATCCTCGAGGAGGCGGAGGAGATGTGCGACCGGATCGTAATCCTCAACGCGGGACGGTTGATGGCAGACGCGCCCAGCGACGAGCTGATGTCCGAAGGGCGTCGTCTCGGCCCGACCTACATGCGCCTGACGCAGCGCGACATGCACCCGGACTCCTGATCATGCAGATTGCGCCTCAGCGCCTCTCCATCCGCATGGCAAACGTGCTCGCCGTTGCGCGTCACGAGTGGCGGCTGCTGACGAGCGGCCGTCTCATACCCGTCTTCCAAGCCGGGTTTCTGTTCTCGTTATCGGCGCTGATCTTTCTCGTTGCCGATTTCTACGCGAGCGATAGCGCTTCGCTCGACTTGCTCGCGACGTTCCTGCCGTGGGTCGCACTCATCTTCGTTCCCGCGCTTGCCATGCGCCTCTTCAGCGAGGAGAACGGCGATCGGCAGATGGAGTTTCTGTCGACGTTGCCGGTATCGCCAATGGCCCTCGTCACCGGAAAGTGGCTGGCGGGGACAGGGGTTCTGCTCCTCACGCTCGCGCTGACGTTTCCGTTTCCTCTCACCGTTGCTTATCTCGGAGACTTGGATATCGGCCGTGCGATTGCCACCTATTTCGGCGGCGCGCTTCTGCTTGCAACGCTGTTCGCCATCGCCATGCTTGCGGCAGCGGCCTGGCGCGATCAGATCGGAGCGTTTGTCGCAGCGCTCGCTGCTCTGTTCATCGCCATCTTCATCGGCTGGACGTCCACCTCGCGCCTCATCTACGGCGATGGCGCGTCGGCTGTGCTTGAATTTGTTTCGGCGTTCTCGCCAAAGTATTGGTTCGATCGCATCGCGAGCGGCCGCATCGAGCTGTCGGCGGTGATCTATTTCGGGGCCGCGACGGTGCTCGCGCTGCGCGGAGCTGCAGCGCTGCTGTCGTTCCGAACCGAGGGCGTGCCGGCGCGACGGGAGGCCGTCAAGAGCGGGGGAGTCGCGGCGGTCGTGCTGCTTGCCGCCGGGCTCGCAATTGCGGGGATCCGCCACACCGGTCTCTCGATCGACGCGACGGACGAGCGCGAATATTCGCTTCACGCCGCCACCGAGAAGGTCATTGGCCGGATTCCCGAAGGCACAGTCGTCGATCTCTACTGGAGCAAGAACGTGGCGAGCGTGCCGGCGGCGATCCGGGAACACGCACGGCGCGTGACCGGCCTGCTCGAAGCGATCGAGGCCCGCTCAGACGGGCGCTTGCATGTGGTGAAGCACGCACCCGAGGGCGAAAGCGACGAAGAGCTGGTCGCGCTGAGCGACGGCGTCAACCTTGTGCCGATGACATCGGGCGACTCATTCATGCTCGGTGCCACGGCGCGAGTGGGCGATCGGCGGACCCGCATCGGCTATTTTGACCTCTCGCGTGACGCGCTCACCGAATACGATATCGCGCTGATGCTGAGCGGTCTCGGCAAGTCCCACGTTCCGCGCGTTGCGGTCCTGTCGCCGCTCGTCCTGCCGCGGCAAGCCCAAAGCGGAACACCAGGCCTGACGGTGATCGACGAGCTGCAAAGGGCTTACGATGTAGCCGTCGTGCCATCGTTCAGCGAGACGCTTCCGCAAGGGATCGATGCCCTCGTCGTCATCGACGCGACGATCCTGAAGCCGCGGATGCTCTGCGCGATCGATCAGCACGTGATGCAAGGCAAAGGCCTCGTCGTCCTGACGGATCCGTTTGTCCGCTCCAATCGGGCCAGCAACGAGGTGACACCGGACCCATCAGTAGAGATCAACGACGTCTCCGACCTGCTCGCACATTGGGGTGTACGCTACAATATCGGGGACGTCGTCGGAGACGCCTCGTTCGGGACGCTTGTTGCCAATGCCGCGGGGCAGCAGTTCCCGTATCCATTCTGGTTGGCTGTCGGACCATCCGGGATTGCGTCCTCGGAACGCGTGAGCGCCGGACTACATGCGCTGCTGTTTCCGGAGGCGGGCAGCTTCGATCTGTTCGGCCGCGCGGCCGTTCCGCTGGTCACGACTTCAGGAATGAGCGGCACGCTCGGGCGCGAGACGTTCAAGACGTCGACGCCGGAAGCGCAAGCCGCCCGCTTCCGGCAGGATGGATCGGCGCGCGTACTGGCCGCTGCCATCGAGGGAGACCTGACGAGCGCGTTCGGAGCCTCGTGCGGGTCCAATTCCGAGCCAAGCCGTAGCCACATCGATAAGTCTTCGCGCGCGCGGGTTTATGCGGTCGCGGATGTCGATTGGATCTTCGATGACTTTGCGTTTCAGCCGTCCGATGGCGGGAGCGCCCCACGGCGCGTCTCGACGAACGACAATGCGGCGTTCTTCCTCAATCTCGTGGAGGCGGCAACAGGCGAGGACGATGCGCTCGCCGGATTACGTGCGCGCGGCCAGACCGTTCGTCGCTTCACGAAAGTCGAAGCGATTGCGAGGGGTGCGAGCGAAGCCCACCGGGCGAAGATACGGGAGCTCGAGGTCCGCATCGCGGGCGTCGAGGATGCGATTGCAAAGATCCCTGCGGAAAGCTCGGTTCGGTCCCTCGAGCAATTGCCCTCCGAGATCAAGGTCCGCATCGCCCAGTTACGTCGCGATCTTCTGCCGATGCGCAGGGAGCTTCGCGATCTCAGGCGGCAAGTGCGCGTGGACGTGGAATCGCTCGGGCGCGAGCTTACGCTCGCGAACCTGGCTGCCGGACCCGTTCTCGTGCTGGCGCAGGCGGCCCTATTCGGCAGCTTGCGCCGACGGAGGCAGAAAATCCGCAAGCACGTTTCCGGCAAGATGAAGCGAGCCGCAGATCAGAATGCGGCGGGCACCGGGTAAGTACGACAACTCCGCAAGTGCGCTAGCAACACTGCGCGACGCCCTGCTGTCGGAGATCCCGCTGGCTCGCGCGGCATCGACGATCGCGGCGGGATCGTGCGTCTGGTCCGTTCCGTCGATGGCAACGCCGCGCAGTCGCCTCACGTGGCCTGCAAGGGGAACGAGGAACTCGCGCGGGTCACGCATGTTGAGCATGCCGACGACGAGATCAAGCTTCTCATCGAGTCCGTCGGCCCATGCGGCGAGGGCCTCGGCCGCACCGGCATTGTGGCCTCCGTCGACGATCAGCTCGATGTGCCCCGGCACCACGCCGCCGAGCACGTTCTTGGGTAGCGGCATCAGGCGCGCGGGCCACTTCGTATTGAGGATGCCGCGCATATAATCGGCGGATCTCAAGCGAAGGCCAGGTATCTGGTCGAGGATTGAGAGCGCGAGTCCTGCATTGGCAAACTGGTGATCGCCGGCCAAAGGTGGACGCGGCAGGATGAGCTGTCGTGTCCCGGAAAAGAGGAAGCGATCGTCCAGCGCTTCCACTTCCCAGTTCGCGCCATGCTCGAAAACGCGTGCGCCGACGCGGTGAGCTTCCGACGTCAGGACGTCCATCACTTCGGCGCACTGCTGGCCGATCACGGCCGGCGCGCCTGGACGGAAGATGCCGGCCTTCTCTCTGGCGATCAGCTCGATGGTGGAACCCAGAAAAGCCGTGTGATCCAGCGAGATGGGCGTGATTGCCGTTGCGACTGCGTCCGGAATGACGTTGGTCGCATCCTGGCGGCCTCCCATTCCTGTCTCGATGATCGCGAAATCGGCCGGGTGGCGTGAAAATGCCAGGAATGCGGCGGCCGTCGTCGCCTCGAAGAACGTGATGGGGCGACCGCCGTTGATCTCCTCGACCTCGCCGAGCAGCTCCGCAAGATGATCATCGCAGATCAGGTTTCCCGCTATGCGTATGCGCTCGTTGAAGCTCACGAGGTGGGGCGAGGTGTAGACGTGGACCCGCAAGCCTGCGGCTTCCAGGATCGAGCGCAGGAAGGCGATCGTCGAGCCTTTGCCATTCGTGCCCGCCACATGAATGACGGGCGGAAGCGCGCGATGCGGATCCTTGAGATCGCGAAGCAGTGCGAGAATACGGTCGAGCGCCAGATCCACCTTGGTCGGGAACAGGTATTCGAGCCGTCTAAGGATCGAACCCGGGTTCTTGCTGCCGACCTCACATGCCGAATTGCTCACGCGCTTGCACCCGTCTCGCCGCGCGCCGGGCAGGTTCGCGGACTGGATGCGGCATTCGACGCATCGAACTGCTTCGCATAAAGTGCGCTTTGCCGTTTCACGGCGGAGATGACATTCCGCATGAGGATGGAGACCGTGACGGGACCGACGCCGCCGGGAACGGGCGTAATCCAGCCGGCGACACTCCGGCACGATGCGATGTCGGCATCGCCGACCACGAGCGTCTCTCCGTTCTCCTCGATCTGGTTGATGCCGATATCGATGATCGCCGCGCCGCGTTTGACCATGCTGCCCGTGAGCAGACGCGGCCTGCCGACGGCGATGATCACCGCATCCGCGTGCCGTGAATGAATCGCGACGCTGCGCGTCATGTGGTGGCATACCGTAACGGTGGCGCCTTCGCTCATGAGAAGAAATGCGACAGGCTTACCGACAATTTCGGAATGGCCGATGACGGTGACCTCGAGGCCCTTGAAGGGCAGCCCCGTCTCGCGCAGAAGCTCGACGGCAGCCACCGCGGTGCATGGCGCCAGTTCCGAGCCGCCATAGACGATGTCGCCGATCGACGAGGGATGCATTCCTTCGACGTCCTTCATCGGATGGATCGTCGACTGCAGCGCACGTATCGACAGGTGGGGGGCCACCGGGCGTTGGAGAACAATTCCCGAAACACGAGGATCCGCATTCAATGCCTGGATGGCGGCCTCAAGCTCAGCGAAGGAGATGCTCGACGGAAAATGACGCTCGGCGAAGGCGATACCGCAGCGCTCCGCAACACGCTTTTGATTGCGCACGTAAAGCGCCGTCGGCGCCTGATCTCCAATGCAGATCGAGACCAGCATGGGCGGCCAGCCGAGCGCGGTGAGCTCTGCCGCATCTTCGGTCACCTGATCCAGAATCCGCCGCGCGACCGGGCGGCCGTTGAGGTCATTGCTCACGGAAGACGCCATCATCTGTCCATGAACGTGTTCGGTGCTGTGCATAACTATTCGCCTCTTTGCGACTTTGTTTTCGGTTCAGGCCACGAGCATCAGGCCGGTCGTCATGACGACGAGGATGACGAGAGCCGTTCCGACGAGGTTGACGAGATGGCGCCAGCCGAGGTTGGCGATGGCCTTGATCGACGTGTTGAGCCCGATCGCGGCGATGGAGAGCAACAGCCCCCACGTGCTGAGCTCGACGGCGATGCTCTTGACGACGTGGTAGACGGGCTCGATCGACGAGATGCTCGAAAGGATGCTGTTGATGATGCAAAGGACGAGGAACACGATCGCGAAGACCGGGACCGCAACACGCGCCTCTCCGCGGCTCCCGCTGATCCTTGCGACGTACCAGCCGACGGCCAGCACCACGGGAAGAAGCAGGAAGACCCGGAACAGCTTCACGATTGCTGCCGAGTTCCCGGCGGTCTCGGAAACCGCGTAGCCGGCGCCGACGACCTGGGCAACGTCGTGAATCGTGCCTCCGAGCATGATCCCGGCCGTTCGATCGTCAAAACCCAGGAACGCGCAAAGCGGCGGGAACAGGATCATGCCGGCCGTCGCAAGGAGATTGACGCCGACGACCACGAAGGCGACGTCGGTATCCCGCTGCTTGTAATTCGGCAGAACGGTCGATGTCGCGAGCGTTGCGGACGCACCGCAAACCGCCGTTGCCGAGCCGACCAGAATGCCGAAGTAGGGGCTCTGCTTGAGCAGCTTCGCAATCGCGACTCCGGCTACGATGGTGACGGCCATGGAGATCACCACGATCGCCGCAACGTGCCCTCCGAGACCAACAATGTCGCCGAGCGCGACGCGCATGCCGAGCAAGGCGACCGCCCACCTGAGAAGCGGCTTGGCGCAGAGCGAGATTCCCGGGGTGAAGATCGGGTTGCGCGAGAAGCGGTGCAGCGCCATGGCGATGATCAGGGCCAGCACCATCGCCGGAAGCGGCAGGACGGCCGGCATATGAGGCGCGATTGCAACGGACACAGCGGCCACGGCCAGCGCCAGTAGAAACCCGGGTACGATGTCCCAATGCTGATTAAGCAGCCGCCCCCGCGTTGGCTGCGTCGAAACCGTTGCGTCCATGAATCACCCCTCGGGAGCGTTGTGCGCTCCGTCATTCCTTTTTCGCCGAATTTCCGGGAAGTGATCCGCCGACGCTTTTTTTGAAAGGCGGAATTGCGATCCGCATAACCAGCTCGAAACGACTTGATTCCCGAATTACGGAAGGGACGGTAGCAAGCGCATGCGGCTCCCTCTATTTGAGGGTGTCATTTGTCGTATCGGAGTTGTCTATTTTCGAAATTGAGGGTGCTGAAACCCGATTGTGATATTGACGGCAACTATCAATGATCGAGCGATTATATCCGAATAGGACGAAACGAATTTACAGTGCGTAAGCTGCCACGCACGATGCGAACACAGTGTGATCAACACTGCGCAGCGCTCTGCCGTGCCGATTGCTTCGTTGATGCTCGTTTCGGGAACGGAGCGATACGATCGAGCACGGCGTGATGGCGCCCAATCGAAATATGACAGGTCGGGTTCCCGAAGCGGATCCCGGCGATCAGGGAGTGAAATGCCTATGGCCGTCAGGTCAGACATCGAGATCGCACGCGACGCGAAGATGAAGCCGATCACCAAGGTTGCCGACAAGATCGGCATCCCGTCCGACGCATTGATTCAATACGGTCCGTCGAAGGCGAAAGTGGTTATGCCCTTCATCGACTCGCTAGCCTCCAGAAAGGGCGGGCGGCTCGTGCTCGTCTCCGCGATTACTCCCACGCCGGCCGGGGAGGGAAAAACAACGACCACTGTCGGTCTTGGAGATGCGCTCAACAGTATCGGCAAGAAGGCGATCATTTGTCTGCGTGAGCCTTCGCTCGGACCGTGTTTTGGCATGAAGGGTGGCGCGGCGGGCGGCGGCTACGCGCAGGTCGTTCCCATGGAGGACATCAACCTCCACTTCACCGGCGATTTCCACGCAATCACCGCGGCCCACAATCTACTCTCCGCCATGATCGACAATCACATCTACTGGGGCAACGAGCTCGATATCGATCAGCGCCGGGTGAGCTGGAAGCGCGTGATCGATATGAACGATCGCGCCCTGCGGTCGATCGTGTCATCGCTGGGCGGCGTAGCCAACGGCTATCCGCGGGAGGCCGGATTCGACATTACGGTCGCGTCCGAGATCATGGCGATCCTCTGCCTTGCGACCGACCTCAAGGATCTCGAGGCCCGCATCGGCAACATCGTCATCGGCTACACCCGCTTCCAGAAGCCGATCCTCGCAAAGCAGATCAAGGCCGAAGGGGCTATGACGGTCCTGCTAAAGGACGCGATGATGCCGAACCTCGTGCAGACGCTCGAGAACAACCCGGCGTTCGTCCACGGCGGCCCCTTCGCCAACATCGCGCACGGCTGCAATTCGATCATCGCGACACGAAGCGCGTTGAAGCTTGCGGAATATGTCGTGACGGAGGCCGGATTCGGCGCCGATCTCGGTGCCGAGAAGTTCTTCGACATCAAGTGCCGTAAGGCGGGGATCAGCCCATCTGTGGCGGTCATCGTCGCGACCATCCGCGCGCTCAAGATGCACGGTGGCGTCGCCAAGGACAAACTCGGCACGCCGAACCCGGCTGCTGTGAAGGAAGGACTGTCCAACCTCGGGCGGCATCTCGAGAACGTGGCCAAGTTCGGCGTCCCGACCGTGGTGGCAATCAACCACTTCATCTCCGATACCGACGAGGAGATGCAGGTCATCGTCGACTTCTGCAAAGAACGCGGCGTGCAGGCCATTCCTTGCCGTCACTGGGCGCAGGGATCGGCAGGGGCGAGCGATCTCGCCAAGGCCGTGGTCGCAATCGCGGAGGAAGGCCGGGCGCTGTTCCGTCCACTGTATGAGGACAAGCTGCCGCTGTGGGACAAGATCAAGCTGGTCGCGACGGAGATCTATCGCGCAGGCGACGTTACGGCCGACGCCTCGGTCATGAATCGCATCAAGCAATTCGAGGCTGACGGATACGGCAACTTCCCGATCTGCATGGCAAAGACGCAGTACTCGTTCTCCACTGATCCGGATGCGAAGGGCGCGCCAACCGGGCACAAGATTGCCATTCGCAATGTCGTTCTCTCCGCCGGCGCGCAGTTCATCGTTGTCATTGCAGGCGACATCATGACCATGCCAGGATTGCCCAAAGTGCCGTCGGCGAACAACATCCGGCTCGACGAAGCGGGACTGATCCAGGGCTTGTTCTAGAGGCGCAACGCGCGGCACAGTTCAAATCTCACCGAACAAGGAGCGTCTGTAATGGATCCTGCTGCTCAACCACAAACCCCGGAGGATTCCCTTCGGGATGCGCTTATCCAGACGCACAACGCCGTGCAATGGCTCGCGCGTTTCGTGCGGAGCTTCGGCAACGTCGAGCGCGAGGGCGACATCGTCCTGCACTGGAGCGATAAGCGAAACGCATTCTTCACCGACGAGATCGTCCCGGGCCTGAGCCTGGAATTGAGAATGCCGACGCTTACGCTTCAGTTCTTGGAGAATGGAAACGCAGTCGATCACGCCCTCAATTTGGAGGGCAGATCTCCGGCTCAGGTCGAAGCCTGGGTGCTCGTCGAGTTGCTGCATCGGGGTGTCGACAGGGACCGTTTCTCCAAGGATCTACCCTATGACATTCCCAATCCGATGATCGGCGACAGCGTGGAGTACTCGCCCGAATTTCGGGAAAACGAACTGATCCGAGTGCGGGATTGGATTACCTCGGCCACAGATCTTATGAAGCGGGTCATTTCCGAAATCAGCGCCGAAACGGGTGAGACGGTCACGTTTCGCCTTCGGCCGAGCGATTTCTCGCTCGAGGCCGTACTGACGTCCGGCAACGGGCCCGTGCGCGTGGCATTCTGCCCCGTGCTTCAGGGCAAGGCCTTGCCGCACTATTTGGTCGCGAGGTCGGAGTCGTCCGAAAGCAAGAAGGCGGACATCATCGAGATCGTCAAGCTCAAGGCGGAAGGTCAACACAACGTCGCGAGCCCCGAAATCGCGGGGCGGCTTTCCAAGACCATTCGACGGGCGCTGGACTACTAGAACGCGAGCGACCCCGGTTGAACCGGGTTGCGCTGAAGAAGCGGTCTTGATCTAAAAAGTGAAGCGCCGCCCCGACGAGGGCGGCGCTTCTGTTTGGCGAACGGCAGACAAGCGATCTATTTGCTTACCGCGCCGGAGACATACGTGGCGAGTGACGCCACGTCCTCGTCGGACAGGCTGTCGTAGCGGGGCATGACACCGAGGCCGCTGCGGATTACCGTCGTAACGCGGTTCGCATCCGGCTTCAGATCGTCAAGGTTGGGTCCGATTGCGCCTTCGGACTGGGCATCCGAGAGCGTGTGACAGACGGCACAGGGTGGCGTGGCCGCTTCCGTAAAGAGCTCCTTCCCGCGCGCCGTCTGCGCATCCTGAGCAGAAAGCGAATGGGACGCGACCAACATGGCGGCGCCCGCCAAAAGCGATTTTAGACCTGCGTTTCGCATGTCGACTATACTCTATCTAGGGGATGCTAAGCGTCAGCCGACCGTCACGGTGACGGCATGCGACCGCCAACCGTTGTGGCGATATCCGCGCTCATTCTCTTCCATGATCTCCGGCTGCGTCTCACCCGACGCGTCCGTCGCGCGACATGCAATATCGTGGCTGCCGGCTTTCAGGTCCGCTGTGTAGACGAATGTACGCCAGGCGAACGGCCCGAGATCGGGCCCGACGAAACCTGCTTCGCTCCATGTCTTACCGCCGTCGACCGACACCTCGACCTTCTTGACGCCCCCGGTGCCACCGAATGCGACGCCATGGATCTGCGCCCGGCCGGGCGTGCTCGTCGACAGCGGTGCCCTGATCCAGGACTTCACGGGCATGTGCCACATGGAAGGCTGGTCGGGCGCGCCTTTCACGCCGACGCCGCGAACGCGATATCCGCTTTTCTGAATCTTCGAGTCGGATTCGGCTTCCGTGAAGGCCAGCGTCTTGATGTATTTCACATTGTTGACCCCGAAAAACCCGGGAATGACGAGGCGGAGCGGGCCACCGTGCGCAAGCGGAAGCGGCTTCCCGTTCACCTCCCAGGCCAGCAAGGCGGTATCGAGGGCATCAATGGGAATGGAACGTTCGACCATCAGTGACTTGGGGTCGAGGCCCTCGGGGATGACCTCGCCGCCGGTGCCGGTGATGAACTTGCGACCCTCGAGTACGCCGCCAAGCTCTGCAGCAACCGTGCGGAGGGGGACACCGGTCCAGAGCACGCAGCCGGCAGCCCCGACTTGCCACGGCGTTCCGGATGCCTTGTGCGTGAAGAAGGCGCGACCGTTGCCGGAGCATTGAAGGACCGACGCCACCGTCTCTATGCCGAGCTTTTTCAGATCCGCGACAGACAAGGAGCGCGGAGCCTTGACACCTTCAACCGAGAGCTGCCAGGCGTCGGGATTGTCCATGATCGATGCCGGCGGAGGCGCGATGTTGTTGCGGACGAAGAGCTCGTCGAGCGGCGTAATGCCGGCACTGCCAACGACCTCGCGCTTGGTTTCTATGGTGTTTGCGCTGTGAACGATCAGCGCATCCGCATTCTTCCAGTTCAGCGCTTCGGGAAGCGGCTTCTGTTCAGGGACCGCCGTTTCCGCGATTGACGGAGAAGAAAATACGCCGGCCGCGATCGCTCCCGTGCTTCCGAGAAGAACGCCCCGTCGAGAGACACGCAAGTTCTGTTGCACTTGAGCTCCTCCAGAGTTTTTGTTGCTTAGAGTGGTGGTGTCAGCCGAATTTGTCGTAGCGGATCGAGGTAGAAGGCAGTCCGCCTTCGGTCATGAAGACGCGAAGAGCGCCATCGACCATTGGCGGTGGGCCGCCGACAAACGCGAGCGTGTTGTCGTATCGGCCGGCCATCGCCGCCGACATGACCTCATGCACGAAACCTTTCGACAGGCGGATTGAGGGATAGGAAGGGTGCGTACCGGCAACGGGCTCCTCGTGGGACAACGCAAGCGTGACCTCGAGGGCGCCGTCGGCCCGCCTCGCGTAGTCCGCGAGCTCCTCAAGATAGAACCCGTCGGCCAGAGTCGGGACACCGAAGAAGACGTAGCCGCGATACTTGCCGAAATGGCCTATGCCGATCGCGCGTTCGAGAATCGCCATCATCCCGGCGATCCCGGATCCACCGCCGACGATGACGAGGTTCTTCTCGTCTTCAGGTCCGAATGTCGCGCGGCCCATGGGGCCGAAGAGTTTGAGCTCGGCGCCTTCGATCAGGTTCGAGAATAGCCAATAGGAAAAGGCTCCGCCCGGCTTGCGCTTCACGACAAGCACGATCTCGGAGGCGCGCGGCGAATAGTTGACCATCGAATACGCACGGGCACCCGTCACGGAAGGTGCGGTCACGAGCACGAATTGACCGGCCTCGAAGTGTATCGGGCGGGACAGCGCGACGGTGAACTCGATGACATCGCGCGTGAGATGGCGACTGCTCCGAACAACACCGCTGCACGGGGACGGTGACTCGTCCAAAGAAATGCGCGCGATCGCCTTGGACGGCACCCGGATCAGGCAATCGCTGTGAGCCCTCGCTTGGCACAGAAGGACGTCGCCCTTGTCGCGCTTGAGCTTTGCGAGCGCCGGAGACTCATCCCATCCGGCGGACACATCCCCGGACATGGTGCGGCCCCGGCAAGTTCCACACGTGCCGGTGGCGCATTCGTACGGAAGCGTCACACCCTGAGCCAGGCCGGCGTGCAACACGGGCTCCCCGTCGCGGCACGGAAACTCGAAACGCCCGGCAGGCGTCTCGATCGTGACCGTGACGGTCGCATCGACATCGGCCGCGTCATGCTCCGAAGCAACGAGGCATTCAGCTTTTGCTGAAGAAGTCATCGTCAAAATCATCCTCACTGTCGAAATCGTAGAGAAGCTCCTCCACGACCTCCACGAGCAGATTCCCGTCCTCTTGCCTGGTCTCGTAGTACTTGAGTGGCTTCTCGGTCTCGCCGAGCATGGACAGGGTTCGCATGTCCCAAGCCCAGAGATGCTTCGAGCACGTCAGAACGCAGTTCGCGACGATGCCGGACTCATCAAGCGGCTCTTCCATGTGCGGACATATCGGAGGTAACGCGCGAAAATTTTCCCCGTAGTTCACGATTAGAATTTTGATGCCGTCGACATCGAAGACCTTGGCGGTGTTCTTCTCGATGTCGGCGACATTGCAGACTGTTTTCCAAGCCATCCCACGCCTTCCTTGTTGGTCTTAGAGCGGCCAGTGGGACCCTTTGTCGAGACGCCGGTTGTCGAGCTTGAGCTCGCGTTTGAGGAAGACCCCCTTGCCGTTCTCGATCTTCAGCGTGTCGACATACCGACCAATCAGAAAGAGGCGGCTTTCGCCGGCGTCGATGTGCGAGTTCGTGCCGTCGTACATATTCTGATAGATAAGAACCGAGCTCAGCGCCGTTGCCGTCTTACCGTCCTCGGAAGGCTTTACCGAATAGACGGTCGTATGCCGGTGCAGCGGCGAATGATCGGTATTGTGCTTCGGCAGAAGATCGATCAGATGCTGCAGTTCGACCTTGTTCGCCGACAGGTACGTCATGTCGTAGTTGATTTCGGGACTCCAGGACGTGATGGAGTATTCGAACTTCTCATCGCAGCACGACAGCCAATCGTTCCACTGCTGGCTATCGAGCAGAACGGTCGCGTTATAGACAGCGTCGCGCACAATTTCGTTGGTAGACACGGTGCGTTTCCTCCAAGTTTCATTATTCGGAAGGCACCTCGATGAGTGCCTTCCGGTACATTTGAGTGGATGTTAGGGAGATTTACTCCGCAGCGATCGTCGAGGGCTCGCGATACGGTTGCTCGGGATTGCTCGGCAGCCGGTTCATCCAGCGGCCCCACTCATCGTAGTAGTGACGCATGCCGTTCTCGTCATGGATCGTCTGGTTTTCCTGACGGCCATGAAGAATGCGACGCGGCTCCGACCCAGGCTGCATGGTGTTGCCCTGTCCCTGCACGCCGATCAGGTCCTCGTGCAGGTTACGGCCGAACGGACCCCAGATCGAGTTGTGATGCTTGATGCGGGTCATGCGTTCTTCCGCCGTGTCGCTCTTGAGGCCGAGACCACGGAACTCGATCATCAGTTTGTTCGGCCCTAGCGGCGTTACGACGTCGCAACGCAGCGCCGAGCCGCGCAGGTTGAAGTTGATGCCCGGGAACAGGTCGATCATGTACCACTGGTTCGGCGGCAGATGCGGGAACGAAAGCTCGGCGCGGCTTTCGAAGCCCTCGTACTTCTCATAGTCGACGGTGAAGGTGCCGACGACGACGTGGCCGTGATCGAAGGCTTCGTTCTTGCGCGCAAAGTAGGCGTCGTTGAAGCCGGTCACGCGGTTATGGTAGTGCATGAAGTCGTGATAGAACTCACTGTTGGTGTCGTGCCACAGCTTGTAGTTCGTATCGACGATCGCCTTATGATAGTGGAACACCTGCATCGGCTCGGCTTCGAGCGTCTTGCGCAGGCACTCGAAAGGCTTGCCGCACCATTCCTCGAGGTTCATCGCCTCGTCGTTCAGGTTCACCCAGACGAAGCCACCGAACTTGACCTCGCAGCGAAGCCGGCGCAGTCCGACATCGTCCTTGCAGAGCCGCTCCTGATAGCCTTCCTTCTCCCGGGCTACGTAGACGCAGCTACCCTTCATATCGAACTGCCAGCCGTGGAACATGCACGTCATGCGCTTCGGGTTGCCCGACGGCTGTCCTTCAAGGAAGCTGCCCGAGGGGCGACGCTCGATCATCATTCCGCGATGGGGGCAAACGTTCAGGAATGCGCGAATCTGATTGTCGGGACCGCGGCACACGACGATAGGCTCTCGGGCAATCGATGAGGTTCTGAAATCGTACGGCTTCGGAAGCTCCGATTCATGACAGACCGGCACCCAGGTACTTTTGAAAATCCGATTGAGTTCTTCCTCGAAAATCGCCTCGTCCGTATAAACCCGGCTGTCAATCCATTCACCCGGCTTTAGCGGTGGCGTTGCCGTCCATTGGCTATGGTTTCTTGCGGCCACGATGCTCCTCCATATTTTGATGCGAACCTTGCGCGCCCAAGCGATAAGCGCATGGTCGTACAAATAACAGCCGAGCAGCCGATTGTGGCGTTTGGGGGCGATTAAAGTTCGTTATGGTTTGATAGTCTTGATTGATCATTATCGACTGTGGAATACACAGAGGCTATTCTCCCATCTTTCCGCTTCGGAATGAAAAATCGCATTTAATCAATATGTTGTGCTGACTTCAACAAGCAAGCCGCGGGGCGACGCTGCGCCAGCCTCGGACGCCGTTCCGGTGGGCGGACCAAAATAGCTCCCGTCAATACATGGATACGCAAAAGCCATGAAATGGGTAGCAATGTCCTGCCTATTTCTGAATAGATGAAACAATTACCTCAAAGCCGGTGACTCCATAGCGCCTACCTATTCTGTAATCAACCGAATGCCATTTAAAAATTCGGTGACATTAAATAACGTCCTCTGATCGACATCCGATTTAATCATCGCTTCTATCAATGAATAAATCGGTTCGATTTATGCCGCAAAAAGAATGGAAACAGGCGAGGGGGCGACATGGGACGAAATAGAATTTGCGCCGGACTGACGTCCGTCGTGGCGTTGAGCGCGGGGGCGCTCTACGCGTCACCGTCGGCGGCGGCCGATTTCGGAGGAGACTGCTGCGCCGATCTCGAGGAACGGATCGCCGAGCTCGAAGCGACCACGGCCCGCAAGGGAAACCGCAAGGTCAGCCTGACGATCGCGGGTCAGATCTCGCATCAGCTCACGTATTGGGACGACGGAGTCGAGGATGACGTCTATGTAACGGGAGCCGGCAGTCCGACCCATTTCCGGTTTCAGGGCATGGCGCAGATCCAGCCGGGCTGGACTGCGGGCTATAACATGCATGTCGAGCTGTTCGGGCGTCAGCGCTACCGCGTCAACCAGGACACCCCGCGGATCAGCGATCCGGACATCAACGTCCTGAAGTCGTTCTGGTACATTCAGAGCAACGACCTCGGCAAGGTCTCGCTCGGCAAGCTGTCGCAACCGTCCGACGATGCGCCGATCGTGATCGATGCATCCGGATCGGCAGGTCCTGCAAACTGGGTCGTTCACGACGGATCCGGATTCTTCCTGCTCGTGGACGGGCAGCGCACGACCTCGACTTGGGGGAGCATTGCCTACTGCCACCATATCGGCGGCGGGTTCGGCGGCGACTGTAACGGAGCGACGATCAATGCCGTCCGCTACGATTCGCCGACATTTGCCGGGTTCACGGCGTCCGCCTCTTGGGGCGAGGACGACGCCTGGGATGCTGCAATCAACTACGCCGGTGCTCTCGGCGATTTCAAGCTCAACGCCGTTGCTGCCTATTCCGAGAGCAACGACAGCCACGGCGCGGCGATCGATCGGGATTCGAAGTATCTTCAGCTCGGCATTTATCTCGAGCACCTCCCGACCGGACTTTTTGCCTATGCCGCCTATGGCAACGAAGAGAACGACCACCTGACGGTGGGGGGCAACGACATCCCGACCGGAACGCAGGAATACTATAAGGCGGGCATGCGCAAGAAATGGTTCCCGCTGGGGCATACCGTTCTGTACGGCGAGTACAGCATCATCGAAGACATGATGAGCATGCCGCTTATCGACGGTGGGGCGACTGGAGCCGAGTTCACCCGGATTGGCGGCGGCATCGTGCAGGAAATCGATGCTGCGAACATGTCGCTTTGGCTGAAGTACCGCCGCAACGAAGGCGAGATCATGAACTTCGAAGGCGTTGCCGGGAAAACGAAGGTCGACGATCTGCAGTTTGTGGGATCGGGCGCGACCATACGGTTCTGATCGACCAACACAGACTGCTAGAAGCAAGGCGAGGGTCGGGCCACCGGACCTCGCCTTTTGTTTTGCTGAGCACACAGGGGAGTCCGTCTGTTGGTGCGATAGATAGCCGTCGACCGCCGCGTAGAGAGCGCGCCCCACATGCCTGCCTGGCTTCCAGCGGTATGATAGAATTAAACCCGTGTCGCCTGCAGGGCGTTCGATTGTTCATCAAGCGACGCAGACAAAAAAAGGTCCGAACTTGCGTTCGGACCATAGGTCTTGGGGAGAACGTGGAGAGGAAGGTAGGAAACGAGGAGTGAGAGCTAGGCGCTCTTCTTTGTCTGAGATTTGATCTCGTCGATCTTTTTGTCCCACTTCATCGCCGTGGCGAACTCGAGGGCGTCTTCGTCTGCCATGAAGACTGTCTCTTGCGGCCCGGGATAGGAGCGCGAGCGTACGTCGTTCATGTAGCGCGTCAGGACATCCTCCATGATGGGGATGAGATCGGTGTAGATACGGGAATGGCGCGGCACGTGCTCTTCCCACAGATGGAAGAGATCCGACGAGATGATGTGCACGCCGTGCGCGCGGTTTCCTGCGCCGAGGCTGATGACAGGCACGGGCAGCGTCTCCGCAAGGTACTCGGCAATCTCGGAGGTGGTCACCTCGCACATGATGGAGAAGCAGCCGGCATCGACCATCGCCTTGGCGTCGTCGATGAGCTCGAGGGCGCGCTTGGATTTCTTACCCTGAGCGGCAAAGCCGCCGAGTTGAGGCATGCGCATCGGCGTGATGCCGATGTGGCCCTGAACAGGGATGCCGGCGCGCACGATGGCCTCGATGTTCTTGGCATGATAGCGATTGCCTTCGCATTTCATGACCTCGGCATTCGCCTCGTGGACGAAGCGGCCCGCATTCTCGACGGCCTGCTCGGGCGAGACATGGAAGCTCCAGTACGGCATGTCCACCATGCGCAGGCCGTACTTCGAGCCGCGATCGATCGCCTTCGACATCATCATCACTTCGTCGAAGCTCACGGTCACAGTGCTCTGATGCCCGAAGAGGATCATACCGCCGGTGTCGGACACACAAAGAATGTCCACCCCGAGCCGGTCGGCGACGACGGCGGTGCGATAATCGTAGGCGGCAAGCTGCGTGATCGGCTCACCCTTTCGCATCTTCGCCATCAGCGTATTGATCGTGACTTTCTTCCTGGGAGCGCCTTCCGCCATCGTATCCTCTCGATAATGTTTTGTGGATCTCCCGCCATGGCGGGATTTGGTCCCGCGCGGGCGCGCAAGACCGCCTAAAGCAACCGTTTTTTGGGGCCGGGGTAAAATTAGGTTTTTGAATACATAAAATGGCAAGGCACAGGTAACTGGGCGGCCGACGACACTTTGGGTCAAACCATCAGATGCCGGACCAGGGCATCCGGGGACGCCGCTTGTTGATGTCGTAGAACGGATGGCTGACGAGGCGGATGTGCTGCAGCCTCGCGCCGGGATCCACGAAGATGGCGCGCCGTGTGATGTCCTCGGCGTCAACGAAGCCGAGACCGAGGATGCCTCCTGCGAGCGGACTACGACACGTCGAGGTCACGGCGATGGTCCCGGGCTCGGTGGGCCGTTGCGGTGGAGTCCGCGGAGCGGTGCAGGCGCCGTCGAAGGCCTCCGTGGAGATGAATGAGACAAGCCGAAGCGAGGGCGCCTTTACATTGGCCGGCGGGCCGAACCGATGCATTCCCAACTCGCCGGGTGAAACCGGAATGCTGAACTCGTTCGCAAACAACGGGAAGCCAGCTTCAATGCGCAGGATGTTAGCCGCCTGGAACCCGGCGGGCCGCGCAACGGCGCAAAGGGTCGTCCAGAGTTTCTCGAGATTGATCTTATTCGTCACGATCTCGAAGCCTGCTTCGCCCGTGTAGCCCAAACGGCCGACCAGACAATCGAGGCCACCGACGGAAGCCTCGCAGCATGCGAAATAGGAAAGGCGGGCGATCTCGTCGACATCGCAGAGGCTCTCCAGCGCCTCAAGAGACTTCGGACCCTGCAGCGCGACCACCGCGGTGCCGGACCCGAGATCGGAGACCTGGACTTTTCCGTCGAACGAAGCCAGCGCATCAATGTCGCTTTGAGCGCCACTGAAGACCTCGTAGCTTGTGGGGCCGATCTTCCATATCGTGAGATCCGTCAGGGCATTGCCGTCCCGGTCAGTCCTCAGCGCGTATCGTATGTCTCGGGTTTTCATGGTCTCGAGATCGCGGCCCGTCAGGCGGGACACGATGGCAAGCGCATCCGGCCCCTCGACGCGCGCGCGGGAGAGAAAAGAAAAATCGAACACGCAACACGCTTCGCGCGTCGCGAGCGCTTCGCTTTGCGGATCCCCGAAGTGATCACCCATGGAGCATGCATCAAACCCCATGGCCGCCCTACGACAGGAGCTGCTGGGAGACATCCACGACGATGGCAATTCCGATCGCGATGAGAAGGTAGAACACGGTGTTTCGCAGAGCTCGGGCCGGGACGTGGAATGCAAGGTGAGACCCAGCCCAGGTACCGATAGCGAGAGAAGCAGCAAGGCCGATGCTGAGCGGAATATCGATAAGATCGAGGCTTAAATTCACCCCCGTGGCTGCGGCAGCGATCGGGAGCTGAATGATCTGGCTCAGTCCGACCGCGGTGAGGATCGATTGCTGAAAGAACACGAGTGTGGGCACAAGCACAAGCGGGCCGCCTGTTCCGGTGACGACGGAGAGAAACCCCGTGGCGGCGCCGATCAGGCGGAGCCTCGTGTCAGACATGGGACTGCCGGAGATCACCGTTGCTCGCCCGCCGCGAATGATCCCGTGCAGACCTGCGGCCGTGACGACACACCCGAGCAGGCACTTCAGAATGTAAGGGGAAGCGCCGTAAACGAGATACGCGCCCGCGACAGCGGCGGGCAGTGCGGCGATCGCGAGGGTGCGGGCGCGTGGCCATTCGATCGCCCCCTGTTGCGCATAGCGAAAAGTTCCCACGAGACCGCTGAAGCCGAAACCGAGAAGCGCGCAGGCGATTGCGGTGTGGACGTCCACACCCACGACATACGCCAGCGCGGGCGCAACGATAACGCCGCCGACACCGACGCTGCCGATCAGAAGCCCTGCCAGAAGCCCGATCCCTAGAACCACCAGCACCTAGCCCCCTCTCGCTTATTGGTTTTGGGAGCGAGGATAACCGGACCCGATCGCCAGAGGCATTTGCCAGTATCTATCCATCCATTGAACGGAGCTTGGTCTGGCGATCCGATCCCTGACGCAGAGCAGACGTCACTTAATCAGACCAATGAAGTAATAGATAATTTCTATCGATCCGCACCTTAAAATAGGTCTAGTTTAAGATATGATGCGGCGAAGCCATTTCTCGTTAGAAGAGAGGCGCAATCGGAGGAAGTCGCTTATGTTCTTGAGGCAGTTCAAATATCTCCTCGCCGTTGTCGAGGAGCAGCACTTTGGGCGCGCTGCGGAACGCTGTAACGTTACACAGCCCAGCCTGTCGACGGGTATCAAGCTTCTGGAACTCGAAATCGGCGCCCCGATCTTCCTGCGCGGGCGCGGGCAACGCTTCAAGGGGCTTACACCGGAAGGCGAGCAGGTCGCGCGATGGGCACGCGCAATTCTTTCGAACTGCCAAGCGATGCGCGAAGAAATCTCCTCGATGTCGAACAATCTTCAGGGCCTGCTGCGCATCGGCGCGATGCCGTCTATGTCTCCGGTTCTGCCGTCGCTGCTGAACCGGGTACGCGAGAAACATCCGGGCATCGTGATCGATATTCGCTTCATCGGAAACGAGAGCATGCGGCTCGGGCTGAACGAGTTCTCGCTCGATGCTGCCTTCACGTACATGGAAGCCTCGGACATGGGGCGGCGCAACACGCTCCCCGTCTACAGCGAAAAGCTCAGTCTCTTAGTGCCGGACGTCGACCAGTTCCGCGACCGGACGTCCATCACCTGGAAGGAAGCGGCCGACCTGCCTCTTGCAATGCTGAGGTCCAAGCTTCACGAGCGCAAGTTCGTTGACAGCATCTTCTCCAGAATTGAAGCGATGCCATCGCCAAGGATCGTTTCGGAATCGATACTCCACCTGATGTTCCAGGTGCAGCACGCGGGCCTCTGCACGATCATTCCCTCGCACTTCGCCACGCCGCCGGGAACGCGCGCCCTCGATCTCACCAATCCGGTCGCCAGTCAGGATGTGGCGCTTTTCTGGCCCGAAGGCGAATCGATGCTTCCCATAGTCAAAGCGCTCGTATCCGTCATTAGACAGATGAGCAAATCCGGAGAGCTCGCACGGCAATTCTCGAACCTGCAGGGCGAGTCGTCGGCTGCAGACAACGAGCAAAAGAGCCAAGGCCGCCGCTCCGGTTCCGACGAGCCGCCGGCACAGCCATCGAAGCCGCGCGGATCGAAGCGCTTCGACCGCACGTGTGCGAGTTCGGTCGCCTGAATCGCACGCAGCGTGAGGCGATTAGAATCTCCCCCGTGGAAGCCCGCCATGCTGCGACGGTCGTGGTCGCCCGTAAGCCTACGTTCGCCGCCAAATCGGCTTGAGTGAACCAAGGCTGCTCGTCGTCCAGCCGCAACTCAATCTAGAGGCGGGTACGAGGACAAAACGTGAATTGCAAACACGACCGGATGACAAGGAGCTAAGTCTTGGAGCGGGCGAAGGGAATCGAACCCTCGACACTCAGCTTGGGAAGCTGATGTTCTACCACTGAACTACGCCCGCAAATCCAATATAATCAAAGCGTTACCAGCTTTCGCATCGCGTGTGAAAGCAGCACGCGACGTTTCAATCCAACTCTGTACACATGACCCCACGCCCCGCGCAACTCGCTTCTTTGTTCGAGATCCGATCGGATGGTCGCCGGCACACTGTTTACCGCGATCCGACAACTTGAAACCTGCAGATGCGCGGAGGGGTACACTTCCTTTAAAAGATCTCGTCAAGGTTCCGGCATTGGCAGCCTTCAAGCCAATTGGATATTTAAAGCTCTTAACTCTGGGGGCCCAGCTTAGCCTAGAAGCATTGGGCGATCACACTTCATCCGGGACAAAGCCGATTGAAAGACCATCCTAACGAGCGTGTGCATCGCACGATCCTTGGCTTGGATGCACTGCGTTTCGTCGCGGCTCTCCTCGTTGTTGGATACCACCTCGGCTTCATCGTCGAGGCGCCAAGCAATCCTTTCGATCCCCTGTTACCCCCGTCGGACGATCCGTTGGGGTCACCACCGATGTTCTGGTATGGGTTCATTGGTGTGCAGATCTTCTTTGTGATCTCAGGCTTCGTAATCGCCTACTCTGCCGAGAAGACCCATGCGGCGCGCTTTGCCCGAGACCGGTTCGTCCGGCTCTGGCCGTCGCTATGGGTATGCGCAAGCTTGGGCCTTGCGATGTTCCTGGCCGTAGGCGAAATCGGTGTCGCGTCTGTCGTCAAGCGGTACATAAAAGAAATCACATTCCACCCGTTCGGACCATGGTTGGCGCCGGTGGTTTGGACACTTGCGATCGAGATCACGTTTTACGCCTTGGTCTTTGCGCTTCTCGTTTTCGAACGCTTTCGTTGGATCGGAGGCTTGGCATTCTGTCTTGCCGGTATCAGCCTCATATTTCATCTCGTTATGACCGGCATGGGGTGCGATGCGCCCGTGCTGCCGGCAGCGTGTGCGGAAGCCAACGAAAATAGCCGGTGGCTGCAGCTCATGCTGCTCCGGCACGGATGTTATTTTGCGGTTGGTGTCGCACTTTGGCTCTGGCTGGTGAAGGATATTCCGGCTCGATCGCTCTGGTGGGTTTCCCTGGCACTTGTGGCCTGCGTCCTCGAGATTTATGGAACGGTTGCCGAGGAGCAGCGCCTCACTGCTCATACCGGTTTTCGGGGAGAGTTGCTCGAGGTTTTGCCGACGGCAATCTGGTGTGCCGCCGTAGCATCGCTGGTCGCCGCCGTACGCTTCAATCAGCGTCTGATCAGTGCGATCGGAGGGCAGTCGGCGAGGGCCTTAAGGTTGGTCGGCCTCTCGACATATCCACTTTATCTCGTGCACTACGCATCGCTCGGCTTCTTCGTGTGGGTCTTTATGCAAGCCGGCGTAGGTATGCTGCCTGCCCTGCTGGCAGCTACTGCGGGGGTTATCGCCTTGAGCTTCGCCATAGTGCTGTGGATCGAGCCGCCCCTGCAGGCAACCACGCGGTCGCTATTCGATGCGACGAGCGCCTTTGTGTCCTCACACATGCACGCATTGCGCTCCAATCGACGCAAATGACCAGACATTTGTTGCGGCGATAGTGGCGTCGGAACGGGGCATCTCCGCCTTACTGCTTTCCGCTCCACGACAACACGTCGCGCACATGGGAATGTGTTGTGCTGCCTTGAATTACGGGCATCTCTCGCCCTTCACATTTCCGTTCCCCGATTGTGCGGGACGCGGGGCGGAACCCCTCCGCCTCCATTGAATTACTCCCGCATAGCCACCCGCGAATGGTGGCAGTAACCACAAGGAGGAAAGCAATGTTCCTTTCCAAGAAGATTCTTACGGGCAGTCTGGCGGTCGCGGCGCTCTCGGCCCCGGCGTTGGCGGAGGATCGGTCCACAGGCATGCAGAAAGAGCAGTACATTTATCAGCAGAGCCAGGAGCAAGGCTTGGGTGCCGACCAGGGTGCCATCGGCGCCACGCGGCCGAACTCGGGTCCTGGCGTCCAAGGCGCGCCCGATACGCGCACGGGTCCGGCGACGCGCGCTCCGGGCGGATCGGATGCCGGCAGCGCTAGCGCCGGCGCATCCTCCGGCGAGGCCGGCATCGGCAATCCGGGCGTCCTGAACAACAACCGCCGCACGACGCAACCGAGCCAGGATTCGAGCGGCGTGCAGGGCTTTCCCGACACGCGCACGGGCCCGGCAACGCGGAGCCCCGGGGACGGCTCGCAGGGTGCGGGATCGTCCCAGTAACCACCACAACGATCGTAACGCCTCAGACGCCGGCGCGAGCCGGCGTCCTTTTTTCGTTCAAGAGCCGATCCGACGCGGCGTCACTCGCGTATTGCATTCCTTCGCTTTAAGGGGCATGACCCCCGCTTCGAACTGACGCTTTGAAGGACACTTCGCCTGATGACCACTCCGTCCATCGTCGTGCCTGCCGAGTGGGCGCCGCAGTCCGCGATCTGGACCGCGTGGCCGGCCAACGCCTCCGAATGGAACGGGGACCTCGCCACGCCGCGCGCCGACGTGGCGGCGCTCGTCAATGCGCTGAGCGAGGCCGGCAACACGGTGCGCGTGCTCGTCAACGGCGACGATGCGGCACAGTCGGCGCTGGAGGCCGTCGGCAGTGCGGCGGAGCTCGTCTCGGCCAAGTACGGCGACATCTGGCTGCGTGATACGGGACCGATCTTCGCCTTTCGCGACGGCAAGCGTATCGCGCTCCGCTTTGAGACCAACAGTTGGGGCGGCAAGTTCGATCTGCCGGACGATTCCACCGTGGGCGACCGCGTGGCGGAGATGGCCGATGCCGAGATCCTGCGCTTCGACTTCGTGCTCGAAGGCGGCGCCGTCGACCACGACGGCGAGGGCACGGTGCTCGCCACCAAGCAGACGCTGCTCAATCCCAACCGCAACGGCTGGACTGCCGCGCAGGCGGAAGCGGCGCTCGCAGGCTTCGGCACCAAAAAGGTGATCTGGGTGGACGAGGGCCTCATCGGCGACCACACGGACGGGCATATCGACAACATCGCGCGGTTCGTCGCGCCGGGCCGCGTCGTGTGCCAGGCACCGGCAGGTCCGGACGATCCGAATGCGGCCATTTTCGACGCCATCGCGGCGCGGCTCGGCGAGGCGACGGATGCCGCCGGTCGCAGGCTCGAGGTCGTCCGCGTTCCGGGCGTGGGCCTCTACCACAACGCGCTCGGCGAGGTGTCTCCCGCCTCCCACATGAACTTCATCATCGGCAATGGCGTGGTGGTGGTGCCGGTCTACGGAACGCCGACGCAGGATGCGGCGCTTGCAGCCTTGAGCGCGGTGTTCCCGGACCGCACGGTTGTGGGCGTCCCCTCGCGCGGCCTGCTCGGCTCGGGAGATGCCGGCGGCGGCTCGTTCCATTGCATTACGCAGCAGGAGCCGAGGGGTTTGGAGCCCCAGGCATGAAAGGGCGCGAGCCATGAAGAGGCGCAGCATCACCGTTGCCGGCATCCAGACGTCGTATGGGCCGGACATGGACGAGAACATCGACAAGACCGAAGCGTTCGTGCGCGAAGCCGCCGAGCGCGGCGCGGATGTCGTGCTGCCGAGCGAGCTGTTCCAGGGCATCTATTTCTGCACCAAGCAGGACCCGAAGTGG
>CAZDUD010000037.1:0-30816 GCA_964508485.1 uncultured Hyphomicrobium sp. | reverse complement strand
TCTGGTACCTGGCGGTTCTTGCCGTGGTGCTGGGGGTGTTTGCGGTAGTGGTCTCTTCTGGCGCTCGTCGGCGAGCGCGGCCGCGAGGTGCGCGAGTTCCTCGAGGACGCGCTGGCGCAGAACCGCAGCCGCGCCGTCACCGTCGTCTCGACCGGCGACGAAAGCCCCATGATGCGCCGCATGGCACCCAAGACGGCGCTCGCCATCGCCGAGTTCTTCCGCGACCAGGGCGATAGCGTGCTTCTGATCGTCGACTCGGTGACGCGCTTCGCCCACGCCACCCGCGAGGTCTCGCTGGCCGCCGGCGAAGCGCCCGTCGCGCGCGGCTACACACCCTCCGTGTTCAGCGAGCTTCCGAAGCTGTTGGAGCGCGCCGGCCCCGGCGCCGAGGGGACCGGCTCGATCACCGGCGTCTTCTCCGTGCTCGTCGACGGCGACGATCACAACGACCCCATCGCCGACAGCATCCGCGGCACGCTCGACGGCCACATCGTCCTCGATCGCAAGATCGCCGACCAGGGACGCTACCCGGCCGTCAACGTGCTGACCTCCGTGTCGCGCCTCGCCAATACCGTCTGGACCCCCGAGCAGCGCAAACTGGTCATGATGTTGCGCGCGATGATCTCCCACTTCGAGGACACGCGCGACCTGCGCCTCATGGGCGGCTATCAGAAGGGCGCCGACGCCGAGCTCGACAGGGCGATCGACATCGTCCCCAAGCTCTACGAGGCCATGAAACAATCGCTGACCGATCCGCCGAGCGCGGATCCGTTCCAGGACGTCGCTCGCGCATTGACTGAAGCGAACGAGGACGCGCAGAACGCGCAGCAGCAGCGCTGAGCCTACGCTAAGTCCTCGGTGCATCCGCTAATACACCATGGCCGGGCTTGACCCGGCCATCCAGGGCCACAAACAGCCACCCGATCGACACGGCACCAACCGCAGCCTTAGCTCTTGGCGCCGCGCATGTCCTTCTTGGGGATATAGGACAGCTGATCGATCAGGACATCCTGCACGACCTTCGTGCCGAGCCGCTTGTTGACGTTCTCCCCGAGCTTCTTCGCGAGCAGCGGCAGGTCTTGCTTCTTCATATTCTGAAAATTGACCTGCTCGCCCGCGTAGATGGTCTTGAACGCCTCGTCGAGAACGTAGACCTCCGGATTGACCCGCATTTTCTGAAGCGCAGTCGCATCCACCGTGAACACGAACTGGGCGACCATGTAGCCCTGGATCGTGCCGGCGCCGATGATCGGAACGTTGATGGCTTTGGTTCGGAACTCCTCGACTTTCGTTTCCGCCTCTGCAACGGCCGGAGGCGCACCGCCCTTCTGCCATTGCAACATGCCGTACGCCGCCCCGAGGGACACGACAGAAGCCCAAAGCCCGCCAAGCAGATACTTGATCATGGCCGCCTGACCGCAGACGAGATCGTCTGCGTATAGGTGCCGTCGGACTCCGCCTGCCGGATGGCATCCGCAATCGACGTCGAGATTTCGCGCACGGCCTCGAGATGCACCTTGAGCACCGCCTGATTGATGGCGAGCTTCACCTTGAGCGAGCCGACACGCGCCGCGAGCGCCGGATCGGGAGCGCCGCCCTGAACATGGCGCAGCGACCGCGTCAGCTCAAGCAACGCCTGGCTCTTGCGATCGTTGAATTCTTTGAGATTGACGGCCTTCCGCGACCTCAACGCCAGCGTTTCCTGATCGACGATCTCCTCGAGGCGCTGGATGGTCACTTCGAGCATCGGCGCTGGACCGCGAGCAACCGGAGACGCGCCCTCCGGGCGCGCGGCAGGCGTTGCGGCAAAGGACTGCTGGTACATGGCTACTCTCCGGACACAGGTTTGGCGTCGAGCTGAGCCTCGACGCCGTTCAGGGTTGAAGCGTGGTCAAGGACATCGAGTGGGTTGAACCCGCTGCTGGGCAGCGCCGGCATCGCGTGCTGGGCGCGGACCGTCTCGGCAATCCCGAGGCTCCCGCGCGCCGCCACCTGCTCGGCAATCTTCTCCGACATCATGGATTTCCAAAAGTCACCGGAAATACCGCCTCCAAATACGCTTTCCTGCGTTTCAGGCATCATCTCCTGAATGAAGGACTGCAGCACGAAGGCTTCGAATTTCTGCGCGGCGTCGGCGGTCTTCTTGACGTGGGGAGCGCGCGAGGCGAGAGGCGTCGCTTTTGTCGCCTGCGCCTCGGAAACGGGTCGGATTGTAAGCTCCGCCGTCAAAGCCGGTCTCCACCGAGTATCCTATGCATCGACCATGACTCATCGGTCTTGCTCGGAGCTTGCGCCGCCTGGACCATGATCGCTTCAAGACTGATCGCGCTTTAGTGCGAACCGGGCCTCCAGCAACGCCTCAAGCTCGCGTCGCTCCTCATCGCGCGCGACCTCGAGCGCAAGCTCCTCGGAAAGACGCTCCGAGTTGCGCATGCGCCCGCCATGCTCGACCAGAACCCGCGCCTGCGCCTCGAGCTCCGGCATGAGCCGGCTCTCCTCCTGCTGAAGGGATTTGAGGCGGCGCACGGTCATGTCGAGGAACAGGCCGTGCAGGGCCCCCTCGTCTGAAAGCGCCTCCGCCAGCGCGCGCTGCTCGCTCTGACACTCCTGAACCTTCTGCTTGAGCCGCGCGAACTTCAGCTCCTCCACACTATGGAGATGCCGTTGGACTTCGAGAATGCGCTTCAGGCTACGGACACGATCGCGCATGGCGGCTCATCACCCGTTGGCAAGGAACATCTGGAAGCCCGACAGGAACAGCGTCAGCGCCTCGCTGAAGGTGAAATAGAGCAGGAGAAGCCCGCCCGCCATGACGAAGGGCGCCGAGACGAAATAGACGGGAATGACCGGGGTCAGCTTGTTCATGACGCCGAACAGGAAGTTGACGATCAGCGAATAGGCGAGGAACGGCGCGAGCAGCTGCGCAACGAGGATGAACGAATCCGATGCCGAGTCCGTCACCTTCGCGAGCGCAAACTGCGGATTGAAGAAATCCGTAACCGTCAGCACCGAATACGAGGCGACAAGCGCCCGCATCACCTCCACATGCAGCCCCGTCGCAAAAAGGAGCACGGTCGCGGTCAGCGTCAGCATGGTCGCCACTGCGGGCGCAGGCTCGTTCTCATCGATCGGCGCGTCCGCCATGCCGCTGAAGCCGACCAGCATCGACGCCGCCGTGCCCATGAACTGCAGCGCCAGGAAGAACACGCGCGCCATGACCCCGAGCATGGCGCCGATCAGCGTTTCCGAGGCAATGAGCTGAACGACCGTCGGGACAGTAGCCTTCGCGAGGTCGCCTTCGACGACCGGAATGAGCAGCGGCGCCAGCGCCAGCGTCACCGAAACGGCGAGGAACAGCCGCACGTGCGGCGGGATCCGCGCGCTGCCGAAGCCGGGCATCAGCATCAGGCAGCCCCCGATCCGGCAGAACACGAGGAAAGTTACCAGAACCGTTCCTGGCGTGATCGCGGTCACGAGATCGAACCCAGGGCCTTGACCTGGACGCCGCGCGCAATCTCGAGGTGCGAGAGCACGGGCAGCGTCGGGAACAGCCGCTCGGTGACCATGCGCACGTACGGGCGCGCATCGGGCGCCGAGACGAGCACGAACTGATGCCCCTGGTCCAGAAGACCGCGGACGACCTTCGACGCCTCCGCGCCAAACTGCTCGATGAGCCGTGGATCGATGTCGAACTCGATAACCTCGCCCTTCGCATCGCGCTTGAGGCTCTGATGGAAGGCGAGATCCCAGCGGTTCCCGAGCCGCAGCACCTTGAGCACGCCCGCGTCCGCTAGATCGCCGCAGATCTGCTGTGCCATGCGCATGCGAACGTGCTCGGTGAGCTGCTCGGCGCGGCGCATATGGGGCGCAACCTCCGCGAGGCTCTCCAGGATAAGATGCAGGTTGCGGATCGAGATGCGCTCTGCGAGCAGCAGTTTTAGCACCGCCTGCAGCCCCGAGTAGGAAAGCTGCGACGGGATGATCTCGTCGACAAGGCGCTTGTATTCCGGCTCGAGACGGTCGATGAGCGCGCGCATATCCTTATATGAGAGCAACTGCGACAGGTTCCCGCGGATCACCTCGCGCAGATGTGTCAGCATCACCGACATAGGATCGACGGGATTGAAGCCCTCCCGCTTCACCGTGTTGGCGAACATCTCCGACACCCAGAGCGCCTTCATGCCGAACGCCGGCTCGCGCGCCTCGTCGCCGGGCACATCTGGCACCGGCCCATCACCCGTGATGACGAGCACGTCGCCGATGCGAAGCTCCTCCGATGCCACCACCGTGCCGTGGATCTTGATCTGATAGGTCTTGGCCGGAATGGCGAGGTCGTCCGCAATCCGGATATCCGGAACCACGAACCCGTATTGCTTGGCAAACGCACGCCGCATGCGGCTGACCCGGTGCGCAAGCTCGCCGTGCGAGGCGAGCAGCGACGTCGAAAGTTGCTTGCCGAGCGCGATCTCGACTTCAGCCGTCTTGAGCTGCTCCTTGACGGAATCGCGCGCCTCTTCCTTGTTGAGCCGCTCGGCCTCCTGTTTGATGGCCTCTTCTGCGGCCTTTGCCTCGGCAAGCTTCTTCGGGATCGACACTGCGACGAAGAATAGACAGCCCGCGAGGATCGCAAACGGCAGGAACGGAAGACCCGGCGCGACCGCGAGCGCAAGCAGCACGGCACCGGCGACGGCAAGCGCGCGCGGATAGTTGCCGAGCTGGGAGAACACCGTCATTTCGGCCGAGCCGCGCGTGCCGCCCTTGGAGACGAGGAGGCCGGCAGCCAGCGAGATGATCAGCGCCGGGATCTGCGTGACGAGACCGTCGCCCACCGAAAGGCGCACAAACACGTCGGCGGCGTGCGAAAGCTCCATGCCGTGCCGCATCACGCCGATGATGATACCGCCGAAGATATTGACTGCGGTAATGATGAGGCCGGCGATGGCATCGCCGCGCACGAACTTCGAGGCACCGTCCATAGAGCCGAAGAATGAGCTTTCCTCTTCGAGCTCGCGCCGGCGCCTCATGGCCTCCTTCTCGTCGATGTTGCCGGCATTGAGATCCGCGTCGATGGCCATCTGCTTGCCGGGGATCGCATCGAGCGTGAACCTGGCGCCGACTTCCGCGATACGCGTCGCGCCCTTCGTGATAACGAGGAAGTTGACCGTGATCAGGATCACGAACACGACCACGCCGATGACGAAGTCGCCGCCCATGACGAAGTTGGCAAAGCCCGCGATCACATGGCCGGCAGCCGTATGCCCTTCGGCACCGTTCGACAGGATGAGACGGGTCGTCGCCACATTGAGCGACAGCCGCAGCATGGTTGCGATCAGGAGGACGGTCGGAAAGGCCGAGAATTCGAGCGGCCGATGGATCCACAGCGACACCATGAGGATCAGCACGGCGAAGGCGATCGAGAACGCCAGGCCGACGTCGATCATGATCGCCGGCAGCGGCAGGAACAGCACCGTCAGGATGACGACGATGCCGACCGCAAATCCGATGTCGCGCGTGTAGCCCGCTCCTACGCCGACGCCTTGTACGGCAACGCCCGTGCTCATACGTCCCCCTGGGCCCGCAATATCCCGGGGGGAAGTGTCGGCGATCAAGCTTGCGCGAAGGTCGCCGCGGAAGGGGCTCCGCGGAAAAATTTCAAGAGATTGATGCCCTTAGACCATGATCGCTTCGGACCCTATCGCTCCGATCGTCGCGCCGCCTATCAGGCGCGACGTGAATCGGCAGCGCTGGAAAAGTCCGAAGCGTGAATCATCGGTCTCGTTAAAGACCTGGAGCGCGATCCTGATCCAATCAAAGTTGATCGCGCTCCAGGTATCAGAAGCCGTTGGGGATCCGCGCGTAGGTCTGCTCCGCAAACGAAAAGATCACGGCCCCGATGAAGGGCGCCGTCAGCGCCGTCACGAGCAGGATGGCAATGATCTTCGGAACGAAGGTCAGCGTGATCTCCTGCACCTGTGTCAGCGCCTGCAACAGCGCGATCAGGATGCCGACCAGCATCGCCGCGATAACGCCCGGCGATGAGGCGATCACGACCGTCCAGATGGCGGCCTGCCCTATGTCGAGTGCGTCGGCTGGATTCACGTCGTCTCCTCTGTTTCCGGAGGCGTTGCCGAGATCTTCACGCCGGCGTCGAGCAGCAGCTCCTTGCCGGAATCGAGCTTCACGACGGTGCCGTTGGCGTAAATGTGCACTTCTTTGATCTGACCCGTAACCGAGCCGTCCATGGACGTCACATACTTGTCGATGAGCCCATCCACTTGCATCAGCGACTGCGAGATGAGAAGGGAGTCGAGCTTGCTGTTCGTCTTGATCGCCTGCTCGACGTTCGAGAACGAGGCGAGCTGCGCCACGAATTGCGTCGCGTCCATCGGTTTTGTCGGATCCTGATACTGCATCTGCGCCGTGAGCAGCTTCAGGAAGGAATCGTAGTTGAGGTTCGCGCTCGTCGTCGACGAGGTCGTGTTCGTCTGGCTGGTAGACGTGCTCGAGTTGACCGATGGGACTGTCGTCATAACACCGCTCCTACCACCTTGAGCTCTCCCGTGCCCTGCCTGCCGAGGATCGCATCCTCGATCGGGATCAGGGGCTGTAATGTCCGCAGTGCGTCGAGCGGCGCACCGGCTGCGACCTGCTCGCGGATCGTGTCGAGCCCGGCAAGCACCGTGGCATTGGCAAAGGCCATCGGCAGGAAGCGCATCGTATCCTGATAGACACTGCGCGCAATTTCGATGCCGTTCGGCTCCATGACCATCGTCTGCAGGATGTAGTAGAGCTGCCGCAGCGGCGTGACCGTCTGCTGCGCATGCATGATCTCGTGCTCCCGCAGGAAAGGCACGTTGTTGAGAATATCGAACGACGCGCGGCCATCCGACCTGATAACCGCGCCGTTGATGAAGATGCGCTCGCCCGGACGGAGCGTCACGCGCGTCGTCGTGCTCATTTCAATCCCTCCGAAATTGTCTGCGACACCTCGATCAACGCAGCGAAATTCTTGGACCTGCCTTGACGGATCTCTTCCGTCTCGCGCATCACCCACAGCCCGATCGACACCAGATCCGCCCTGAGCTTGGGCGGGAGTCCATTGTCAGACTTTGCAAGATCCTCGATGAAGATCCCCCAGAGCTTGCGCACGTAGAAAAGCGCCTCGACGGCCTCACGCGAGCCCGTCCCCTTCTGCTCCGCGTCCTGCAGCAGCGCGATCGTGCGATCGAGCGCCGTGCGCTCCTGCTCCCTCGCCTCTTTTGGCGATTCGTCGAGAACCTCGTTGTAGTAGAACTTGTACATTGAGTTCCTCTGGTCTCCGGGCGCGTTAGATGTGGTTGAGCAGACTGAGATTCTGCAGACGCGCGGTCAGCGCGTACGCTGTTTCAATCTGAGTGAGGAGCGCGTTCACCTTCGCCGTCGCCTCGTAGGTATCGACGCCCTCGAGCTGAACGATATGCTCCTGGAGCAGCGAGACCTGCACGTCCATACGATCGTTGGCAGCCTGGATGCGCTCCTGCGATGTGCCAAGCCCCGCGCGGAGCTGCGTAAGGTCGCCCGTCACCTGCCCGACGACCTCGATCGCCTTGTCCATGACGGCCTGATAGGCCTCGGGGCTTAGCTCCTCGATCCCGAGATCGGCGATCATTGTGTAAGCCGACGCGAGGGCACGGAACGGATCGGCATTTGCATTGGTAGACGTCTCGATGCGCTCGTTGGTCGAGATACGGCTTGTGATGTTCTGATCCGACGCCGACGACCAGGTCGTTGTCCAGTTCGCGTTATCGAAGAGGGTTGCGAACGCGCCGTCCAGGAACGTCGTCATATCCGCGCCCGTGATGTTCTCGACGCCTGGAGCCGACTGCGCGACGCCGAATTCCGTGGTGAACGCCGCTGCCACCGCCGTCTGTGCCGCCGAGGCCGGCGTGGAGAAATACGTGGTGATCGGCTTCACGTCCGTGTTCACGCCGGCGAAGATATGCGTGCCATTGACCGTCGTGTTGAGCGCGGCCTCGAGCGACGTCAGCTTGTTCTTGGCATCGGTGATCGCCGTGCTGGCCGCCGACGGCGAAGCCCGCGCAGCCATGAGAGTCTTCAGGAACTCGTCCGCGGCGCTCGCGACGCCATCGAGCGTCGTCTGCGTAAGCTCGAGCCGGGAGGCCGCAACGATATTGCTGTCCTTGAACGTTTGCGCCCGCTCGAGATCCTGCCTGAGCGAGACGGTGCGCTGCGTAAGGTAGCCGAGCGTCAATCCCACGTCGGCGTAACGCCCCGTCGAGGACTCCTTCTGCGCCTCGACAAGCTTCGCTTGCAAGCTGACGCGCGTCTCTCGCGTCGCGTTGATGATGGCCAGGGTCGAGATCGATGATGTCTTCATGACGTTCCCTAGACGGCCGCGAGAAGCGCGTTGTACATGTCATCGACGACCGAGATGAGCTTCGACGAGGTCGAAAAGCTCCGCTCGATCTCCAGCATCAGTGAAAGCTCCTCATCGAGGTTGACGCCGGTGTTGCGCGTAAATGCCTCGAACGAGCGTTCGTAAAGCGTGCTCTGGTACGTGTGGCTGTCGTCGGCAACCTTGCGCTGCTCCTCCAGCCAGCCTGCGGAGATGGAGGAGTAGTTGGAGAGCGTTCCCGTCGTAGCGAGCTTTGCCGCGGGATCGTAGGTGTAGCTCAGCCCCATCTTCTCGATCAGCTCGTCGATACGGTCGGTGTAGCTCGCTTCGCCACCTGTGTTGTACGTGTAGTCAGGGTCGCCGGAGATGGCGCCGTCCCTCAACAGATTTGCGTTTCCGCCCTGGTCCGGATCGACGCTGGCATTGACGCTGAGAGCAGCCGCCAGACCCGAGATGAGCACACCGCTCGCAGGAATGGTCGTTGCGCCGGAGTACGTGAAGAGGCCGGGAACATCGGCGCCGCCACCCCCCGACTGATCCGACTCGGCAAACATCGTGACCAGCACGCGCGCCATCTCGTCGAGCTGGGCTTCGTAGGACAGCGAAATGTCGTCGCGCGCCTGGACCAGCCCGACGATGCGTCCCGACTGCACCGGCATCGTCGCGTTCGCGCCCGTCACGGGCACACCGTCGATGTAGACGGCATTGCCCGGCACACCCGGCGTGAGGTTCAACGTGCGGCTGAACTCGATCGAACGCGGCGACTTGTCGAACAGCGTCACGCCGCTGTCGGTGTAGATCACCATATCGTTGTTTTCGCGCGTGACGGTCCGGATGCCGATCTCGTTCGAAAGATCGTGCAGGATCTGGTCGCGCTGGTCGAGATAGTCCGTGACGTCCTTGCCCGTGATCGTTCCCTTCACGATCTCTTCGTTCACGGTCTTGAACTGACCGAGAAGGGAGTTCATGCGGTCGATCGAGGCTTGAATGCCCGTGTCCGCCTCGTTGCGCACCGACTGCACGGTAGCGGCCGCGGTATTGAGCCCGGTCGCCAGGTTGCGCGCCGAGCGTACGGCAGCCTCGGCGGCGAGCTGGTTGTGCGGTTGGGCGGAATAGTTCTGCAGCGCCGACAGCAGCTTGTTGATGAGCGCGGCCGGCGATGTGTCGAGCTCGACGTCGCTGATCGTATTGTTGAGAATGTCGAGGGAATCGAGAGACGCCGAGTACATCGCCGTCTGCGAGTTCGACCCCAGGATCTTCTTGAAGAGGACAGGATCTTCCGTGCGCACGACCGCCGAGGTCCGCACGCCTGACCCCGGCATGGTGATGGTCTCGACGGACTTCCGCGAGTAGAACGCCTTGTCGGCATTGGCGATGTTACGTGAGACGAGGCTCGTCCGCTCGCTGGATACGAAGAGGGAGGAGTTCGCGGTTGACAAGGCTGCCGTGAGGCTCATTGCGCGTCATCCCCCCTGGCCCTCAGAGCGTGCTACCGCTTGAGGTTGACGAGGACCTCCATGAGCTCGCCGCCGGTCTGAAACACCTTGGAGTTCGCGGTGAACGCGAACTGCGATTCGATCATCGTCGTCAGCTCGGTTGCCGTATCGACCGTCGACTTCTCGAGCTGCGACGAACGCAGCTCTCCGAACACTGCCGTTCCGGGGAAGCCAACCTGAAGGTTTCCGGAATCCGCGCTGACCGTATAGACGTTGCCGGCCTGCGGCGTGAGGTTGTCGGGGCTCGGCACCGTTGCCAGCGGAATCCGGTAGATGCCGACGCGCGCGCCATTGCCGTAGACGGCATAGAGCGTACCGTCCTTATTGAACTCGACACCCTCGACGGAGCTCGGCGAGTTACCGTTGATGGTCGGCGTAAGGACCTGGAAATCCTCGGCAAGCTCGCTCGAATTGGAAATGTCGAGCGTCAGCGTCTGGCCGTTGGGAACCGGAATCTCGAACGCCAGACCCGCAGCAATCGCCGGCGTGACGGACGCCAACTGGCCCGTACCCGGATCGAAGGTTAGCGTTGCTTCCGAAAGCGGCGGATCGCCCGCGGTACCATACGGGAAGGGTGCGGTCGAAGAAGCGGCATCGTCCGCGTTGAAGACGGACACTTCCCACGTATTCGCACCCGTCTTCGTATAATAGATGTCGAGCGTCACCTCGCGACCCACATTGTCGATCGCCGTGATCGACGCCTTTGCCGTGTAGGCGGAGGTCGCAATGTTGTCCGACGGCCGGTTGCCCGCCGCCACCGCAGTGGCATCGATCGGCACGTTGGCGTGATAGGTGCCGAGCGTTGAAGGCGTCGCCTCGAGCGCCATGGTCGAGATGTTGACCTCTTCCATGCCGGCGGTTCCGTTCGAAGCGGCAGCAGTCGAGCCGTTCACGATCGGATAGCCGAGCAGCTTGAAGCCGGCGGCATTGACGAGATAGCCCTCATCGTCCTTGACGAACGAGCCCGCGCGCGTGAGGTAGGTCGCGTCGCTGCCATCGCTGACGAGCAGGAAGCCGTTACCGTTGACGGCCAGATCGGTCGGCGAGGTAGTGTAGTCGAAGCCGCCCTGCTGCGAGATGCCGTAACGCACGGTCGTGTCGACGCTGCCCGGCACATAGGCGCCCTTGCCGGACTCGAGAACGATGGTCGAAAACTCAGTGAACGCGCGCTTGTAGCCGTGAGTGCTGGCGTTGGCGATGTTGTCGGAAACGGTGCCGAGGCGCGCCGACTGCGCCGCCATTCCGGACGCACTCGTCCGCATCATGCCGGAAATGCTCATCCCACGGGATCCTTCTCGAAAAGCTCTGACTTTTCGAGTAGACCATCGGCATCTTGCGTGAGGCTGGACGGAGCACAAGCTTCGTCCGCACGAGCCTGCGCCGCATCGACCACCAGCCGGTATCCGAGGTAGCGCTTGGAATCGATCGGGTCGTAGCCGAGGCGGTGGCGAAGACGCTTCCTGAGCTTGCTGATATGGCTCTCGACGACGTTCTCGTCGATGTCCTCGCTGAAAAGCCCGTACACCGAGTTGAAGATCTGCGTCTTGTTGATCCGGCAACCGCGGTTCGAGACCAGATACTCGAGAATGCGCCGCTCGCGCCGCGGGAGCTGCAGCACCTCACCCTTGACCTCGGGATCGCGCCCGTCGAAGAAAACGCGCATTTCCCCGACGTCGGTGTAGTCCGGCGCGCCGCTCGCCCGCCGCCGGATGGCCTTCACCCGGGCAATGATCTCGCGGACGTGGATCGGCTTCCTCACCACGTCGTCGACACCCGCCGCGAATAGATCCAGGGTCTCCTCGAGGGACCGGCTCTCGTTCATGGCGATGATGGCAGTTGCTGCAGACCGGCGCCGGATGATCTTGGCGAGCCCGGTGCGATTGTCGCAATCACCGAGCAGAAAGGCCTCGACGGACCGCATGTCCGATTCGGAAACGGCGCTGACCCAGCCCTCGAACTCCACCGGCGCGAGCCCGCACGCGGAGATTCCCTCCCGATCAAACCAGGACGCGTACCCCTCGGTCACGGTCGCGCGCTCGTCCACGACGACGATCATGTGATTTTCCCCCGCCCATCGGCACCCCCGAATCACACAACGCAACCCCACATAACCGGGATGCAGTGCGTCGCCCTTTCGATCAACGATTTGTTGAGGATTTGTCGGATGATCGGCCGATTCGATATTGTGGTGTTGCGCAAAGTGATCACTTGGCGCGGGTTCCAAAGACACATCTGAAGTTGCGTATACGGAAAGGTACTGAGCCCATCACCTCAAGCCTGGCGCAAGCCGGCCGGGCTCTAATGCCCCGCGTTTTACCTACGCCTTGAAATGTTGAGACAAACGCCTTCGAGTTGAAACGGCAATCGACATGGGGCCTCGCGTGTCAACCTGGATAAGAAGCCTGGGCTTCGGATTAGCCCTGGCCGCAGCCATCTGCGGTGCACCAGGCGAATCGTGGAGCGGACGAAGGTCGTTCACGATCGACGAGCAGGCGCCCTTCGAAATCGCGCTCGTAGGTCCTGGAATGAATCGCACCGAGCTCACGGCCGTGCTGGGACCGCCGAGCTACATCCAGGTGAACGGCCTGCGTGAGGCGTGGCAGTACTGTCCGGCGCGTTCCCTGATCCGCTTCCTGAAAGACATCCTCCGGCAGGAGACGCTCCCGCCCCTCTACGTCACCGTCTGGTTCAACGAAGGACGGATCGAGCACATGCGCGCCTACCCGAGCCGCGTCATGGGAAGCTGCGAGGATTTCCTGGCGGCGTTTAGCTGGCAGGACGTGATCGAAGGCGGCGGCTTCGAGGTCGAAGGCGGCTACAGAATAAAATAGGCGCAGCCGACCGCGCGAGACCGCTCACGCCCGCTTCAGGCGCGCAAGCGCGCGGTCGATCTCGGCGTTGACCTCAGCCATGGCTTGAACAGCCTCCGCACGCAGCTCCTGAGCAACGCGGTCCGGATGGTTCTGGGCTGCGAAGCGGCGCCTCATGAGCCGCAAATCGGCCTGCGAAAGCCCGCCCTTCGCAAGCACAGCCTTGAGCTTGCGCGCTGCATCCCCCGGCCGCTCCACCGCCCGAAGCTCACCGGCATCTCCTTCGCTTCCATACGCACGCGCCAGCGACACCGTAGCCACATAGCCTGCCGCCACGGCGATATCGCCAAGGCTGCCCACAGCCGGCGCCGACATGGGATTGGCGAATGCGGACCCGACGAAATCCTCGAGCTCGTCGTCCGGCGTCAGGCGCGCTTCGTCGAGGGCGTCCTCGAACGCGTGCTTGCGCGACCGGTGCCGCATGCGCATTGGCCAGACCACCGAGGTCTTCTCCCTGCGATTCCCAGAGAGGAGCAGTATGTTGCCGATGCCTTGTTCGGACCTTGTCGCGCGAGGCGGGAAGTTGCCGCTACCCGCTTAGCGCTCGGGACTGCCGCCTTGGGTGCTCTCCGCCGCCTCCGTCTCGCGGACAGGATGCGGCACGAGGCGCACGGCGATCACCGTTGCGTTGTCCTGATGCGGATCCTTGAGCGCCTCGACAGCGCGGATCAGCGCGTTCGCGACCGCCACGGCCCCGTCCTCCGCATAGGCCGCCACGATGCGCTCGATCTCGACCGGCTCGAGCGTCTGCAGCCCGTCGCTGGCGAGGATGATGTAGTCGCCGGGCTCCATCTTGAGCGGCCGCCGCGAGAGATCGATAAGATCGATGTCGTCGCCGGTCACGGCCGAGCGCAGCATATGGCGGCGCGGATCGCGCTTCGCTTCCTCTTCCGTGATCGCACCCGCTGCCGCCAGCCGGTCGAGTTCCGGCGCCAGCGAGTGGTCCTCGTTGAGTAGCGCGATCTCGCCGCGCCGGTAGAGCAGCAGCGGACTGTCGCCCACGCTCACCCACTCGATGCCATCGGCCCCGAACGTGACTCCGACCAGCGTCGACCCCATGCCGGCCAGCATGGGATTGGTATCGACGGTATCGGCAATTGCCTGATTGGCGGCCGAGAGCCCTTCGACAAGACGCTCGCGGTTGGAGCCCTCCTGCGCGGCATAGGCTTTGACGAAGCTTTCGCACGCCATGCGGCTCGCCAGCGCGCCGCCCGCGTGCCCACCCATGCCGTCGGCCAGCACCGCGAGCACGGCCGCACCGTTGGCCTGCGCCGCCGCATCCGGTCCGCTCCAGAAGAGAGCGGTGTCCTCCTGGTAGCTCCGCGCGCCCTTCGTTGCGCGGCTTGCGTGCTCGAAAGCTAGCATTCGTCCTTAGGTCTGCTCTTGAAGCGCCGCCCAATCGAAGTCCGGGCCGCAGAACGGCACGAACACGAGTTGTGTCCGGCCCATGGTGATGACGTCCATCTGAGCCAGCTCGACGGCACCCGTCGGCCGCTTCTCGTTGAGGGCAACGACGTTGGTCTTAGCAAGGTTTGGCACGAAAAGGAAAGAGCGCTCGGACGAGTCGTAGCGGATATAGGCCTGCTCGTCCGCCGAGATGGCGTCGTCGCCGAAGTCGATCGGAATGCGATTGTTTTCGCTGCGGCCGATCGCGTTGTTGCCCTCGAAAATCGGGCGGTACTGCCCGATACCTGGGCCGCCCACGACGACCAGCCATCCGACCACGGGATCCTGCTCGAATGCACCGCGCGTCACCTGCATCTTGCCGCGCACGAGCGTCGTGCGCGCGTCGGCCGACTCCGGCTGCGACTTGGCCGCAGCCCGCACGACACGCGTCGTCGGCGGAGCATCGGCTTCCACGTGCTTGCTGTCGGAGGTCACACGCGGCGCGCGTGCCTCGCGCGCGGCCTCCGCCGCGGACGGGCTTTGCGGCGCCTCCGCACGCGGCGCCGGCAACTGCTGGGCGCCGTCCGGACCAGGCACTGCTATTACGCCACCGTCCTTCGCGGCAGCCACTTGCTGCGCGACAGCCGCTTCTTGCCTGGCGGTATCCTCGCGGCTGGCCGCGACGAGCGCATCCTTGAGAGAGCCGAGGAACCGGCCCGAACGTTGTCCTGGAGAGCCACCACCGCTCGCTGCCATGATTTCATCCTCCTCAATCTGTCTCGCTTCTGGCAATTCGGCAGTCGCCGCAATCGCCACCGATCAACCGAAACCCCGCTTCGGCCATTCCACGCCCCTCACCCCGAAGGCGCAGCCGAAAACTTGAGGCGCGCATTGCCAAGCTCGATCACGTCGCCGCTCGCGAGCCGCGCCTCCGCCACCGCGCGGCCGTTCACGACCACGCCGTTGCCGGCTTTGCTCGAAAGATCCGTGATGACGAACTCGGCATCTTCCGTCCGATGGATGGCAGCATGATAGCGGTGCACGGTGATATCCTGCAGGCAAATGTCGTTGTCCGTCTCGCGGCCGATCCTGAGCAGGGTCCGCGCGAGGCTGTAGCGCTGCTCCCGCGAGCCGGAGACCGCCGCATCGCTGTCGACCACCTCGACCCACGCCTCGAGCGGACGCAAGGGGATATGCCCGGTCCGGACGCCGTCGCGCGGCTCGGCCTTGGCGCTGCGCGGCACGCGGCGAACCTGCGTCTGCGCTTCCGACACGGCAACCGATTGCGCTTCGCGGCGGCTGACCCACAATCCCAGTAGCGCCAGCGGCGGCACCGCCATCAGCGCCGCGAGTCCCAGCACCAGCGCGGGCGCGCGGGCATAGCTCGCAGAAAGCCAATCGGCAAATCCCGTCCACGTCTGCACGAGGCTGTCGGGAACGAACAGGCTCCCGCCCGCCGGTAGAATCTCCGGCGTTGCCCACGCCGAAGAGGCGAGCGCCGCAATCGTCAGCCCTTGAGCGAAAATCCGAATTGTCAAACCCCGGTCGCGGGGCTGCCGGATCGCTTCCGGCGCAAAAGGTTGCATGGATATGCTCAGGCTCGAATCTGTCTTACTGTTTGTTGTCGCTCTGCGGCAGCAACATGGCCATGGGCGCAAGTTCCCCGGTGAATTGCAGCGAAGTTGACCACATCGCGCACGCGACCGCCACATTCCTGCTTCACAAGGGACACCGGAGGTGATTTGCACTCGGAAGTCGAAAATATCCTGGTGCCTTCGAGCCGATCCAGAACCTGAGAGCCGATGACGAGTTTGATAGCGCTAAAAGGCGGCACAGAGCTGGTGGGCGACTACCGGATCGAGCGCGTGCTCGGCGCCGGCGGTTTCGGAATCACGTATCTGGCCGAGGAGGTTGCGCTCGACCGCAGCGTCACCATCAAGGAGTACTTTCCCTCCGATTTTGCAGCCCGCACATCGACCGCGGACGCGGCTCCCCGCTCCCAGGACTGCGCCAGCGACTACCGCTGGGGCCTCGACCGATTCATCGAGGAAGCGCAAACGCTTGCCCGCTTCTCGCACCCCAACATCGTACGCGTCTACCGCTACTTCAAGGCCAACAACACGGCTTACATGGTGCTCCACTTCGAGGAGGGCCAGAGCCTCAAGGCCTGGCTCAAGGGCCTCGGCCGCGCTCCGCGCCAGAAAGAGCTGGACGCCATCATCGCTCCGCTCCTCGATGCGTTGGAGCTCATTCACAAGCAGGATTTCCTGCATCGCGACATCGCGCCCGACAACATCATCATCCGCAAGGACGGCAGCCCCGTCCTCATCGACTTCGGCTCCGCGCGCGGCGAGATCCTCGCCCACTCGAAGACGGTCTCGGCGCTGGTGAAGCCCGGCTACTCGCCCTACGAGCAGTACGCCGAGACGAGCCGCCAGCAGGGTCCGTGGACGGACATCTACGCGCTCGCCGCCACGCTCTATCACGCCGTCACCGGCAAGCGTCCCGCCGACAGCCCGTCGCGCATGGTCAAGGACGAGCTGATCCCGGCCCGCGACGCCGCCCTTTCTGCCTATCGATCGGGCTTCCTCAAGGCCATCGACCACGCCTTGACACTTCAGGTCGAAGGCAGGCCCCAGTCCATCTCCGCATGGCGCGGCGCGCTGCTCGCACCTGATCCTGCCAAGCCAGGCTGGTTCGCAAAATCTCCGCCGCAGAAATCGGACGACGAGCCCGCCGCAGATGCGCCGAAGGCAAAAGCTGGCAAAAAGCCCGTCGCGGCGACGGTCAATCCACCGCCGCCCGACGCACCGGGCCCCAAGGGCGGCATGCTCGATTTCCTCGACGGATTGAAGAAGAAGCCGGCGGCCTCGCCCGCACCTCAGGCAAACGACGCGGCCAAGCAGGCGGCACCCGCCGCGGCGGCGGAACTTGCTGCGCCCCCGCGCCAGCAAGCCGAGACGCAGAAGGTCAGCAAGCTGCCGGAACCGGTCAAGCTGCCGCGCGTCTTGCGCAACAACAAGAAAGAGCCCGGCAAGGAGCTGATCGTCGTCCCGAAGAAGGCCGAGGCGAAAGGCAAGGAGAAGCGCAAGCCCGCAGCCCGCCCGCGCCCGATCCGGGGCAGCCGCAACATCGGCTGGCGGCCGATCCTCTTCAAGCTGCTGGTCGGCGTCGGCGTCGCGAGCGCTGCCGTTGCCATGCAGGAGCGCTTCCCGCAGGTCGAAAGTCGCGGCAGCGGCGAAATCTCGGCCGGCACCTCGACCACGGATACGAGGACCGGCACCTCCGCCATCCGCACGGCGTCCTTGCAGGAAGTCCCCGTCATTCGCCCGGTGGCCGAGTTGTCCGGGCATGTGGGCTCCGTCACCGCCGTCGCCTTCACGATCGATGGCACGTCCATCGCGACCGTCGGCACCGACGCGCGTCTCAAGATCTGGAACACAAGCTCGGGCGCGCTGATCCGCACCATCGAGCTCGACAACGGCCCCGCAAAAGCACTCGCTGTTTTCGGCAGCAACGCACTAACAGGCCACGCCTCGGGCGACGTCGTGCTTTGGGACTGGCAGCGTGCCGAGAAGATCGCCTCCTTCAAGCGCAACGATGCCGAGATCTGGTCGCTCGCCTTCGCCGGACGCGCCGACCGCTTCGCGGCCTCGAGCAGCGACGCGAAAGTGACGCTGTGGGACGCAACGGCCCCCTCGACTCCGGTGCAGGTCATCGACGCGCACGAGAACGCAGCCCAGGCCGTCACCTACGTCACCACCGAGAAGGGGCCGCGCCTCGCCTCGGGCGGCGCCGACAAGATTGTGAAGCTCTGGAACCTCGACACGCTCGACCGCATCCGCACCTACCGCGGTCATAAGGAGCCGATCTCCGCGCTCGCCTTCTCCCCCGACGGCAAGCTGCTCGCCTCCGCAAGCCTCGACGGCAATATCCGCGTCTGGTCGACGCGGTCGGGCCGCGCACAGCGACGCCTTTACGGACACCGAGGTCGCGTCGGCGCGCTCTCGTTCTCGCCCGACGGCAAGACGCTAGCCTCGAGCGGCGCCGACGGACAACTGCGCATCTGGGATGTCGCACGCGGCCGTACGCTGCGCACCATCACCGGCCACGGCGGCCCGGTGAACGCCGTCAGCTTCGCCCCCGACGGAGAGCGGCTTGCCTCGGCCGGCGACGACGGCGTCGTGCGCATCTGGGCCAACCCCGTCACGCACGCCGCCACCAACTGATCGTGAAAAAGAAATGGCCAGGTCGAGACCCGGCCATGATGCAATCAACAGCGGACAGGCTGGATCAGCCCTTCCCGTGCGCCGCCTCGTAATCGCCGATATGGCCTTTGAGGTCCACGTAAGCCGGGCATCCGGTTCCGCAGCGCTGCGCAATCTCGTCGAGCTGCGCTCGCGCCTTGTCGGGCTCGCCCTTCGTCAGGAACGCTTCACCCATGTAGGCCCGCGCAACGACATAGTTCGGGTTTACCTCGAGCGCGCGCCGGTAGAGCGGAAGCGCCGCGTCCACATCGCCCAGCTTGCGCGTCGCAAAGCCGATGTACGTCAGCACGCGCTCGTCCTTCTTCTGCGCAAGCTTGAGATAGCCGAGCGCCGTCTCGTATTGGCCGTTCTTTGCCAGCCAATAGCCGGCATAGAACAGCTCCTCGTCCGCCATCTTGGCGCTCGCGGCGCCGACACATGCCGTCCAGGCGGGCGAGCCCTTGGCGTGCACGTCACACGCCGCGCTGGCAGGCCCCGTATCCTTGGAGATGCGGCCCTCGGCCATCAAAGGCGAGCCCGCGACAGCCGCCACGAACCCCGATGCCACGAGAAGTCCTGCCGTCCTGGAGAAGCGCGTCGTCATGCAATGTCCCTCTTGAGAGGCGGCAAGGATGCCGCCTCGCGTTCACGTCTGCCTGGTCTTTTGAAAGGTGAGTAGTTCAGCTCCGCGCCTCGAACGCGGTGATCTCGCGCTTGAGGTTCGCGAACGAGACGCAGCCCGTACCGCACCGCCGCTCGATCTCGCCGAGCTCGGCCCGCGCGCGAACCACGTCGCCTTTGGCCAGAAACGCCTCACCCAGGTATTCGCGGGCCTGAACATAGTCGGGTTTGATGGCGAGCGCACGCGCGTAGTAGGGGAGCGCGCCATCGACGTCGCCGAGCTTGCGCGTCGCAAAGCCCATAGCATTGAGCGCGCGCGGGTTTTCCTTGTCCTGGACCGCACCGAGCAGCGTCAGCGCGTCGCGGTATTTGCCGGCGTGCGCGAGCCAGTAGGCGCCGTTGATGACCTCGTCGTCGGAGGGTCCGTGTTTGGGCTTGCAGGCGGGCTTGTCCTTGTTCTTGGCCTTGCTGCAGTCGATGCGCGGCTTGGCGGGCCCGTCGTCGTCGGCCATCGCAGGCACGGCGCCCGCAATCAGCGTCGCAGCGGCCAGTGCCGAAACGAGATGTCTCACAAGACGCATACCAGTCTGTGTCATGAAACCCTCCTTCAGGTGCGCCCGGCGCACCACTAAGAGCATAAATCTAGCCCTCGGACACAGCGAAGTCCATGCGGCAGGGCCTGGGGATTTCGTGCATTTTGTCTCGTCCGGCCAAAGCGATGCCATCATTGGAGCACAAGGCTTGATATGGTGCGTCAGGACCGCGGGACCACGCGGTCGTGTACCCATTCACACAACATGATAGCGACACGGCGCGGGGCAGGAATTTGTTCTGGTGGCGAAAACGCAATGAAGGCTTCGAGTGGCGGGATTACGTGCGCACGACGATCCTTGTGCGTCGTGAGCAACGCCGCCAACGCATGAAGGACGCCAAGGACGCCGCGGCCACCCACGTGAAGGATGCCGGCAAGCGCGGGCTCGACGCCGGCATTGCGGGCGCCCGCAGCGCCGGTGCAGGCACCGTGTCGGGAATAAAAAGCCTCGGGTCGGCGGCCCAGGCCGGCGCACGCATCCTGGGCGACTGGACTATCCGCGCCGGACGCGCCCTCGGCGTGGGGCTTGCGGTCGTGGCCGGCGGCATCTGGCTCGGAACATCCGCGCTCGCCCGCCGCATCGGCGAGCCGCTTGGCCCGGTGCTCGAGCCCGTCCTTGACTGGGCGCGCGAGCCGCGTCCCAATCTCGTCCTGAAGGTCGTCGCCGCTCTCGCAGGCCTCGGCGCCCTCTATCGCACGTGGGTGTTCGGCTTCGATGCCGACTCAATCATCGCCACGGCGATCTTCGTCCTGACGGCCGCCCTGGCCGTTCTCGCCTATCTCACCGATCCCTATCGCACGCACCGGCCGGGCAATCGCGATAGCCTGCTGACACGCCTGCGCGACCATTCGTTCGAGCTTCCCGGTGACAGGCGCCTTTCGTTCGGCAAGGCAGGCTTGGCCGCGCTCGGCATCGTCGCGATCGGCGCCGCGGGCCTCGCGCTTTACCGCTATGGGTCGCCGGTCTCGCTCGCAACCCTAACCCCCGCGCCGGTCACGACCGGCGCGCTTCCTGACGCGTCCGACCCAGGGCAGCTCACCGGCCGCGCCGTCGCAGTCACCGGGGACACGCTGCGCATCGCCGGAAAGACCGTCCTGCTCGACGACATAGAAGCCCCCGAGTCCGCACAATCATGCCAGCGCCGAAACGGTATATGGCCCTGCGGCAAGTCCGCCAAGGACGCCCTGGCAGCGCTCGTACGCGGCCGTCGCGTGACGTGCGATGTCGTGGGCGAGGATACCAACGCCACGCGGGCCCGTTGCTACATCGGCAGCGACGACATAGCCGAAGCGCTCGTGCGCAAAGGCCACGTCTTCGCAGCAGGAGGCTTCTGGAGCAGCTACGCCGGTGTCGAGGATCAGGCGGAGGGCGAGAAGATCGGCCTCTGGGCCGGAAAAGCCGACCGCCCACAGGACTATCGCGATAAGCGGTGGGAGGACGCGAAGAAGTCGGCCCCCGAAGGCTGTCCCATCAAAGGGCCGATACGTTCGGGCGCGCGCGTCTATGTCCTGCCTTGGGCCGCGAGCTACGACAGCATTCGCCTGCGGGCGTCCCGCGGCGAGCGCTGGTTCTGCAGCGAAAGCGAAGCGGAAGCCGCAGGCTGGACTCGCGGATCCCAGTCCTGACTCGCAGATATGAGTCTTGAAATGGAAAGCCCGCGACCGGGGGGGCAGGTCGCGGGCTGAAGAACTATGACGCCCCTAGGGGGGATAGGTGGGACGGCGCCACGTTCGCGATTTTATTGAAACCCCAAACAACCCTGCATTGCAATAGTTGGAGCAGACGAATTGCCAACGTTGCTTAAGATTTCCGGTAACAAATAAGAAGAACTGTACGAGTGACGTATAGAAACAAAGAGTTAAATGGCGTCTTATAGATCTTAGACTTTCGTAGAAGGCAGCATCTTCCCCGGATTGAAAATCCCAAGCGGATCAAGCACTCCCTTAATCGCCCGCATCGCCTCCACGGCCGGCCGCCCGAGCTCCCGCGCCAGATAAACCGCCTTGCCTTGGCCCACGCCGTGCTCGCCGGTAGAGGTTCCCCCCAGCGCCAAGGCACGCCCGACGAGCCGGTCCAGCAAGCCCCGCACGCGGTCCACCGCTTCGGTATCCTGCGCGTCGAACACCGGGATGACGTGGAAGTTCCCGTCGCCCACGTGCCCGACGATCGGCGCCACGAGCCCGCTCGCCGCGATGTCGGACACCGTCTCGTCGACACATTGCGCGAGCGCCGAGAGCGGAACGGCGACATCGCTGACCACCACCGCCTTGCCCGGCCACATCGTGCGGACGGACCAGAACGCGTCGTGCCGGGCGCGCCACAGGGCGCGCCGCGCATCCTCCTCCGCCGCCCAGTCGAAGGAGAGCGCACCGTTGCCGAGCGCGATCTCGCGAAACTGCGCGAGCTGCTCCTCCGTCGCCGCAGCCCCGCCCGCGATCTCGACGAACAGATGCGGCGCCTCCGGCAGCGCAAGCTTCGAATGGAAATTGACGGCGCGCACCTGCAGCGCATCGAGCAGTTCGACACGCGCGAGCCCGAGGCCCGAGGCATTGGCCTCCATCGTCGCTTCGCACGCGCCCGCGACCGACGCGAACGGACACGCTGCAACGAGGATGCGCTCTGGAATGGGGTGCAGCTTGAGCGTCAGCTCCGTGATGATGCCGAGCGTCCCTTCCGAACCAATCAGGAGATGCGTGAGGTCGAGCCCCGCAGCGGACTTGCGCGCCCGCCCGCCCGTCGAAAGAACCGTGCCGTTCGCCATCACCGCCTTAAGTGAGATGACGTTGTCGCGCATCGTACCGTAGCGCATCGCATTCGTTCCCGACGCCCGCGTCGCCGCCATGCCGCCGAGCGTGGCATCGCCCGCACCCGGATCGACGGAGAAGAACAGCCCGCGGTCGCGCAGATGCGCGTTGAGCGCCGGCCGCGTGACGCCGGCTTCGACCGTGCAATCGAGATCGCGGGTCGAGACGGACAGAATGCGGTTCATACGGCTGAGGTCGACGGAAATGCCGCCGAGCGGCGCATTGACATGCCCCTCGAGCGACGTTCCCGCGCCGAACGGAATGAGCGGCACCCGATGCCGCGCCGCAATACCGACGACCGCCGAAACTTCATCCGTTGTGAGGGGCCACACCACCGCATCGGGCGGCTGAGCCTTGATCCACGTCAGCGTGTTCGCATGCGCCGCGCGTACCGCCTCGCCGGTATCGGCCCGCGCGCCGAGCAACGCCTTGAGCTCGGAAATCGCCTGCGAAACGCCCGCTGCGTCGCGCATCCCTGGAACCTCCCACGGCCCGGCTTCTTTTCACGTTTCAATTCAAGTAAGACTGACGCCGCCCGCCGGGCTTCGCATATCCGTACACGGGAGTAAATCATGCTTCGCAACGGGCGATGGGTTCTTTTCGCCCTGATCGCGGCCTGCGCGCTGTTGACCGGCCCGCGTGAGATACACGCAGGTGCCGATGACGAGCGGGATGTGATGTTCGGCCATCAGGACCTCGGCATGGGCATCGACCGCGACGTGATCGAGGTCGCCGACGGCATCGGCAAGTTCGATCGCATCCGCTTGCGCGTTATAGGCAACGACGTCCACGTCGTCGCGCTGCGCATTCACTTCGACGACGCCACCCATCACGACATCCCCGTCGAGACCGACATCGCCGCCAACACGCATTCGGATTGGTTCGACATCGACCGGGGAAAGTTCATTCGCAAGATTGAGCTGACCTATCGTGCACGGCCCGGCGTTGAAGGCGAATCGCGCGTGGAGGTCACGGGCGAGTATGCCAAGGGCTGGCTCGCAGCCACCGGCGAGGGCCGCAACTACCATCAGGGCTGGATGCTGCTCGGCGCACAGACCGCCGGCTTCACGGGCTTCGACCGCGACGTCATTACGGTCGGCGAGAACGAAGGCGGCTTCTCGCGCCTGCGCATCGAGGCCCTCGACCGCGCCATCACGTTGAAGGAAATCCGCATCAAGTTTGCGACCGGCCCCGACGAGGTCTTCGCCATGCGTGAGCGCGTCGACCCCGGCAAGCCCTATGGACCGCTCGAGTTCAAGGGCGGCAAGGCACCGATCAAATCCATCGTGGCCGTCTACCGCTCGCGCTTCGATCTTCAGAAGGGCCTGAAAAACGCGCTCAGCGGACGTCCTGCCGTGGTCCAGGTCTGGGGCCAGCACTGACGTGGGAAAGCCAAGCGCCGGTCTTCACCTCTCTCCGTCATGGCGGAGCCATGCTGCGCATGGAGAGGTCGCGTCACGACGAAAAGCCGTGGCGCGGGTGAGGGGGCGCCTCTGTCGACTTGCGCTCGCCACAGCGATGACGATGCTCGGCGTTTTTGGGCGCGCAGACGCACAATCCCTCGAAGTGCTCGCCACGGTGCGCACCAACAATCGCACAGAAAGCCTCACCTTCCGCGTCCCCGCGCATCAAGCCCACGTCTCTGAGCTGCGCGTCCGCTCGGGCAGCCTCGCCGTGACGCTCGCCGGAATCGAAATCGAATTCGCGGACGACACGCTCCAGCGCGTGGTCTTGCAGGAAACGCTGCCCCCAGGACACCAAAGCCAGCCGATTCCAATCGAGCCTCGTCGCACCGTGAGCCGGGTCCTCATCTCCAAGCGCCCCGGCCTTCAGCCCGGCGAAACCGCCATCCAGCTCCTCGGCAAAGTGGAGCGCTAACCCGCGCCACCCACAGACAAAATAGCCGCACGGCCAGCTACCCTTCCCGACCTCCTCTGCAACGGAGTACCCTCCCGCGCATCGGAGATTCGGAATCCGCAACACACCCATGGCCATCCGCCAGCTCAGCCCAGAGACCGTAAACCGCATCGCCGCAGGCGAGGTGGTCGAGCGTCCGGCGAGCGTCGTCAAGGAGCTGGTCGAGAACGCCCTCGACGCAGGCGCCACCGAGATCGAAATCGTGACGGTGGCCGGCGGCCTGTCGCTGATCCGCGTCACCGACGACGGCTGCGGCATGGACGAGCGCGACCTCGCTCTTTGCGTCGAGCGGCATGCCACCTCGAAGCTCGACGGCGACGACCTGCTCGCCATTTCGACACTCGGCTTCCGCGGCGAGGCGCTACCGTCCATCGGCGCCATCGCACACCTCGAGATCGCATCGCGTCCGCGCAATATGGAAGACGCGCTCGCGGTCGCCGTCGACCGCGGCACGAAACACCCGCTGAAACCCGCCGCACTCAACCCCGGCACGCGCATCGAGGTTCGCGACCTCTTCTCGGCAACGCCCGCGCGTCTCAAGTTCCTGAAGTCCGAGCGCGCGGAAAACATGGCCGTCTCGGAAGCCGTGAAGCGCCTCGCCATGGCCCACCCGCACGTCGGCTTCTCGCTCACCATGGGCGAGCGCACGGGCCTGCGCCTGCCGCGCTGTGCAGCAACGGCCGACGGCACGCTCGAGCGCCTGGGCCGCATCATGGGCCGCGAGTTCATGACCGATGCCGTGCCGGTTGTGGGCGAGCGTGATGGCATATCGATCAAAGGCTTCGCGGGCCTTCCCACGTTGCATCGGCCGGATGCGGCCTACCAGTTCCTGTTCGTCAATGGCCGCCCCGTACGCGACAAGCTCGTCGTCGGCGCCGTGCGCGCAGCCTACGGCGACACCGTACCGAAGGGACGCCATCCGCTGCTCGCACTCTTCGTCGAATTGCCGCCGACCGAGGTCGACGTCAACGTGCACCCGGCGAAAGTCGAGGTGCGCTTCCGCGACAACGCCGCCGTGCGCGCGCTCTTGATCGGCGCCGTGCGCCACGCCCTTGAGGGCGCCGGCTTCCGCGCCACCGCCCAGGGCGGAGCCCGCACGCTCGAAACATTGGCGCGCACACCAGTCAGCACACCGTCGTTTGAACGAACTCATATCGTTCCGGAATTCGACCGCGCTCCTCTGGGGGGCTTTGCCGAGCAGGCGCAAACGCCTTTCGCCGGCCTCGACGCACCGACCGCCGACGCCACGGCGCACGACGAGCCGCTCGCGCAAGAAAATGAGCAGCGCCCGCTCGGCGCCGCCCGCGCGCAGCTTCACGAGACCTATATCGTCGCGCAGACGGAAACCTCCGTCGTCATCGTCGACCAGCACGCAGCCCACGAGCGTCTCGTCTACGAACGCTTGAAGAAGGCCCTTGCCAACGGCGGCGTCGCCCGCCAGGCGCTCCTCATCCCCGCCGTCGTCGAGGTCGGCGACGACGAGGCCCTCGTTCTGGACGAGAAGGCACCGGAGCTTGCCGAGCTCGGCCTCGTGCTCGAGCGCTTCGGACCGGCCGCCGTCGCCGTGCGCGAGACGCCCGCCCTGCTCGGCCAGGCCGACATCGACGGCCTCGTGCGCGACCTCGCCGCCGAGCTCTTGGCGGAGGGCACCGCCGCGCCCTTGCGCGAGCGGCTCGAAGCCGTCGCCTCGCGCATGGCCTGCCACGGCAGCGTCCGCGCCGGCCGGCGCCTGACCGCGCCCGAGATGAACGCGCTTCTGCGCGAGATGGAAGCGACGCCCTTCTCCGGCCAGTGCAATCACGGCCGCCCGACGTACGTCGAGCTCAAGCTCTCCGACATCGAACGCCTCTTCGGCCGCAAGTAACCTGGATCACGCACCGAAACGCATGACTCCTGGCAGACTTGCGTAGGCCCCGGCCTTCGCCGGGGGTGAGGTTGAGTTTGTGGTGATCGGTCTGCAACAAAAAACGTCATGCCGGCGCAGGCCGGCACCCACGCAAGTTTCAGCAGGCACAACATCTGCAAACGAAACGGCGCCGTCTCAACCGGACCGCACCAACCGTCCGAACACAGCCTGCGTATCGCCCCAGCTCCGCCGGTCGATCTCTTCGAAGTCTTCGGGAAGCGCCACCTCCGCGCTCGCACGCTCCTCGAGCACGACCAGCGCCCCGGGAACGAGCCACGCTCCATCGCGCAACGCGACGAGCGCCTTCTCGCCAAGCTCCTGCCCATACGGCGGATCGAGGAACGCGAGCGCGTACGGCTCCATGTTGCCGGCCGGACCCAGATCGGTCGCATCGCGGCGAAAGATGCGCGTGACGCCCGTGAGCCCCATCGTCTCGATGTTGGTCCGGATCAACGCGCGCGCCTCGGGCGCCTCCTCCACGAACAGGCAATAGCCCGCGCCGCGCGACAGCGCCTCGATGCCGAGCGCGCCCGTCCCCGCGAAGAGATCGATCACGCGCACGCCGTCGAGCGAGAAGTCGGCAATGCCATGCTGCAGAATGTTGAATACGGATTCGCGCACACGGTCCGACGTCGGCCGCAGTCCCTCGTGCTGCGGAGCTGCCAACGCGCGCCCGCGAAATTTACCGCCGACGACGCGCATCACGCGTCCTCGCGGCCGCGCGGCTTTACCGGTCGCCGCGGCTTCGTCTTGCCGGGCTTTGCGTCCGGCTTCTCGACAAGCCCGAACTCCGCCGCAAGCTCCGGGCCGAGCTGATCGGCCAGCACGCGCCGCTTGACCACCTCAGCTTCGCCCGGCTTGAGCTCCAGAAGCTGGAACGGACCGAACGAGATGCGGATCAGCCGGTTCACATCGAGCCCGAGACTCGACAGCACCTTGCGCACCTCGCGGTTCTTGCCCTCGCGGATGCCGACCGTGAGCCACATGTTCGCACCCTGCACCGTGTCCATCGTGGCTTCGACCGGCCCATACCGCACGCCCTCGATCTCGACGCCCTCGCGGAGCTTGTCGAGATCGCCCTGCGTCACGCGCCCCTTGGCACGCACGCGGTAGCGCCTGAGCCAGCCTGTCGCCGGCAGCTCGAGGTGGCGCGCAAGCTCCCCGTCGTTGGTGAGCAGGATCAGCCCTTCCGTGTTGAAGTCGAGCCGCCCGACGGAGATCACGCGCGGCAGGCCCGGCGGCAGGTTGTCGAACACCGTCGGCCGCCCCTGCGGATCGTTGTGCGTCGTCACCATGCCCTTGGGTTTGTTGTAGCGCCAGAGCTGCGACGGCTCCGCCACCGGCAACGGCTGCCCGTCGACGAGCACGCGGTCGCGCGGCTTGATCTCGACCGCGGGCGTCTTGAGCACCTGCCCATTGACGCTGACGCGTCCGTCCGTGATCCACCGCTCGGCTTCGCGCCGCGAGCAGAGACCGGCCCGCGCCATCGCTTTGGCGATCCGCATCGGCTCGGCAATGGAAGGCGCCGGCTTTTCCTTGCCCCGGCCCACAGGGCCGCGAGTCCGGAAACGCGCACCCGCCTTCTTGCCCGGACGCTCCCCCGAGCGATCGGGACGATCCGCCTTGTTGTCGCGGACAAACGTGCGCTCGCCCCCCTGCCGCTTGCGAAACCGGCTGGACGAAGACGGAGGCCCATCATCATCGCGCCTGACATCCGTTCCTTCCGCGCGGGCCTTGCGCATAAGGTAGCGGACACGCGACGGAGACTTATGCTCCTCGCCCGCCCCGCGCGGCTTGCCGCCGCCCGGCCGGCCCGGCTTCCGCCCTTGCGGCTTGCCCCGCGGCGGGCGATGTCGGAAGGATGACTTGCGCATGGATGTGGAACTCGCGACCCCACGAGAATAAGGAAGACGCCCTTATGACACCGCCGGCCCGCCTCGGCCACATGGAACTGGCGCTAAAGGAAGCACGCGCCGCCGCAGCCCGCGGCGAGGTGCCCGTCGGCGCCGTGCTCGTGAACCCGGCCGGCGAGATCGTGGCCGCTGCCGGCAACCGCACGCGCGAGCTTGCCGACCCCTCGGCCCATGCCGAGATGCTGGTCATACGCGCAGGCGCGGCAAAGCTTGGCAGCGAGCGGCTGATCGATCACGATCTCCACGTCACGCTCGAGCCCTGCCCGATGTGCGCCGCCGTGATCTCCTTCGCACGCATCCGCCGCCTCTACTACGGCGCCCCCGACCCGAAGGGCGGCGGCGTGGAGCACGGGGCCCGCGTCTTCAGCCACGCGACCTGCCATCACCGTCCGGAGCTTTACCCTGGCTTGGGCGAGCATGAATCCGCAGACCTGCTGAAGACATTTTTCGCCGCCCGGCGGCCAGACTAATCGGACGAGGGAACGCCTGCCTCATGCGCGGCGAGCACACGCTCGAGCGCAGCACGCAGCTCTGCCTTGGCCGGCTCCGCGGCCGCGAGGATCTCGCGCACCTTGAGGAACTCGAGCGCCTGATAACGCCCCGTCCCCGCATCGATATAGATGTCGGGCCGGTGCGCCTTGAGCTTCTCGCGCACGATCGAGCGTTCGAACAGGAACGACGAGGCAAAGAGCGCTTCGAGCGCCGCCGGCCGCGGACGCGACGGCGAGGGCACCGTCGTGCCCGACACGTCGATCGCAACCAGAATATCGGCTTCCCCCGCGAGCAGATCGAACGGCAAGGGATTGGTGAGCCCGCCGTCGATCAGCGTGCGACCGTCGATCAGCACCGGCTCGAAGATCACCGGCAGCGCCATGCTGGCAGCCACTGCCGGCCGCACCGGCCCCTTGGAGAACACCGCCGCTTCGAGCGCGTAGTAGTCGCTCGCAACGACACGCAACGGGATGGGAAGCTCCTCGAACGTCTGCGGCACGCCCGCCGGCAGCACGAGATCGAGCAGCACGCTCGGCGCAAGAAAGGCCGCGCGCGCGGATACGAAATCCCAGAAGCGGCCGTTCCCCTGCACGCGGGCTGCGAAAAGGTCGCGCACGAGCCCGATGCGCTTGGTCAGGATTTCCTCAGTATGGTTACGGATCTCACGGGCCGAGAGCCCGGCTGCGTAGGCCGCGCCGTAGAGCGCCCCGATCGATGTTCCGGCGATTATTTTCGGTTTGATTCCAAGGTCATCGAATACCTCGAGCATCAGGATGTGGGCGAGCCCGCGCGCACCTCCCCCGCCCAGAACAAGGCCGATGGAAGGCCGTCGGCCATGCCCGTCCCGGCCGCGTTTTGCCGCAATGCGCGGGGGTGCCGTGTCTGCCATGATTGAGCCTCAGAGATAGCTTCTCTGCCCATTCTAGGCAGGTCCGGCATCCGGACAAAACCGGGACGACGAAAGAGCGCCTGCCTCAAGTTCGATGACCGTGCACGAGCATGGCCCCAAAACGAGGCCAAACAATAAAGACCCGCTCGCCGGTCATTCAACGACGGAGACGATCATGACCACCACTTGGGCCCTGCGTACCGCGGCCTTGATGCTCGGTTTCTCGATGGCCACGGCCGCCGCGAGCGCCGCCCCCTTCATCGCCGTGAAGTGCAACCGTCCGACGACGCCGACTGCGCTCACGCGGGCGGAAATCGCGGAGCTCGACACCTTTATCGACGAGCGTCAGACGGCGTTCATGATGGAGAGCAAGGCGAACCAGCGCCTGAGCGAGATCATCTTCCCGACCCTCGCCCGCGACTACGACAAAATTTACAGCGACCCCGCAGCTTGCGACGACGCCGCACGCAATCTCGCGAAGAGCACGCTCGAGAAGGTGCGCGAAACCCAGGCCGAGCTGAAGCAGCGCGCCGACGTGAGACAGTAGGCGTCGATTCAGAATTGAAAGGGCAGGCTGCGGGATCCGCAACCTGCCCTTTTTATTTTTCTAGCTGCCGGTCCCCTCAGGCGAGCTTGAACGGCATATCGCGGCCGGCGAAGAACGCGTCGATGTTGTCGAGCGCCTCGAAGCCCATCTGGTTGCGCGCTTCCACCGCTGCCGAGCCGAGATGCGGGAACAGGAACGTGTTTGGCAGGTCGTAGTAGCCCTCGTTGATCTTGGGCTCGCCAAAGAAGACATCGAGCCCCGCGTAGGCAAGGCGCCCGGACTTCAAGGCCGCAATCATGTCCTCGTCGTTGACGAGGTCGCCGCGCGCCGTGTTCACGACGACGGCGCCCTGCGGCAGCTTCTCGATCGTGGCCTTGTTGAAAAAGCCGCGCGTCTCCGGCGTCGACGGCGCGTTGATGGAGAAGAACTGCGAGACCTTAAGCAGGCTGTCGAGGCTGTCGTGATAGGTGGCGTTGTACTTCGCCTCGACCTCGGGCTTTGCCCGGTAGATGTCGTAGTAGTGGATCTCCATGTCGAAGCCGCGTGCACGCTGCGCCAGCGCCTGGCCGATCTTGCCGAAGCCGTAGATGCCGAGCTTCTTGTTGTCGAGCCGCTGGCCGACGAGCTGCAGCGGCTGCCAGCCCGGCCAGGAGCGCGTGCGGATCATCTTCTCGCCCTCGCCCGCGCGGCGCGCAGCACCGAGCAGCAGCAGCATGGCGATTTCCGCCGTCGCGACCGTC
>CAZDUD010000036.1:0-31874 GCA_964508485.1 uncultured Hyphomicrobium sp. | reverse complement strand
CGGAGACCTGCGTCGGCCGCATCCGCTATCTCGGCGTGCTGCTCTATGACGCCGACCGCATCGAGTCTGCCGCGAGCACGCCCGACTAGAAGGATCTCTACCAGGCCCAGCTCGACGTCTTCCTCGACCCGGAAGATCCCAAGGTTGTAGCGCAAGCGCGCGCCGACGGCGTGCCCGATGCCTGGATCGAGGCGGCAAAACACTCTCCCGTGTGGAAAATGGCCATGGATTGGAAGGTCGCCTTCCCGCTGCACCCAGAATACAGAACACTGCCGATGGTCTGGTACGTACCACCGCTGTCGCCCATTCAGTCTGCGGCCGCCTCCGGCAAAATGGGGTGCGACGGCGATATGCCGGACGTGCGCTCGCTCCGCATTCCGCTGCGCTATCTCGCCAATCTTCTGACGGCGGGCCACGAGGAGCCGGTGGCTCTCGCACTTGAGCGCATGCTCGCTATGCGCGGTTACATGCGGGCGAAGACGGTCGAGGGCCGCCTCGACGAGCGCATCGCCAGAAAGGTCGGCCTCACCGGCTCTGCCATCGAGGAGATGTATCAGGTGATGGCGATCGCCAACTACGAGGACCGCTTCGTCATCCCGACCGCCCACCGCGAGTGGAGCGAGGATGCGCAGGATCTGCGTGGCTCCTGCGGCTTCTCGTTCGGCAACGGCTGCTCCGGCGGAAGCACGGAGAATAATCTGTTCGCCACGAAGCAGGTCAAGAAAGCGCGCAATCCGATGGAGGTCGTGTGATGGTCATGACGTTCAAGGCTCTTTCGGCGCTACTCTGCTACCCGAGTGAAGAGCTGCAGGCCTCCGTCGTGAACATCTGTGAAGTGATCCGCTCCGAGCAGCTCGTGGATCCGACTTCCTGTTTCGATCTCGAGCAGTTCACTGCGGAGTTCCCGGGGACAGACCTGTTCGAGCTTCAGGAGCGCTACGTCGAGCTCTTCGACAAAACGAGGCGTTTGTCGCTACACCTCTTCGAGCACGTCCACGGCGAGAGCCGCGACCGCGGACAGGCCATGGTTGACCTCGCTGCGCTCTACGAAGCCGGCGGGCTGATAATGGCCAAGAACGAGCTACCGGACTACCTGCCCCTACTCCTCGAATACCTATCGACGCGGCCACTCGATGAGGCACGCGACCTTCTCAGGAATGCCATGCCCATCATTGTGACGCTCGAAGAGCGTCTCCAGCGACGCAATTCATCCTATGCGGCGGCCTTCTCTGCCATCCGCAGCATCTCAAAAGAGGAGCTCCCGGCCTCCGAGGTGGCTGGAACGGCAGAACCCGAACATCACGAAACCAACGATCTTGCCGCACTTGACGCGGCCTGGGAAGAGACTGCCGTCACCTTCGGCCCGGGCGACGCCATGGACGGGTGCTCGGTCGATCGGCTCAGAATTCAAATGCGTGCCGCCCGCCGCGATGCGCGTCACACCACTGCCTGAAACGGAGAGCTCGATGTCGGAATTCGTCAATGCCGCCTTGTTTGGCTGGTACCCGTATCTCTGTCTCACGGTCTTCCTGCTTGGCAGTCTCGTTCGTTTCGACCGAGAGCAGTACACTTGGAAAACGGGCTCCTCACAACTCTTGCGCAAGCACCAACTCCGCTGGGGCTCGAACCTCTTCCATGTTGGCATTCTGGTGATCTTTGTCGGGCATTTCATCGGGCTGTTGACCCCGATCTGGGTTTTCGATGCGCTCGGCATCAGTCACGGCTTCAAGCAGGGCCTTGCCATCATGGTCGGCGGGATAGCCGGCATCGCGTGCTTTATCGGCATCACGCTCCTGGCTCACCGCCGCCTGTTCGACACACGCATCCGAGCCACATCGAGTTTCGGCGATATCGCCGTCCTCCTCCTTCTCTGGTTGCAGCTCACCCTCGGTCTCTCCACCATCTTCGTCTCACTCCAGCACATGGACGGCCACGAGATGGTGAAGTTCATGAACTGGGCGCAGGGCATCCTCACCTTACAACCTTCGGCCGCAGACTACGTGGCCAGCGTCCATCCGCTCTTCAAGGCGCATCTCGTCTTGGGCATGACGATCTTCCTTCTCTTCCCCTTTACGCGACTCGTTCACGTCTGGAGCGCGCCCATCTGGTATCTCGGACGCCCAGGCTACCAAGTTGTCCGCACGCGCTTCACCGAGCGCCGGGCGCGCGGGCCCGTAGCAGCTCTGCAAAGATCGACGTCTCTACGCGCGGGCGCTCGTCCCGAGCACCAGTTGGCGGAGTAGATCATGACAGCCATCGTCATCAACCACGCGTCAAGACGGACATCCTGGCCGGCCAATCCGCACGAACACTGGCCGGCGCCCCGAAAAACCACGCCATCGCACGAGCCAGTGGCCATGCCGGTGGTGGCCGTTAACGACGTCACGATCTCCCGCAAAGCGATCGCGGCTGAAGTGCAGAACTTTCCTGCTCGCAATCCCGGCGAGGGCTGGCGCGCCGCAACACGCGCGCTCGTTATCCGCGAGCTTCTACTGCAGGAGGCGCGGCGCCTTGAGATCGTCGCGCAGCAAAAGACTTATAAGGATGGAAGCAGGGAGACTACCGAGGATGCATTGGTTCGCGGCCTCGTAGAGCGCGAGATCTGTGTTCCGGTCGCCGACGATGAGGCGCTCCAGCGCTTCTATGACAACAATCGCTGCCGCTTCGTTACGCCGACGCTTTACGAGGCAGACCACATCCTGATTCAGGCTAGGCTGGATGAATTGCTATCCTTCGATGCGGCACGTGAGAAGGCAGCCTCCCTCGCGGACGTTCTCGCCAGGAGGCCTGAGCTTTTCGCCCCACTCGCGGGCGAGCACTCGGCCTGTCCGTCCGGAAAGCTTGGCGGCAGCCTCGGCCAGATCGCTCCCGGAGAAACGACACCAGAGTTCGAGGCCGCACTTGCCAAGCTCGCGCCCGGTACTATCTCCGCACCGGTCGAGACGCGCTACGGCGTTCATCTCATTCGCCTCTTAAGACGCATTGAAGGCAAGCATCTGCCGTTCGAAGCCGTACGAGATCGCATCAAGCACTACCTCGAAGAGCACGTCCGCCGCCAAGCAACCGCGCAGTATATCGCCGTGCTGATCGGGCGGGCCGATATACGCGGCATCTCTCTCACCGGCGCTGAGACGCCGCTCGTGCAGTGAGGGTCTCAATGCTCGGACGCCTGATCGACTCACTTGACGATCCCGAGATCGCGCTCGGCCTTCTTGCCGCGCTCGAAGAGCCCTTGCTCGTTGAACACCTGGCCCTCACCGCTAGCTCTACCGGCCAGCCGGTTCCCGACGTCATCGCTTCGACCGTCAGAGGGTTCCTCGAGACCGCCTCTGACGACCATTGGGTTCAGCTCATCGGCATCATGAACCGCGCCGAGGACCCCGGGCTCGCAGCGCTGCGCGCCATTCTGGCTAAGGCGCATCAGCAGACGGAACAGTGAGTGACAGCTTACCGCCTCAAAGGATTCTTTATACGTTTGCCACTGCACACGTCTTGGAGAGGCTTAGGATACCTTCCGCAGAAGATCCTTCGACAGGGATCGCCTGATTGCCACTGCTCTTGACACTATTTCAGTATCTCAGCCTGATCCCAGCTACGCTGCGCATCCATCATCTCCGCGGAAGTGGATCGGTCGATGAAGATAAGATCGTTGGGTCAGAGCTCATGTCCGCTATCGAAGCCGCTTCTGACCAACTGGTGCGCTTCAGAGTAGGCGTTCATGACCCTTAGCCGTCCTGAGCAAATGCGGCATCGCCCGGTGAACGATGACTGGGGTGCCGAGAAAGCGGACGAAAGCCGCGGGAGTCGGCAGATCATCCTCAGCTCTGCCGGTTAGTCCGCTTTGATCTCAAAAGCGAAACTGAGGAATCTGTGTTCAGGCCAGTTCCACCGCTAGAACTCGATCAAAATATCACGTCATCCGCAGCACCCAACTGTAGATCGCTTCGACCCTTCGTGCCCATGTGGTTGCGGGTGTCGAGGAAGGTGAGCCGGTATGCGTTCACAATCCCGTACTCGCTTCTCGAGCTGGCAACGCGTTCGACGTGCAGGAGCCCTTCGACGGCGAGCAACGACAGCGCGCGTTTGATGTTGTTCTTCGCAACGCCGGAGTAGTCCGTGATCTTCTCGTAGGACACCCTCGTCAGATTTGATGCGTCGTCGCGAAGAGCGACGAACAGAAGGTAAAGCTTCAGAGCGTCGAGTTCGGCGGGCTGCCTTAAGCGGAAATTGTCGAAAGCCCATACTCGTTCGTTCGTATACAACCGCGACGCAGGCAGCTTGCCCCAGCCCTGGTAGAGGTCGTAGTCAGCCAGCAAATACTGGCTTCGCTCCGTCCCAACTTTGCTAATTAGCTTTTGCGCTCCCAATCGAGCCAAACCTTCAGCGACTTTTGACCGGCAGAGGCCTGTGGCTGCCGTGAGCTCATCATAGGTAAGCTCGGCAATCCCTGTCGCTTTGTCAGCGTGTTGGGCGATGACGATGAGCACCATTAACGCACCCAGACTGGACGCACCTTCTCCCTTGCTCCACCGGAAGGCCTTCAGCCCGCCTTGAGCGATCCAGCCAGTCGGAAGCATGACCCAAGGCCGCAAACGCCGCATCATGATGTGTGCTTCCCGAGCGCCGACTTCACCGCCCAGATGGCGAACGCGGCGAGGCCAAGCGCGCCAAGCGCAATCATTCCCATCAAGTGCTCCCCGCTCAGGGCGGCAAACCACGTGAGAATGCCCTCTACAAATTCCTTCATGCTCGCAATCCTTTGCGTTGATTGAACTGCAAAAAATTTACGAGAGCGTAGTTTTTATATCTAGAGACAATCGCCCGGCAACATGCCGGATCTGCGCCCATCGCGTGGAAGAAAACACAGATAAATCAGATTATTAATTGGCTGCGAGCGCGGTTCGCGGCAAGTTCCAATCCAGTTCACGACGAGCCTTCCGCGAACTGCCAGAACTACCCCGCGGGGCATGGCGCATAGCCATCGGCTGGCGATGCCAAGAACATCCGCTCGATTTCTCGACCGGAAGCTTCCACGAGTACGCGCGCCAGGCCAGGCAGCTCGTCCTTCGCGCGCCGGTAATCGTCCAAGGCGATTGATCTCGCAGCAGGCGCGTCGAGCCGCATTACCCGGTTCTTTCCGACCAACAGATAGGCCTGACCAAGCGCGTTCAAAGACTGCGCCCTCATCGCAGCGTTGATGACGTTTGCCCAGTGGAGGATACCTCCGCGGGCCCGGCGATCATCGACGGAAAATGCGGTCTCGCCACAACCCAGGCTCAGGATTTGAACCTGGTCCCGCTGGATAGCGAAGCAAGACAGAGCATCCACTAGCCCGTTCATAACCGGGTTGTTAGCCCAGATCCCGCCGTCGACCATGGTGTACCCGTTGTTGGGCAAGCTGTCGAAAAAGGTTGGCGCGGCGGACGTCGCCAAGCCAACCCTGACCATCCGCTCCACCCGATCCTTCTTATAATCAGGATGGTGAGGCGTTTTATAGAGCCACGGTTCGCCGTGCCTTCCCTCGAACGCCGGAATGCACAGCCTCAGCCGGGATTCGCCGAACGTCGTCTCACCGAACAGCCGCAGCAATTCGTCTTCCAACGGCTTGCGTTCGTAAGCCGTTCGAACGCCCTGGCGGACAAGTCGCAACAGCCGTCTAAAGTCGCTCGCCGGTGGGAAAATGTTACCGCCGCGCTTCATGTACACCGTCAGAATGTCCGCGGCCGAGAGGCCATAGCCGAGCCCGAGGGATATTATGCCTCCGGTCGACGTTCCGGCCACGAGGTCAAAATATTCCCCGATGGAGCGGCCGCCGAGGTAGCGACGCTCAAGCTCGGCCAGGATCGCCGCAGGCAAGATCCCGCAGATGCCTCCGCCATCGATGGATAGGATTCGGAAGGGTCTGCCATCCGGCCAGCCTAGCGGTATGCGCTGCTGCTGAATTGTGCCGTCCGAACGCGGGGGCGGGATATATGTCATCAACCTGCCCTCCGTGCGGTTTCGAGGTGCCGGCCGCCGCCGGCCCATTTGCCGGTCGTTCGCCAACCTTCGTAACAGGCCAGCCAGTCAATCGTCCATTTCACGGTGGTTTCCGAGAGAAGGTCGAAGGGCGTCCATTCACCGGCCTCGTGATCGAAGAGGCATAAGGATGGAAAGACAGGATCGTCCCAGTAGACGTGCGGAAGATCGCCTTCGGTATCGCCTCTGCGTTGCCGCAGAACCGGATCGACAACGCGCACCCTGGGCTGCTGACGCAGTGGGTCAATGAGCTCGACAATGGAAGGGACCATATACGCGATGCTGACCTCAAAGCTCGAGAAGCTGGGGCGGAGGGGGCCTCGCCACAGCGCACGGCGATCATCGCTGCGCTCCAACCTCAACGTTGGCCACGCGGCACGCATCGTCGCGATCTGCTGTTTGATCGTCGGCATCATTTTTTGCGGCTTCCCATGAAGGTGTGGGAACGCGCGACTGCTGGGGAAGGAATGATGACGCTAGCCGCAGGGACGAGCAGTCCGCCCTTTGGCGTATAGCTCTGATGAGCGGACCGCACCGTGCGTCCCACCCGTTCGTTGCGTTGCGCCATCGCGCGTCCGACCACGCGGGGTCCAAAGACATCACGGAGCCAATCCTGGATCTCTTCGATGCTGTGATCGCCGCTACGGATAGCTTCCAATCCGCGCACCAGATCCATCAGGTGCCCGGCGAATTGATCCTGCTGGGCAATGTTTTCCGGCCAACGATCTGTAAAGCGATCATTCGCAAAGACAGGGTTGTCGACCACGATCCGCCGGCCGAGCGCGGAGGCCTGGCGGATCGCCAGAGCGATGGCGCGAGCCTGGAGGATTACCGCCTCGGCGAGCCCCAGCCCCGGACGAGCCGTCTGACCCGCAAAATAGGACAGCATCACCGATGGTGGAATCCGACCCGTATAATCCGCGTAGACGATGTTGCGGAAACGCTTGAGGAGCTGGAGCGCGACGGTCACGGTGCTTTTGATATGCAGCGGACACTGCTCGGGGACGTCGTCCACATCGGCGTCCGCGCGAACGGAAAGGCCGTACGCTTCCAACATCCGCCGATTGAACGCCTTTGAAAAGCGGTCCTCGAACGGCGTCCGAAGGCGATACCACTGACAGAAGCCCCAGGCATTCATGGGGACAAGGCAATCGTCGTCCCGCTTCCCCGGCTTTGAGTGAAAAATGTGGCTCTCGCGCTCATTCGGGCTTGGCAAGCGCGATGCCGGCGTCACGTCAAGATGCATCCCGTCTGCGTAAAAGAGCGTGACGCAACGGGTCTGGCGCTCGATACGGGTGACAGGGTAATCACGGAGCGCGTCCTCAAGGATTTTCAGGACGGTGGCCGGGTCCGCGTTGTGATCGATATCAAGCTCGGCAACGATATCCAGGTCGTATTCTTCGTCGGTCCCACGCGTCGAAATCGTAGCGTCGATCGCCATCGAACCCTGAGGATAAAACCGCAAAACGCGCCCTTCCAGCGGGCTGCCCTTGCGTTCGATATAAGTGCGTGCTGCGCCGTAGCGCCCGTCGGCCTTCTCGTGCAGGCTTGGCGGCAATTGAACGTTGATAGCGATGTCCGCCAAAAGGGCATCGAGCGGATCGGAAAGTGGCTCTAATTTGTTGATTTCAAGAGGTTTCATTCGCGATTTCACTTTCTGGCCTCAGCCTTGACTGCCAACCGCGCACGCCCTTGGTGGAAGCGACGTGAAACGGTATCCTTTTGGTTAATGCGGATGAGAACGGAAACTCGGACATAAAATTTTCTGTCCGAATCCTTCGGGGCGTCCGCATAGCCAGGTGAGACCGTGAGAAATTGGCCGGCGGGGATGAAATGTGCGGAAATTAACAGATGAGTCGGGGGCGGCGAATGACGACGACGCCACGTATTCCACGGATGAATTGTCGTCGATGGTTGAGCGCTTGTCTGAGGCCGAATTGGCCCGAGTGGCGCTTGGCGCGCGCATCCATGGTGCGCGCTGCGGTCTCGAGCCCGACGACCTAAAGCAAAAGGCCTTTTGCCTAGTCTTTGCCGGAAAGCGTCATTGCAAACGAGGGGTCCCTATCGTGGCCTTCCTCTGGACCATCATGAAGGGCATCGCGGGGGACGAAAACCGCGCTCGCCGTGCAGGACTCCGGCCGCAGACCTTCGGCGATCTTCCCGAGGGCATCAATCCGATGTGGCATGCGCCGCAGCCCTCGCCAGAGCACGCGGTGATCTCAAAGCTGACGGATGGGCCGATCATTGCGGAGATTGAAGCAATGGTTGCTGGCGACGACCAGATGGCGTTGTTGCTGGAGGGGATCATGGACGGAATGCGCGGTGTCGAACTTGAGAATTTGTTGGGTGTTGACGCGAAGGGGTTGGCAGCGGTGCGCAAACGGCTGATCCGGGCGCTCCACGCCAAGTACCCAGAAAGGAAAGCGTCATGAGTAACGAAAAAGACAAACTTGAGCTGCTCGATGAGTTCCTGCTCAACGAAATCCTTTCGATGCCGGATGACGAAGTCATCGCAGAGGCCGGGCAGCCCGATATCGCTTCAACTTCGGCTGCGATCGAGGCTGCGAAGAAAATGGCCGGTAACATGAGGTTCGCCGAAGCCAAAGCAATGATGGAGCAGGACCGCAAAGCGAGCCACGTGGTATTGTTGGATCGAGTCAAGGCGCGCGCCGAGCTTGCCTCGCTTATCGGGCAAGATAAGGCGTTGCGAGGGAAGCTAACGCTTGCGGCACGCAATGCCGCTGAAGGCCAGGGCGAGGACGATGAGGGTCTCCTCGATGATCTTGCGGAATTGTCCAACCCAGATAGACCGAAGCACGAATGACGCCAGCCTATTCACCGGCCGAGCTGACATTGCGGGAGCTCGGCATAACCGATCCCAAACAGATCGACGTCGAAGTCATCGCCTGGCATCTCGGCGCCAAGGTTAAATATCGTCCGCTCAAGAGCTGCGAAGCACGTATCGTCGGACGTGATGACCGCGCCATCATCTCGGTCGACAATACGAAGACAGAAGAGCGGCAGCGCTTCTCGGTCGGACATGAATTGGGCCATTGGCACCACCACCGGGGCCGGTGCCTTATTTGCAGGTCCGACGACATCGGCAATGCGCGCAAAGGGGCTGCCGACCCGGAGCGCGTTGCGGATGGCTACGCTGCAAATCTGCTGATGCCCTGGTACATCTTCAATCCGTTCGTGGGATCATTCCGATCGCTGTCTCTCGGCGTACTTCGCGAAGCGAAGAAGACGTTCTGCGTGAGCCTCACCGCCGCCGGCCTCAGGGTAATCAAGTCGAACCGCTTCCCAGCCTTGCTTGTGTGCCACACGCGTGCGGGTCGGCGCTGGTTCCGCCAGTCCGGTCAAGTGCCAGAACGGTGGTTCCCCCGTCTCGAACTTCAGCCCGAAAGTTTTGCGTTCGACATGATTTTCGGAAAGGCGAAAGAGCCTCCCCAGCCACGTCGCGTGAGCGCCGGCATCTGGTTCGATCAGCCCGACGCGCCTCGATATCAGATCCTGGAGCAGCCCTTTGCGTTGCCGGACAATGAGGTCGCGACTCTCCTTATCGTCGAAGATAAGGAGATGCTGACGACCGATCCTCATGGCAGACGCTGGTAGGCCGGACGATGGATAAGCCGCCATACACCGCCATCGACGAAATAAACGATACCAGCATGGCCGCTCCCCATGTCGTCATTCTTGGCGCGGGGGCCAGCATCGCCGCAACGCCCCATGGCGATCTGCATGGGAAGAAGCTGCCTTCCATGGCAAATTTCGTTGATGTGTTGGGGCTTCGCCCCGTCCTCAACTCATTCGATATCCCCTATCAGACCGGCGACAACTTCGAAGTCGTCTATGCATCGATCGCCGCGGATCCGACCAAGAAGGCTGCTGCATTCGCGATAGAGCAGGCCGTCGTCGACTACTTTTCAGATTTGCGCTTGCCCGACACAGCCACCGTGTATGACCGCCTCGTGCTGTCGCTGCGCGGCAAGGACCTGATCGCGACATTCAACTGGGACCCCTTCCTCTATATGGCCTGTTACCGCAACCGCTTGGTGGGGGAGTTGCCGCATGTGGTCTATCTCCATGGAAGCGTGGCCACGGCCTACTGCTTCGAGCACAAGAAAAAAAGTACACCGGGTGCAAGCTGTTCGGTCTGCCGTGAGCCGTTGGTTCCGTCGAAGCTGCTGTTTCCCATAGAGCAAAAGAACTATTCCCAAGATCGGTTCATCAACGCCGAATGGAAGGGCCTGCAAGCCGCCCTGAAAGCAGCCTACCTCATAACCGTCTTCGGTTACGGCGCTCCAGCCTCTGACGTCGAAGCCGTCGCGCTGATGAAGGAAGCGTGGGGCGACACCGATCGCCGCGAACTTGAGCAAACGGAAATCATCGATATCCGAGATCCGGACGAGCTTGCGGATCTCTGGGAGCCATTCATTCACACGCATCACTACGATGTTCACGGCGACTTTGCCGCCTCGTGGCTCGCCAATCATCCGCGCCGCACCTGTGAAGCCGCGTGGCAGCAATTCATGGAGTGTCAGTATCTGGATCAATACCCCTTACCAGCCACAGACGATCTCCGCGAACTTCAAGATCGGGTCGCGCCGTTGGTACAGGCCGAGAAAGACAGCCGCTCCGCGTGATCTGGGCTTTGCCCGGCGTCTCGTATCCTGCGAGATCCTCTGGGCGGAATGGAAGTCAGGTCCTCATAGGAATGCGGAACTCATGCAACTCCTGCGTCATGGTACCCTGCTCAAGGTTGCGACGTCTGTAATTGGGACTTTCGGGAAGCGCTCGAGTTTCCCAGCGTACGCTCAGCCCCCCCTTTCTGGCTCTGAATGTGGTCGGCCATACGGCTCGGCAAAGCCAGGGTTTGACCGAAGACTGACGTTTGGCCGGACAATGCATTATAATGCACCCATTGCCACGACACGTAAGGTTTGACCCTACAGCGCAACGCTGCTGGATGACTTCATGCCCGACCAACAACCTGACGAGCACTACGTCATTCTCATCGACCTCCTGGGCTTCACCCACACCGTCCAGACTTGGCCTTCGGGCAGGCGCGCGAAGCTCGTCGAGCTAGTGCGCTGGATCGCCACCGCCCGTAGCGGATTCAAGATCCGTGTCGCACCGTCAGGTGAAAACTTCATCACCCCAGCGGTCACGACTTTCTCGGATCTCATCGTGGTCAGCTTCCCCGCCGTTCCCCCGATGGATCTTCCTCCGGAAGAAGCCGAGGCGGCGCTTGCGGCGTGGCCTGCCGAGGTGCTGCGCCACATGGCCCACGTCGCCGCCACCATCGCCTCCCGCTCGTTGCATCTCGGCCTGTTGATGCGCGGAGGCATCTGCAAGGGCGAACTCCTACACCTGCCCGACATCGTATTCGGCAACGCGTTCCTTGAGGCTTATTGCCTTGAGCGCGACACGGCCAAGCTGCCGCGCCTCGTCGTCGCCGACGCCATGGTCGACCCGGCCTTCATACCCGATCTTCTGCGCAACGATGCGGGCGACGATCGTGCCTACCTTGATTACATGCCACAGCTTTGCCAGGTGATAGGTGAGCGCAGCGATGCACCGGCATGGCGCTTGGCCCGGCTGCAGGACATGGCAGCGGAGGTGAAGCGACACGCGCTTGCGAACCCCGTGATCGCTGCCAAATGGGCGTGGTTCCGCGAACATTTCGAGGAGGGTACTGTCTGTATTTCCAAATGATCGTCAGGGCCGGTTTGTCCATCGGCGTCCGATATCCTCCGACCCCGCGGAGACTGCGGGAGTAGCACCCGGTCTCGCACCGATAGCGGACGTATCTTGAGGTGGGATTCTCTCGGCGGGTCGCAGAGCGCACCACTTCCGCTATTGGGACCGTGCGCCTGGTCGGCTACGTCAGGGAGGGGGCCAGAAGCGGGCACTGGGAAGGTGCCGACTGGCAGCTTAAGCAGCCGGATATCAAACCTTGTGCCGACCTACGGCCCCTTAGACGGAGTTTAGGGGGGCGTGCTACCCTTGACCTTAGCGCTGGTCGGAGAGAACATTTCTTGTTTAAGCTGAAGAGCATCCGCTAAACACGGTGCAGAGTTAGACGTGGCACTTAGGATTGATTAAACCGGCCGCCTCATGCGGCGTGCGCTGCTGCGGGCGGTTGGACAGGATGTTGAACTCAAAAACGTACCAACTGGGCAGCAATCGAAGTGTGTGGGTCATTCCACTGCTGATGTTGTCCTCTGCGGCATTCGTTAGTTATCCAATGCCCGCGCAAGGGGCGTGTCAGTCTGAAATTTATGCCGCCACGAAAACGTTACGTGAGCAAGCGGCCTCTTTGAGAGCTAAGGTCCTACTCAGCAAGAGAACCGGTCCGCAGGTTGAGGTTGGAAGCTGCGCGACTCGGTTGAACAAGCTTTTTGGCCCATTTCCAGAACTCTGCTGTACTGACTACAAGAGCGTAGTCGCTACTCTCGAAGAGATTGCATGCCTGGAGCTAAAGATGGCGCAATTGAAGCGATCATGCGACTGCGCCGATCATGGGGGCTATTCATTTGACGAAGCTGTTCAAGATCAGACAATAGAGTTGTGGGCTGCAGTAAGGCTTGCACGTGATAAGGCGATTGCTAGAGGAATAAAAAATCCCATCATTCGAGCTACTGTCAAAGAAGCTACAAAAGCGTACGAATGCATCCACGATGGTTCGATCGCAATATTGCGCGGCGCACTGAAAACACTTGAGGCACACTTAGCCAATGACGTTAACCAATAACATTGAAGATCACTCTCCTATTTGTTTCAGCTCTTTGCAAATGGTTTCGCTGTACGGATTTCCTGCACCACCAACTGCGCCGGGCAAGTCTGAAATCTTATGTAGCTTCGCGAGTTCAGTGGTTATATTGATCAGTAGTTCGTCGCCAACAAAATCGATGGAGTCTGACACTTCGGGATTGTGAGCCTGCGCAATTTTAAACCCTTGCCGGATCCAATTGGCCCGAATCTGAATATACTCGGCCTCGTCGAGCGCCTTCTTAAAGTACTCACGTGCGTATGGCGAGCAAGTTGAATGTTCGAGCAAAGACCATCTGATGTTTTCCCGCACATCGGCGCAGGTCGCGGACTTGGCTGGCGGAGGGGTCCCGCAACTTTTAATTCGTACAGCCTCTGCGAACGTGTACGCAATTTGTGTTACCTCCTGATCGGAGCAAGAATCTATCGTCGCGGCAATATCCTGCCTGTGTTCCTGGCCAAGTTTAAAGCCCTTGCGTATTCCAAAGGCATCTCTCCTCGATGACGCTCGAAGAATTTGACCGGTAGCTTGCGCTGTGCGGCCGCTATTGCCGGCGTCTGCATGCAGCCACAAAAAATTCTTAAGCAGATCGTCCTTTGGACAGGCTGTCTCACGCTTGATGCACTTAGTGTCCGCGTCAGGACATGAACAGCTCTCACCGTAGCAACCGCATAGACCGACACTAGGCACTGCATCATAACCCGCGGGGCATCCGGCACGAACGTGGGGCGGTGCCGCCACCAGTAAGCAGCCTGTTAGACCGGCGAACGCCATGGTTTGTCGCGTCATTGCACAGGTCCCGATCAGTTCAGCTGATGCATTTAATACGGCGATGGTCCGCATACTCCGTCAAAACGCTTTGCTGTGCCGCCCGTGAACTTGATCGACGCTATGTCATCTGGTCCTGGCTTGATCCACAGGCTCAAGCAGCCGCTAGTACAATGGGATGCGCTACGGGGGAAGGTGCGGGCATCGGCCAGCCTCTTCGTCCGGCTGTCGTATTCAAAAGATAACTCAGATTGTTGTGCATCTGTGAGATTTCCTTCCCAAACGTGATACCCGCCTTCATGCACTCGGTAGTCGATTTGGAACAGGTTGACTGTAAAGCTGTACTGATATTCGACGGTTCCTATGCGCCCCCACCAAGTGAGGTCAGCCGTCAAGATGTCAAAGCGTGGGTCGTCCAGTTTCTCGCGAGGTATAATTTGCCGGATGTGTGCGCAAAAGTTTCTCTGAACATGATCTTGAAAAGAGTGCTTGCCCGTAAAATAAGTCCCAACAAGGTTGTTATAAGGTGAGATTTGACTTTGTCGCGCGGCCGCAACTTTTCGCGCCTCCGCGTCACGCTCTGCTTTTTCATTCGCGTCGCGTTGGCGTTGAGTTTCGACGGCAGCCTCGAGTCTTAGTGCTTCTGACAAGGCGTCGAGGCCGAGTTTTGAATTTGGGCTGAGTGTGGCTGCTTCTCGAAAGTGCTCTATAGCATCCGGAAACGATTGCTTTGATTCCTTCAGGCAACGTGCAAGGTCATAGTGCGCTTGGGCATTGTTGGGATCCTTGGCTAGGCCCATTGCAAACAACTTAGCAGCCGTATTGCAGTCGCGCTCTTTGATAAGTTCATGGCCTTTTTCAAAGAGTGACGTCGCGCTATTGTCTTGAGCGCGCGCGGTCGTATGGAGAGCGTACGAAAGGAGGAATGCCACAACCAAGAGGGATGCGGTTCTTGAACCGTGGGAAAAGATGTGGATCCCAAAGGCCTCGCGCCCTAGTTTTTGGACCGAAGCTTCGAGGCAGTAGACTGGATGGTCGACCATGAGCACACATCCCAGAAGACAGGGCACGGTACAAATTCGACTAGAAAACTGGCAACATGTCCAGAGCGGATAACAGGTACGTCAAGTATATCGGGCGCCGTTCTCAAGGCAACACCGCCCACCGATCCACAAGACGCTCCGGAACGAACTTAGATGGGATGCTTCAGCGCGTCAGTCGCCAACTGCTATTTCTGCCTGCGGCGTCGGTAAGCGCCGCGAGAGATCGCTCGAACTTCCGCTTTGGGTCATTGGCGCTCGTTTGACGAAGCCGCTCAGGTCCGCTCTTCACCTCCATGCGTCAGCACTCAGCAAACGCGGGGACGACGGCCGACTTCCGCTTCTGGGACTTTCCGGCCAATGCGCCATGGAAGCTTTGTCCCAGTTGCAGACGTCGGCCATCCATGATCGGGGATACAGATTTTCTCGCGGAGCATGCCCGCTCGTTGGTGGAGAACGGCCACGTCTATGCAGGATCTATGGTGGCGGCCGTTGCAGGCATGCAGGGCGGGCCACTTACGGCGCTCGCGACTTCCATCGGCATGCTATTCGCGGCGATCCTGGCTGCCACGGCCTCAAGACGCCAGCACGGCTCACTGCGCAATTCGGGAATTCGTCCCCATTAGATCGGGAGCTGTGCCCCGACGGGCGATCACAATATTCGGGCACCCTCCGCGAGCGTGATCCAAATCACGCTCCAACCGCCGTATGCTCGTGCAGAAATTGAATGCACCAACAGCCAGCCGGCGGGGAGGAACGTCACAAGATTATCGGCAAGCTTCGCGGTTTGGGATTAGTTGCATTCTTCGCACTGTCAGCTACCGCAGCTCAAGCAGCCGAGCCGGAGTTCGGCGGGCAATGCGCGATGGAGCTCGCCGAAGGCAAGCGGATCAAGACGGACTGCGTGGTCAACTGGACTGCACCGGACGGAAAGCTCTTCTGTTTCAGCAACGAGGACTCCAAGGCGGCATTCCTCAAGGATCCCGAGACGAACATCCGCAAGGCGACAGAGCAGTTCGCCTTGGAGGACGCCGGCGTGTCAGCGGACGAAATGGGCAAGTACTCGGCCGACGACGTCAAAGCGTTTATCGAAGGCGAGATCGCGGCTGCGGCTGAAAAGAACGGCGGGCTGTTCCCGGTCAACGATTCCATGCTCGGCCAGATGCTCGCGCTCAAGCTGGTTGCGGTTGACTTCGCGCGTACGCTCCACGGCTATGGCTTCTTTCCGAACGTCGTCTTCGCAGACAGTACTGATCCCGATAAGAAGTATCAGGTTGATTTCTGGGTGAAGCCGAAGGGCGGCGTGCTGCGCATCGTCGACGTTCGCATCTACAAGGCCCCGCGCAAGGAGGGCGACAAGTGGGTGCAGATAACACGCCAGCCGAAGCCTTGGTGGTGGATCCCCGCATCGGAGCATCCCGGCAAGAGCAAACGCGGATGGGAGATCATGAGCGCGCTTCACGAGCACATCGCTTCCGAGCGCGCGAAAGACGACGGCACCTACAAGCTCAAGGACGACAAGACCGGCGAGGAGCTGTCGCTAGATTTCGTCGGCATCCATCAGCCCGTACGCAGACTGAAAGAGGACGGCCGGTTCTTCGCCTGCACCGATTTCCGCAAGGCAGGGGGCAAGGATCAGTACTACGATATCGACTTCTGGCTGGATGAGAAGTCCGGCAAGGTCACTGTGGGCGCAGTGCGCGTGCACAAAGTGCCGACACTCGAAGACGGCAACTATGTGCAGATCCCGCGCTACTCCTTCGATCCCAACACGTTTGAGGTTGTTCCTTAGCGCGGTGAGGCGGGAGCAAAGCTCCAGTTGGAGACCGGGAAACACTTGCAACAAGAGGCCCGCCTCGAAGTGTTGAGCGGGCCGAAGTTACGAGGCCTTGCAAGCTTTGACCTCTGGGCGGTATGTTATCACAAATATGTGATCTTGAGCAAATGGCGGCGCGGTAATGCGTCCCGGCGCGACGGCGCAAAGGCGTGGCGCCGCCAGATGATTTCGATTTTTTCAGAGCACTGAGGCCGTGGCCCCAGTGAGGCTACTACGCGATTGTGCAAACGTTCGACAGTCGCGACGTGGAAAGGAAGTCCTCACACCTGAAGGGCCTCATGCCGATCCTTTGCGCCACGCATTGATGCTCCATGCGCAGCCGCCGGCACAGATCCTCTGCAAGGGAGGATGTCGTTTGACGGTCGCCGCAATAGTTAGAGGTCGAGCAATGGAGCCGTCACTCATCGCTCGGCCGCAAGAGTTCGAGGCTGTCGAAGGTTTTGGGCGAAGTCTCGATCTTGCATGAGCGGTCGTCGGCGATATCGGTGCAGGTCACGACAATGCCGTGCGGATAGGCGTTGACGTCCCGGCACTCCGCTCGGAACCGCCGCCAGTCGGCCCGGCCCGCATCGACGCGCGCGAGCTTCTGCGTGCCGCATGTGGTATTGAGGTGGACGAGCCGGAGAACCATGTAGTCGTGGATCTCTGCCGTGGCCGGCTGGGGCCCTGCAAGCGATAGCACCGTGCCCGCGAGCGATGCCGCTACGCCCGTCCGCCACGCCGCATGCGCGGAGATGAACCCTCCCCCGCTCATTCCATGTGCGCCCGGAACAGGCGGCTGTCCGTGGCGCGCGCAAGCGTCACGGACACTGGGCCCGGCTTTGCGAAGGACCGCCTGAAGTTCGGCTCCTCGGAGATGGCGATGCCGCTCTCGACAGAGAGAAGGCGTTCGGTTCCCACATCGACTCTGATGGTCGAGAGCACCATGGCTGGCTGATTGCTATTGCGGCTGCGCGTCGATATAGGTGCGGATCGCCCAGATGGCCTCCTGATTGAGTAGGCCTTCGAACGGCGGCATCTTCTGGCGGCCGCCGACCGTTGCCCCGTGCAGCACGCGCGAGATGAACCAGGCGTCCTCGCTTTCTCCCTCCCCGAGCTCGCGGAGATCCGGGGCCATGCCACCGGATTTCACCTCAAGCCCATGACAGCGCGCACAGTTCGAATTGTAGCCACGCGAGCCCACCTCGATGGCCGCATCACGAAGCTTGGGATTGCCGCGATAGGGATTGGTCGCGCGCCATTCCTCGCCGAGCGGCTCGAGCCCTGTCGTATCGACGGGCTGGGGCGCGCCGTCCCCGTGAGCGAGTGCGTTGGACAGCGAGAGCGGCAGGAGCAGAAGCACGAAAAGTATTTTACGAAGTGTCATTACGAAGAGGGCCTTGTCTAGTTGGTTGCGTGGGAAGCGTCGGCCTCGAGCCAGATGCGCCAGGACTCACTGCCGTTGACATCGAGGAAGTAGGTTCCAGGCTTCTCGATCAGGTAAGTCGCTTCGCCGCCGCCGCCGATATGCAGGTTCTGCACCACGGCTCCATCCGCAGACTTGAGGTAGAGAATGAAGATGGCGCCGTCGCTCTGGTAACGAAGAAGGGTCGGCCGTTCGACGTCGAACGGCTCTGTCGTCTTGTTGAGACGTCCGGAAAAGCGCGGCGCAACAAGCTTGCGCACCTCCCGGTCGTAGCAAGAGAGGCGCGCCTCTTTCTCGGCAACGGAGAGACAGGAAAGCGGCCCATCGCCGTCGCGCGCGGCGGCGTGGGATAGAGGCAAGGCTCCAACGGACGAGAGGCCGATGACGGCAAGGCGCGCGAAGTCCGGCGGCCGGCGTATCACTGCGGTGCGGGCTCCCATCGCGCCTTGTCCTCTTCCCAGATCTTGTCTCCCTTCTGCCAGTCGAACGGACATCCGCGGCACCCGTCCATGAAGGCGTCCTGAAAAATCGCGAAGCGGATCTTCGTCCCCTCGAAAACGGCGTTGGATAGATTCGCCTCGTAGAATTTCGTCTCTTGGGCATCGGTGTTGATGAGCTTCGCGCCGACGAATGACACGCCCTTCGCCCACGCGCTTTCGAGCGTGGCGGCCGTTAGATCCGCATTCGAGAAATCGGCCTTGCTCAAGCGCACGAACGAGAGATCGGCGCCCTTGAGCGAAGCGCCCGGCAGCTTCGCGCCCTGCATGAAGGCGATGGTGAGGCGCGCCCCGTCGAGATTGGCGCCAGCGAGATCGGCGCCCTGCAGGTTGGCATGCCGCAGATCGGCGCGAGCCAGAAGCGCGCCCTTGAGACTCGCGCCTCGCAGGTTTGCATCCTTGAGATCGGCATGTCGCAGATCCGCGCCGTCGCAGACGGACCTCGGCGCAATCGTGCATCCGTTGACGATCCAGGGATCGGGGCGCTCCTCTTTGTTGACGATGACGGGATAGTCCTGCGCTGTTGCCTGCACAGGCACCGCATCCATGGCGGCGACGGCGCTGAGCGCGAAGAGGGCCTGCCTCACGGCACGCATCGATATGGGTGATTTCATGGGCCTGCTCATTGACGGACGGGCAGCCGGCCTTGCGTGGCCAAGACCGGCTGCCGCGAGGTCAAGCGGGCACAGAGGAAAGGATGCCCGCTCGGGGAGGAGCTATTCGTTCGAGGCCGTCGTGCGCGGCACCTCGAACACCCAGAACGAACCGCCCTGGCTGACCTGCTTGGTCTGGTCGGCCATGTCGCCGCCCCAAAGCGGCACGGCACCGCCATAACCCGAGGCAAGGCCGATGTACTGCTTGCCGTCCATTTCCCAGGTGATGGGCTGCGAGACCACGCCTGAGCCGGTCTGGAACTTCCACAGCTCTTTGCCGTCCTTGGCGTCGAACGCCTTCACGTAGCCGTCGCTCGTTCCGGTGAGCACGAAGCCGCCCTTCGTGGCCAGCACGCCGGCCCAAAGCGGCATTGCTTCCTTGTGCTCCCACACGACCTTGCCGTTGGTCGGATCCATCGCGCGCAGAACACCGACATGGGTGTCGAACTGCCGCTTGATGCGGAATCCCTGGCCGAGGTAGGCAGCGCCCTTTTTGTAGGACACGTTCTCGGTCCAGTAGTCCTCCTTCCAGTCGTTGGTCGGGATGTAGAACAGCTTCGTTTCCTGGCTGTAGGCCATCGGCATCCAGTTCGTGCCGCCGAGGAAGTTCGGCGTCACCTGGATGACCTTGCCTTTGCTCTCGCCCTCGGCAGGCGCCGGCGGTCGCTGGCCCTCGACCTCGTTGGGACGGCCGGATGCGAGATCCCAGCCGCTCGCCCAGGAGATGTCGGGAACCATCGGATAGATGCCGAGCGCACCGCCGGCCTGCTTCGAGATCTTGCCGTCACGCGCCGTCAGCTTGTCGAGGTCGGTGATGAAGAGGAAGCCGTTGCGGTCCGCATGAGCACCGGCACGGATGGTCTTGCCGTCCTTCTCCATCTCGAACAGCGTGATCGGGTTGTTGCCCGAGTAGTCCCACGCATCGTTCGGCGTATGCTGGAAGAAGCCGACCGGCTCGCCCGTCGACGGCTCGATGTAGACTTGGCCCGACGTGTAGAGGCTGTCGTAGGGCTTCCAGTCGCCGTTCGGGCCGGAGCGGTAGTGGAAGTTCCAGGGCGCCGGATTGCCCGTGCCGATGACGATGGTGTTGGTCTTTTCGTCATATGTGGCCGACTGCCAGGGTGCGCCGCCGCCGTGGTTCCAGGCCTCGACCTTCTTGCCATCTTTGGCATTCGGCCACGACGGAGCCTTGGTATCGCCGGTCGGCGTCGACTCCTTGCCGTTCAGGCGGCCCATGTGGCCCTCGACCAGCGGGCGCATCCAGATTTCCTCGCCGGTGTCGGGATCGCGAGCGTAAAGGCGGCCGACGACGCCGAACTCGTCTCCCGACGAGCCGTGGATCAAGAGCACCTTGCCGGTCTTCTGGTCCTTGATGATGGTCGGAGCGCCGGTCATCGTGTAGCCGGCTGTGTGGTCCTCGAACTTCTTGCTCCAGACGACCTTGCCGGTCTTGCGGTCGATCGCGACGATGCCCGCGTCGAGCGTGCCCATGAAGAACTTGTCGCCGTAGAGCGCGCCACCGCGGTTGACGACGTCGCAGCAGGGACGGATGTCGTCCGGCAAGCGGTGAGAATACGACCAGATCTTCTTGCCGGTCTTTGCATCGAGCGCAAAGGCGCGCGAGTAGGAAGCCGTGACGTAGATCACGCCATCGTGGACAAGCGCCTGGGTCTCCTGGCCGCGCTGTTTCTCGTCGCCGAAGGAGAACGACCAGGACGGCTTCATCTGGCCGATGTTGTTGGTGTTGATCTGCTCGAGCGTGCTGTAGCGGTGATTGCGCACGCCCATGCCCCAGTTCACGACGTCACCAGTGGTCGCTTCATCGTTGAGGATGTCTTCCCAGGTGACGGGCTTGGTCTCCGCGGCATGACCCGCGAAACCGGAGCTGAAAACGGCAAGTGCGAATGTCGAAGCGGCCGCAAAAAGGCTCGCGTTGACGCCCCGAAGGGGGTGTCTACGTTGCATGGCGTTTCTCCCAATCGAATAACGAGGCGATATTCTTGCGCGCCCCTGGGCGAGCAAATTCCGTCATTCAATTTCAGAGTCCATTCGCCTTTTGGGCAATGAATCCCGTGATAGTTGGGTGACTTAGACCAATGTCTAATACTGACGTTCCAATTACTCCCAGCGGCGTCCGGAAATGTTTCCCGACGCTTTGAGCGGAATAGATGCAATCGCCGCATTCGCGCAGCATGTTTGGAAGCGACGAGTGTGCGGACATTCCAAAGAACCGAATAATGTGTCCGCTCGCGCGAGGCTGAATGTCTGCAAACGGGGCATGTCGGTCATCGGCGGTTGAGCAATGCTGCATCTGCTCTGGACCGCAACGGGTCACAAACGTCATTTCGGACCACCAGGTCTCACTACCGGTTGCCATCACCTAGCGGAAGTCAGAGTGTGACCGAGTTCCGCTGAACCTTCATCAACTGACGACCCAGGTGATCGACAAGAACGTCGAGATGGGCCAGGAACCGACAGCAGGTCATGAGCGGTTCCACGCGATCATTGGCACCTCTTTTGTCCCGTTTCAGCTGCGGAGCGGCCGTCACTACCTTACGGGCGAATTTGCCTCCCTGTTCCTACTATTCGAAATCGGCAGGGATTGCGGAACGCGCTGATGGTATCCGCCCCGTCGATCGGGAAGGCGGCTTACGTTCCTCCGTTTGACAAGGGAGCCTGCATGCCGTCGATTGCACTACCGGACACAAGCGAGTGGAATGGCCCGTTGATCGATCGAATGGCATCTTCTTGCTGCGGCGCGGTAGGAGGCGGCCGTTGCGGCTCGATAGATTCCCTCCTACATCTCTTCTACACTGAAGACTTCGGTGATGAGCGGCGCGAGTGCGCACGAGCCTTTCGCGACTGGCCCCGCGAACCTTTCGCGATGATCGGGCGGTAGCCCCGGGACTTAGCCGGGCACAAGCTCCTTCCGGTCTGAGATGCCTCGGTCCTGCCGTTCGAAAAGGAGGTTACCGATGGCCGTTATCGCCATGACACGGGAAATGGGGACGCGCGGCGGCGATGTGGCCGCGAGTGTCGCCGAGCGGCTAGGATTGACCGTCATCCACCATGAGCTGGTCGAACACGACGTTGCGAAACGTGCGGGCCTTTCGGGAAGCGACGTTCATCGCCTGCTTGAGGGCGAGGCATCACTGTGGGAGCGGTGGAAACTCGATAGCGCGAGCGTCTCGCGCTACACCTCGCAGGAGATCATCGAACTCGCAGCAAGAGGAAACATCCTGATTCGGGGGTGGGGTGCCACGCACCTTCTCAAGGAAATCCCACACGTGATCTGCGTGCGCATCACAGCTCCGATGGCCTTCCGCGAGCAGGCTGTGATGGAGCGCCTGGGCTTCGCGGATGCGGAGCACGCCCGGCGCGAGATCGAGCGTAGCGACGAGGCGCATAACGGCACAATGCAGCAGCTGTTCGGGATCGACCGCTGGAGCGACGCCGAGAACTACGACTTGGTCCTCAACGCGGCGCGAGTGCCCGTTGCTGCGTGCGTCACACTTATCGCCGAACTCACGGAGGAGACGTCGTTCCGCGAGACGGAGCTCTCCCGCCGCGCCCTAATGGACCAACTGATCCTTGCCCGAGCTAAGCAGGCCATGGAGCAACGCTTCGGGTCGAATTCGCTGCAGAACGGGTTCGAGGTGAGCGTCTTGAGCGGCAAGGTCCTACTTTCTGGCGGCTCGACAGACAAGAACATGATTGTCGACGCAATCCGTCTGCTGCAGGGCGTGGAGGGCGTCGTGGGCGTCGAGAGCAAGGTTGCCTATGTCGCATTCGTCCCGCACGCGGAGATGCAGAACCAATTCCTCAACCGCGCGGCACCTCAAGGCTGATATGATCACCGTCCAGCACGTGCTCAACGAAAAAGGCCGCAAGGTGCACTACGTTGCATCGGGGAGTCATGTGCTCGACGCGCTGAGATTGATGGCGGAGCACAATGTCGGTGCAGTCGTCGTTTCAGACGAGGGCCATCTGTCGGGTATCTTCACGGAGCGGGATTATGCCCGCAAGATCATTCTCTTGGGACGGACGTCGCTCGATACGCCGGTCAGCGAGGTCATGTCGAAGCGCGTGATTTGCACGCGACCGGACCAGACAGTGGAGGAATGCCTCGCGATCATGACGGTCCGCAGCGTGCGCCATCTCCCCGTTCTGGATCGGAAGACGGTGGTCGGAATCGTCTCCATTGGAGATCTGGTCAAGGCCGTCATCGCCGACAAGGAGTTTGTCATCGAGCAACTCGAGCACTTCATCGAGGGCGATCGCTAGGGGCTTCCTCTTTTCGGCAAATGGGGGAAGAATATTAATTTCTGGTTTGCCGTGCTTCTTGTCGAAAAGTCATGACGCCCGAGATGCGCACGCTTGCCCCAAGGCCGCATCGCCGCCTAGTGGAGGGTGTGAATGTCTGCGCTTGAGTGACCTACGGACATGATCGCCGCGGATGCGAACGATCCCCAGCCCGGCAAGCCGACGACCGCTTTCTCGGCTGAGCGGACATCGCCGAGAGAAAAGCCGCACCCGGCGGAAAGTTTCAAGATTCAGCGTCCGTCGTAAAGCCGCGTGGCACCCGGCTGGCTCGCATCCTACGGCTAGCAAACGACCTCGCGTTTGCGCAGCCAGCGACGCCGTCCGAATCTGGTGTGGGCTCCAGATAGGGCCCCTATGACGTCAACCTTCGCCACCCCTTACAAACCGACGCAATTCCCTGTCCTCTAGCAGCTTTCCTTGCCTAAACTTGAATGTGAATGATCACTGTACGCCTCCCTATATGGTTCCCGCCTCGGCCGAGCCGAACGAGTGCGCGCGGCAACCGTGTTTGCCGTTATTGCCAGCGTCTGGCTTCAAGACCACGGACCTTATCCACATCTTTGACTACTGTCCGCGGTGATGTTGGGTTGTTCGCCGGTGCCTGCCTTCTTGCAGGGCTGCGGCTTGTCTGAAGAAATTCAATCTGGATCGACGCGAATCCAATGACTACAGCTGCAGCATTAATTGGAGCAGCGAGGCTTGGAGTGTTTGGTTTGATCGATTGGCTAGGTTCGCCCAGTGGGCGTGTTGTGCTCGCGCTCATGGTGGCGGTGGCGGTCACAATCGCCGCTGTTCACAGAAGGCGCGGGATTGACACGCGTGCTACAAGCCGAGGTGGTTCTGTCGACGTCGTTACGCCCGCGGCGGTGAGCGTATCTGTTGCCACAAGCATGCCTCCGGCCATGGCGCGAAGTCCCCAAGCCGCAGCGCCTGCTGTGAAGACTCCGCTTGTCGCTTCCAGCCCAGGGCGCGAGCCTCTGGGTTCGTCTGGCTCCGTCGATGTTGCCAGGCTTGCGTCGATGGTGGCTGCTACTGCCGCACGTATGCCTCTCGCCATGGCGCGAAGCCCCCAGGCCGCAGGGCTGGCCGGAAAGTCATCGGTTATTGCCGGCAGCTATCGACCGCGGCCCCTGTGTTCGCCAGCCGAAATCGCAAAATTCTTCTCGGACAACACACGGCGCGTTGACGGAAGTCGTACATCGGCGCGTTTGTTGTATGCTCGGTTTGAGGATTGGTGTGAGAAGAATGCTGTTCGCCCGCAACCGCCGGAGGCGTTCGGACGGTATGCGTCCACCATCGGCTTAAGGCGCAAGAAATCTAGTGGGAACGTTTTCTATCTCGGCATCGAACTGGAGCGCTAGACGTGAATGAAAACCGCCCGACCAAAGATGATGAGCCGCCGGCCGCGGGCGCTTTTTTTGCCCAATGCCACTTTAATTCCGGAGATCGACCTCGGCGAAGTAGAAACCGACATTGTAGAGATAATAAATCGGGCTCTTAAAAAACTTGGGCGCCCGAGAGTAGCCTCCGCCAGGAAGAGCATCGAAGAAATTCTGGAGGGTCCTTGTTCGGCCGTGTCCGACGTCCGAGAGGTTTTGGTGGAACTCGTTCGACTGAAGTATCATTTTGCCACGATTCCGCGAATGCGAGACGCACTCAAGCAGATTGAACTCGTGCTCGGACGCGACGCTTCATCGCGCAATGCGTCCAAAGCATCTGCGGTGTTGGCAACGTCATCCAACGAACCACCCTGGCCTCAAATAAAGTCGGAATTTACTGGCGGCCTGCCGTTCTCCAGAGGACTGGCGCGTGATGGTGACCCGGATCTTGAGGATCTCTGGGATAACCGCTTTGCACCGGAAATTTTGGCGCGGCTTGTTGAGCAGAGAGACTTCGGGGAATTCAATCGGCGGCGCGAGGAAGTTATTCCGGCGGTACGCGCCTTGCAAGAAGCCATAAGCGGCACGCGGCCGCAGATGGTGCCCGAGACCATCTTTGTCGAAACGCTCGCCGTCCTGTGGCTCTCGTGGGGCCTGCCATTTCACATTGGCCGCGGCGAGAGTACAGTGCCGCAAGGCGACTTTCCCGACCTAGTGGAGGCTGTTCGGAAGGCCTACCCGATCGACGCGATCAAAGAGGCGCATCCCGACATGCCCCTGGAGATGCAGCTTAGCCACATCCCGAGCATCGTTCGAACAGTCGGTGAGCGTTTCCGCAGGGTGAAGCGGATCACCGACAGATTTGCAAAACGGTGCGGCTTCGCTTGAAAGGGCGAAGATAAAGCCCATGCACCTGAACGGATGCTCCGGCACACCTGTGTTAAAACGCGAACACAGGAGAATGTGCCATGCCCTCGCGCCACGACTTCGCAACTTATTCCGGACCTGTTCTGGTCACGGTCAATGAAGCAGCGCGGCTGCTCAGCGTTAGCCGTAGCAAGATCTACGAGATGATCAAGAGTGGCGAACTCCGGCGCGTAAAAATCGGCCGTTGCTCGCGCATTGATGTCCGCTCGATCTATGCGATCCTGAATTCCAAGAGTGCACGAGACAACTAGGTCAAAGCCATATCAGATGACTACCCCTATTCTTTCGGTAATACCGACAGTAACACCCGAAACTTTTGAAACGCTTCTCCCTCGGCGTATGCGATGCACCGATCAATTCGAGAACGGATTGTCAATTCGTTCGAGAAAAGCCGCCCTGCGACGGCCATATTTGGCGCCGAACTCGAGGTTTGAAACTCGGTTCCTGCTGTTCGACTACGACCATGAAGACGGGATGACCGCGTGGCGCGATGCGATCCTTCCCATGCCAAACCTTTTGGTCTTCAATAAGGAAAATAGACATTCGCACATTTTCTACGTCTTGAGCCACCCTGTGTTGATCGGGGGTAGGTGTAGAGAGAAGCCGATCTTGTACCTCAATGCCGTTGTTCGGGGCATGACCCGGCGCCTAGATGCGGATCCGCATTATGCCCGTGTGCTCGCTAAGAATCCGCTCAGTAGTCAGTGGAGGACGGAATGGTTGAGATCGGAGTGCTATTCCCTCGGTGAACTGGGCAACTACCTCCACGCCAAGAATACGCGTTTTGCGGCGCCGTCCACCGGGGGCGGATCGGGCGGTCGAAACGTGACGCTATTCGATGAGTTGCGCGGAACAGCCTATTCTCTGGTGCTCAAGTACAAGCGCGCCGGCTATCAAGCGGAGGATTTTCAGAGGCGTTTGTTTGAGCTCGGGATGCAAATGAACCTCGCCGACAATCCGGTTCCGCTACCGTGCTCGGAGGTTCGACACATATCCAAATCTGTCGCCAAGTTCACTTGGCAGGAGTTCAGTGAGCGGGAGTTCTCTCGACTTCAGTCGTACAGAGCCAAACAGAAGTCGCTCAAGTCGTGCCACGCGGTCGAGGATCTCAAGGCGCACGCCGGTAATCCTCCGAATCGGCCGATGCCTGCCCGCGACCTCGGTTCAATACTTGGTCTTTCCGCTCGATCCGCCCGTCGATACTGGGCCCAGCCAAGAGCGGCGTACGAGGCAAATAGCTCAAACCGTGGGAAGCCGTGGCAACACGCAGGTATGAGCAGAGCAAGCTGGTATCGGACCAAGAGACATCTAGAAAATGGCGTCTGAGAAGCTGACAACCGGGCGACAGCTTAGGGCTGCCCGCGTATTGCTCGGGTGGACGCGTGCTGCACTTGCGCGGGCGGCAATGCTCCACCCGAACTCGGTCGCATACTGGGAAGCGCAGGAGAGCATTCGCGCCGCATCGCAGATAGTCGGGTGTCAAAAACTCCTCGGTGCGCTGAAGCGCGGTGGCTGCGAATTGCTCTCGAGCCCCGCGCCGGGTGTGCGCCTTTGTGCACCAGAACCAATTTTGGCGTCCCCGGGCGGGCGCGCGCGCGCGTCATGGACTCTTACTAACGGAGGCGTTCGAACTAAGTCCCAAAACATCGAGAAAAGACCCTGCGGCGCTAAAACCCGCAAGGGCGCTCCTTGTCGAAGGCAGGGACTGGCCAATGGCCGGTGCCGCAATCATGGAGGGTGCTCCACTGGACCTCGAACCGCTGAAGGCAGAGAGGCAATTGCCAACTGTCAGCGGCAAAGATGGGAAGCCCGGAGAAGCGCTGCAAAGGGTCGGTGATTGGGCCGCCGCCGGGACGAAGCGAGTGACCAGTACTAGGGCCTGCTGCTCAGATGGTTTGCCCAGGCGTCCATCAGGTCCCTGCGCTTCTCCAAGGCATCACCGCGACGATACGCGGCTTCAGTCTTGTCACTCAAGGTGTGAGCCAACGCTGCTTCGGCTACCTCCCGCGGGAATGCGGTGCATTCGCCGCACCAGTCGCGGAATGACGATCGAAAGCCATGCGCGGTATAGCGACCAAGCTGCAGTCTGCGTAGCACCGAAGTGAGCGACATGCTCGACAATGGCCTGCCTGGCTTTTGTCCGGGAAAAATGTAGTCGTTCGGCCCGCCAGCGAGCGGTCTGAACGTTTTGAGGATGGCGAGCGCTCGATGAGATAGTGGAATCCTGTGTTCCGCACCCGCTTTCATTCGAGCAGCTGGAACTGTCCAGATCCTTCGATCGAAGTCGATCTCAGACCAGCGGGCACCGAGAACCTCACCGGTTCGGGCGGCGGTCAGAATCACAAACTCCAATGCCCCAGGTGCCACAGACGGCAGCGATCGCAAGGTCTGCGCAAGTTCTGGAACATCGTTGAACGGCATCGCCGCATGGTGGCCTCGCGTCAGCTTCTGACGTGCCGGCAGCAGGTGATCCAGGTGTCCCCGCCATAGCGCCGGGTTCTCGCCGCTCCGGTAGCCTTTAGCCTTCGCAGCATTGAGTATGCGTTCTATGCGCCCTCGTACGCGGCTCGCAGTCTCCGGAATGCGATACCAGATCGGTTCCAACACCGCCAAGACGTCTGCCGTTTCGATGGTGTCGACAGGCTTGTCACGTAGAGACTTACAATAGATTCTCGTCGTCATCTCCCACTGCGCCTTGTGCTTCGGATTGCGCCAGCCGGACGACATGTTGGCGATCAACCCCTCTGCCAAGGCTCCGAAGGTGGGCCTACCGCTGTTTTTTCGCACTGCCTTCCGGCTTTTGATCGGATCGCCTCCGTCGGCCAGTAGACTTCGAGCAGCCGTCGCTTTCGACCGGGCCTGCGCGAGGGACACCGACCGCAGGCCGCCCAACCCCATCTCGCGAAGTTTGCTGGTGACGCGATCCCGATAAAGGAAGATCCAGCGCTTGGAACCGCTTTGGTCGATCACAAGATAAAGCCCCGCTCCATCTGCGTGCCGCCCTGGCTTCGAAAGCGTTTGAACGGTGCGCGCACTCAGTCGGTGTATCTGCCTAACCATTACCCGGCTCCAGACGCCCAAACTTTCACCCCAATATCAGTTGGGGTATTGGAGCGGACAACGTCAAACATGCCTGGATCAAACATGCGGCGCAATAGCGTAAAAACTGCTGTTTGGTGGATGATCGCGAACGGTCACGAACGCTATATTGGCGGACACTCCCTCCGCCATTTTTGGGATCACGCGCCCATAGGCGCTCCGCCTGGGCGGCGCCCGGGTCGCCTTGCTCCCGAGCCCTCTAGGCTTCGACGTGAGCTCGAACTTTCGCTCTCACTCTCCGGCGCCTGCACCGCAACTGACAGTTCCGATTGATGAAATAATCAGTCCCGAAGCCAGGGGAGCTTCGGGACTGGAGATCCGGATCGCAGGAAGACGTCCGGTTTGAACGGCTCAAGGGAATGGGGGGGGGGAGAGCCGCATTTTCATTATGCGACGCCTCATTCGGAGAACTTTGATTCAGAACAAGTTAACGCTGCCATCGCCCATTGATTTTCATCAAATGCATGGGGCGGCAAGCCTGTCAGCATTGTGCTCTTACGACGTCGTATTGCGTAAAGTGTGAGGTGCACCATGCTCACCATTCCAGACACGCCACAAGACGTTCGTTCGGACGATGCTTTGCAAGGCGCTTGGGGGGCCGTCTTCGAACGTGCCGCTGCCTGCAACAAGGAGATCGGATCGGCTTTCGCCGACTGGAGCGAAGAGTATCTCAAGTTCCTGCAACGGCGCGGTGCCGAGGACATCGGACTCGTTTCACAATTGGGATCCTGTAAGACCCCGGTGGAACTTATGCAGGCCTATCAGGCGTTCTTCCTCAAGGCGTCTCAGGACTACCGGGACGAGTGCGCCGTGCTCGCGCGCATCAGCAAGCGCGCGCTGGACAGTTGGACCAATTTGCGTCCGGACGCCGCACGCACTTAACGCCGGGGAGACGGCATGTTCAAACACATCCTCATCGCCACCGACGGGTCGGATCTGGCGCAGATCGCCGTGGACACGGGGCTTGAGCTGGCCAAAGCGCTCGGTGCCAAGATCACGGCGGTGACGGTGACGCCGTCTTGGGCGTCGGTGGCGCCGGGTGAGGCTGCGATCTCGTTTCCCGTCGAGGAGTACATTCGGGCGACGCAGGAAAATGCCGCGGCGATCCTGTCGTCCGTCGCGGCGGCCGCTAAGAAAGCCGGCTTGGAATGCGGGCAACTCCACGAGGCGGACCAGTTTCCGGCGGACGGCATTCTCTCTGCCGCCAAGGAAACGGCATGCGACTTGATCGTGATGTCCTCTCACGGGCGCCGCGGTTTGCAGCGTCTTCTTCTAGGTAGCCAGGCCCAGGAAGTCCTGACGCACAGCCCTGTCCCTGTTCTCATCTGCCGTTGAACGTGCCGGGGGCGGCTCCGGCTGCCCCAGGCGAACTGAGTGGACGCATTTCGGAAGGTGACAATCTCGAAGGAGCGTAGCCATGAAAGTCAAAGACGCGATGCACAAAGGCGTGGAATGGGCGGAGCCGAGCACTCCGATCTCGAAAATCGCCGCGATGATGAAAAAGCACGATGTGGGCGCCATCCCGGTCGGCGAAAACGACCGCTTGGTCGGCATGGTCACGGATCGCGATATCACATGCCGGGGATTGGCCAATTCCAAGGATCCCGCGAAGCTCACGGCGCGCGATGTCATGACCAAGGGCATCGTCTACTGCAACGAAGGCGAGGATCTCGCCGACGCCGTGCGTGTCATGGAGCAGAAGAAGATCCGCCGGCTGCCCGTCATCAACGATGCCAAGCGGATGGTCGGCATTCTGAGCCTCGGCGACGTTTCCCACGCAGGCTCTCGCACGCTGACTGGTGAGGTCATGGCGGCCGTATCCGCTCACCACGCCTAGGTTGCGGAAGCAGCGCCCGTTGCTGCCGCACCTTCGGCTTCCTGATGAGACCTATAGGGCCGGGGCACGCTCCGGCCCGCACTGGAAGGGAGATGTGCCATGACAATGCCCGCCTCGATTGCCCACTCAGTCCAGAAGACGCAGGAGTGGCTCAAGGAGCTGCGCGACAACGCCGACTTCGAAGACGAGGAGGAAGCACTCAGCGTCCTGCGCGTGGTGCTGCATCAGCTCCGGGACCGCCTGACGCCCGAGGAGGCGGTCGAGCTTGGAGCCCAGCTTCCGACCGTCATTCGGGGGCTCTATTACGAATCGTGGCGACCTTCGCGCACGCCTGAGCGCATTCGCTCGAAGCAGGCATTCCTCGATGAGGTTACGTTGAAGCTCCTGCCCCGGCGACACAAGCCCGAACGCGCCGTGCAAGACGTCTTCGCATTGGTCGCGCATCACTGCGACCCCGGTGAGATCTCGCAGGTCATCGATCAGCTCCCGGCGGACATCAAGACGCTGTGGCCGCAAAGCGCGCGGACCTACCGCCAACGAATCTGACGCGACGAGGTGGCGTGCGATGGCAAAGAGCGAGGACAAACGCCGCGAGCGGTTCGTTCTGGAGCAAATCGAGGCGCGCGGCGTTCGCGATCCGCTCGTGCTCAAGGCCATGCGCAAGGTGCCGCGCGAGCAGTTCGTTCCCGCGCATCTTAAGGATGAGGCCTATGCCGATAGCCCGTTGCCGATCGGGGGAGGCCAGACGATCTCGCAGCCCTACATCGTGGCCTTCATGGTCGAGGCGCTTGCGCTGCAGGGTGGAGAGAAGGTTCTCGAGATCGGCGCCGGTTCGGGCTACGCTGCGGCCGTATTGGCCGAGATTGCAGGCGAGGTTTTTACGGTCGAACGCATCGGTCAGCTTGCCGAGCGCGCGGCGGTCAACCTCGCAGACGCGGGCTACACCAACGTTCACGTGCGCCATGCGGACGGCACGGAAGGCTGGGCCGATCATGCGCCGTTCGATGCCATCCTCGTCTCGGCCGGCGGTCCGGACGTTCCCAAATCGCTGCTGCACCAGCTCAAGATCGGGGCGCACATGGTCATTCCGGTCGGAAGCGATCCGCGGGCACAGGAGCTCATTCGTGTCACGCGCCTGGACGATGACGAGTACGAGCGCGAGGACATCGCCGACGTCCGTTTCGTGCCGCTTATCGGCAAAGAGGGGTGGGAGAGCAAGGACAGCGATTGGGAGACCCGTCCGCCTCGGGTGGTCCAGACCCGCCCCGCCGTCAGCATCTCGACGCCCGGTCTCGTCGCCCGGCACGCCGAGAGCT
>CAZDUD010000035.1:0-32699 GCA_964508485.1 uncultured Hyphomicrobium sp. | reverse complement strand
CAAGACCGCCGACTGGATCATCGACCTCGGCCCCGAAGGCGGCGACGGCGGCGGCCGCATCGTCGCGCAGGGCACACCGGAGGACGTTGCCGCAACGAAGGAAAGCTACACCGGGCGGTATTTGAAGGATCTGCTCGTGCGGCGCTCGAAGGGCTCAGGCAGCGGCAAGAAGCAGGCGGCGGAGTAGCGGTTGGATCGCGCCATTGAGCAGCTCGAATGGGCCATCAGGCTTTTAATCGACCACAATGCGCCGACGCCCGCAATTACGCTAGCCGGAGCGGCCGAGGAAATACTAGGAAAGGCGGCCCTGTCAGAAGATGCATTTTCTGCGATCAAGAAATCTCTGTCTTCTAAGGGCTACGGTACGACTAACGAAATTGGCGCACTCATGAACGATGTGCGCAACTACATGAAGCATGTCCCCAACAAACAATTCTCACTCACAGATCAAGACCTCCAAACAGAAGCAATCCAACTGATCACACGCGCTCTAATCAACATTGTTCGAGCAAAAATACAGCTACCAACTGAAGCATGGCGGTTTCGGAGTTGGGTACACCAAGAGCGACCAGACCTCTGCAATCCTAACGGGGCACTATCTGCGTCGAAGCGGTAGCCCCATGCAAACGTCATCCCGGCGAAGGCCGAGACCCACGACACGCTTCGACGGCGGCGCGCTGTCCTTTCTGACTCTGAGTGTACATCGTGTAGGGTAGCAGGTCGGTTTTCATGCCTTGCGCGAAGTTCGAGACCCAAAGAGGCACCGCTGCAGGGGCGAGTATCGAGCGCGATTTAGTCCCATCCATCTCTATAGTCGATACGCTTGCAACCTGGGCAGCGCACATCGGATGTCGGACGCCGCTGCCGGGCAGCCTCGCGCATTTCTTCCTCGTCCAGCACCTCTTCCTCGAAACGCTCGCCGCAGTTGTTGCAGCGAAATCGCTTCTTTCTAGCCATTTTCGATTCCCGCTTGTCCTAGAAACTTGTTCCAGAGTTGCTCAGCGCATGCATGGGGTGTCAGCTTCTGATCCCGATCAGAACTCATCATGTCGTTTTGCTTCAAAAAGAGGCTGTAGTCGTCGTTCTCAATGGCGAACCAACCATTCGCGGTGTTCCGCTCTGCGCGCTCCTGGAACGAATAGTAGATGTCACCTAAGCTGTGACGCTTGCTTCCGCTGTACACGGTGATGTGAGCAGTCCCCTGGCGTCGAGCCCGATTGACTACCGTGCAGGTGAATCCATCGTCGCCCAAACTCGAAAAGCGCGATTTTATGCCGTCTATGGTAGCGACCTCAGCGCAGGCCTTCTCAAAATAGTCTCGCATCGCAGCGAATGCGCTGTCGCGAAATTCCATCTTGTCGACTTCGTCAAAGTCTCGCTTCAAGCGATACTTTTGCGCATCGCCAGTAGCGGATGACTTTGGTGCGCTCACTGTCGCGCCTGCTCTTGGTCTCTCCAATAGGCGCCTTAGTTCCGTGATGACGTTGAGCCAGGCAGTGTTCTCGTTGGTCCAGTCCGACACCGGCTTCGAATCTTTGGGAAGCGCCTTGTACCGTTGGACCGGAGATGACAACCAATCACAAGGTTGTACAACGATAGGCACAATTTGCAGCTTACCGGCTTCTTCGCGCTCGATAGCGACGATCATCTCGCGTTCATAGCAATAGTTCGACGCAAGGAAGTCGGGGCTGAGTAACGGTACGAATAACTCGCAACTTTCTAGATTCTTTGAAATCTCGGCATCGATCCTACCGCCAGCTAGAATCTCTTGGTCGAACCATTCAGAAAGTAGCTTCTCACGCTTGAGCATCGCTAGGTGTTTTACGAACACCTTCAGGGCGAGTTCATCAGCGTGCGAGTACGATATGAAGGCTTTCATGCTCTTGGCCGTGTGCGATCCCGTTGATGCATGACGCTACTGCCGAAGGATTGATCCTCGAACAGGCATTTGCATTCGCCGCAGAGCTTGTCCCCAGTTTTGACTGCATACGGAGGTTACACGCAGTGCGCGGCGCGACGCCGCGTGCTCAACTTCGTCACTTCTGATCGATGTTTATGCGAGGATCTCTCGATGCGGATCTGGCCAAGCGCAGCAGTCAAAAACATCACCGACTGTGAACCAGGAGAACTCGTACAACTAAAAGGCTGGAGCGAACTTAACTGGGCGCTTGTCGCCAAAGATAAGGAAGATTTTTATTTGATCATGCTGACTGGTGCGCAGCTAGTTGCCCCGCGCGTTTCCTCAATAGGCCAAGCCATCGTGCTATCGTTCGGGAAAGACTATGAAATCATGGTCGACCTGGACGGTCTCAAAGAGATGCCGGCGTCGCGCAATTTTGAGCGGTGCGGCTGTCTAATGTTGTCAGAATCGAGCTGGTACTTGCGAGCAATAGCGCCCGATAAGAACGGTTGGTATGGCACAGCTTGCTACTCGTTCACATCCGGTACATTTGTCGGCGAGCCATCAAGCAACACCACTGCAGTTTTTGGATCGTGGCAGCTTCGCCTCCCCGCGCTAAACAACAGTGGCGAGTCACAGGAGGTGCTGGCGATTTCCATCGCGCCTATGGCCTAACGCTCCAATCCCGAACTGCGATTATTTGACCGACAACTTCCGCTCCCGTCCCCTTCCCGACATCCAAAAAACTTTATCCCCACCCCCCTCAACCCGCGCCTAACCTCTCCGCATCCCGCCCAACCGGGGGCCGGCGCGAGCTGGGCGTCCGCGGGCGGGAGCTGCGCCTCTGCTGATCGCTGGTACCATCAGCTAGACCGGCAAGGTGCGGAGCCGTCTTCTCGATGTGATGGATCGGGAAGCAAACGCGTGCACGGTGGATGTTCGGGTGCGCGGCTTCGTGCCAGTGGAGGTCGTGTCGCGATGGAATGGCCTCATAAGCCATTCACCTCTTCGCGATGCTGGGCAGCAGTGGAGCGGCAGCGCCGCATCCCACGAGTTTCACGGCCTGCCGCTCCGCTCCCCGGAGTTTCTATCTACCTAACCCGCTCTTTGAGCCTACCTGACCCGAACACCCGCGCGTCCCCGCGCCTCGCGGCTATTCCGTCATGCCGGAGGCGTGCAAGAAAAAGCCGCGCGCCGGCATCCCGCCGTCACCGAGATCCATCCCAATCGGCGCTGCTCACGTCACGGCTCGACGCTCCGTCCTTGCATGTTAGAGTGGCGCCCATGACCGCCACCAAGATCAGCGACACGAAGGTCAAACCGCGGCCAAAGGCGCGGACAGCCGAGCCGCTCGAGGGCGGAACCGTTCACGCGCTGCCGCCGGATTTGGCCAACGCGCTGCGCAAAAACAAAGCCGCGCTCGCGACGTGGCGTGACATCACCCCGCTGGCCCGCAACGAGTGGATCTGCTGGGTCACGTCCGCCAAGAAAGCCGAGACGCGAGAAAAGCGCATTACCTGGGGCTGCGAAAATCTCGAAGCAGGCCAAAGGCGGCCGTGCTGCTGGCCCGGCTGCAAGCACCGGTAAAGCCTGCAAGCACCGCTGAGAGGGCCTACCGCTTATGGCAATCGGGCGAGCAGGTCGCGCAGCCGTCCACCTTGCGATAGCGCATCTTCGCCGCCTCGATGGCCGCAGCGCAGCTTGCAAAATCGCCGAGATAGGTCCTTGAACCAGGCATCGACTCGCAGCCTTGCTTGTGGACCTCGTGCTCCCCGCTCGGTTGGGCAGCGGTATCGACATAGTAGGCGGCCATTGATCCCTCCCGAACGCACAGTCCGTTAGCGGACCATAGCTCCGGGATCTTGAAACGTCATGGCCCGTGAAGACCACCACCCACGATGCACTGCAACAGAAATGCGCCGCCGACGCGCGCCGCACGACGAAAGCCGACCGCCATGACCGATGACACACCAAAGCCGCCGCTCGCCATCCGCGCCGCCGATGCGCCGCTCCGCACCAAGCCGTCCAACTATCCGGAGCCGTTCGCGAGCCGCATGACAAAGCGCGAGAAGCGCCCGCTCGGCGACCTCTTCGGCTTGAGGAATTTCGGCGTCAACCTCACGCGCCTGAAGCCCGGCGGCATCTCCGCGCTGCTCCATCGCCACAGCCGGCAGGACGAATTCGTCTACGTCCTCGAAGGCACGCCGACGCTCGTGACGGACGCGGGCGAAATCGCGCTCGGCCCCGGCATGTGCGCCGGCTTTCCCGCCGCGGGCATCGCGCACCAGCTCGTCAACCGCACCGGAAGCGATGTCGTCTATCTCGAGATCGGCGACCGCACACCGGGCGACGAAGGCACCTACCCGACCGACGATCTCAAGGCCACGCTCGGCCCCGACGGCGCATGGATCTTCACCCGCAAGGACGGCCGGCCCTACTGAAAAGACAGGACGAACCGGCTCGCGCAACCTTCGGCGCTGCCGCCGTTAAGGATCGGATCGAACCAAAACACGCCGCGCCGCGTTTCCCGCGCGCCAACACCAACAAGCCCCCGATTGAGGAGGAGCCCCCCATGTCCCACATGTCCCCCTTGTACCCCACCGGTTACATCACAAAGGTTGGCTTAGCCCTCGCCGGCGCCCTCGTGACCACCAGCGCCTCGGCCGCCGTCGTCTGCAACGACGAAGGCGACTGCTGGCGCGTCGCGGAGCGCCACGAATACCGGCCTGAGTTCGGTCTGCGCATTTACGCGGACGACTGGAGATGGCCCGAAGCCGAAGCCCGCCGCTACCGCTGGCGCGAGGTCGGTGAAGGCCGCGGCTACTGGCGCAACGGCATCTGGATCCGGTTCTGATTCCGATACCACGCAAGGAGGGCTGTCGCTGATGCAAAGCGGCGGCGGCCCTGCATGGCCCCCCTCCACGAACAGGGACGAACTTGCCCCCAGACACATCGAACGTGCTATAGCCCGGCGACCGCCGAAGGCGAAAACCAAGCACGCACGGACGATCTCATGAGCACGCTGCCACCCTGCCCCAAATGCAAATCCGAATTCACCTATGAGGACGGAGCGCTTCTGATCTGCCCCGAGTGCGCCCATGAGTGGTCGCGCGACGCAACGGCGGCAACGTCCGCAGAAGGCAGCGACGCCAAAGTCTACCGCGACTCCGCCGGCAACGTCCTCGAGGATGGCGACACAGTCACCGTCATCAAGGACCTGAAGCTCAAGGGCTCGTCCAAGGTCGTGAAGATGGGGACCAAAGTCAAAAACATCCGCCTCGTCGAGGGTGATCACGACATCGACTGCAAGATCGACGGCATCGGCCCCATGAGCCTCAAGTCGGAGTTCGTGAGGAAGGCATAGATTCCGCGCGCCGCACCAACGCACTGCGCGTTCACGAATCCACGACACAAATCTTTATCCCCGCGTCCCTTTCGCCCCTTACTCTCTCCCCATCCGGTCATCCGGGAGAGCTGCGCCTCCTCCCAACTGGTTTCACGGCCTTGCTGCCGCGCTCCCGCTCTTTGCACCGACCGACAGAACCACGCCGCGCCTTAGCCCTTGCGGCTATTCCGCCACGCGCACCTACTGCCTACTGCCTCCCCCGCCATGACACCGCCTTACAGGGCCGCTATCGCCGCGCCATGCCGTCTCCCGCATCATCCCGCACGCGCCCGTGGCGCAGCGTCGCCGCCCTCGCCCTCGCGCTGATCGTTATTTCCCCCGCCAACGCCGAGCAGACTAAGCTTACCAAGGAGCAGGCCGCCGCCGCCGCCTACGACGACGCCCTCGCCGCCTTCAAAAAGATCCTGCTCCAGCGCCGGGCTGAACTCGACGCCGGCAAGAAGCTGCCGCACCTGCCGGGCCAGGCCGTCTATCTCGCCCGCCTCAAGGTCATGAGCACCTACAAGGACCTGACCGACGTGCTGCCGTCGCGCATCGGCCCGCCGAACAAGTTCGGCGTTCCGCCCGACCACTTCGACGTCGCCATCGAGCCACTGATCGACGAGTACGCCGATCTCTTCGCGATCATGCAGGCGCCGCCCAGGTTCGCGCAGGCCTCGAAGACGCCGATGAAGGACGTCGTCGACCTCGGCCGCGCCATCGCCCGCGCCAAGGGCGCCGACGCCGCGACCGCGGAAGCCGCGGGCCGCATCAGCCTCGGCATCTTCTTCGCAGAGACCAATGCGCGCCAGAACATCGGCAACGCGCGCTCGAACAAATACAAAGGCAGCCTGCAGACCGGCACGTCAGAGGATCGTAATGGCCGCAGGAAGTGGGCGGCGATCAAAAAGCAGATTGCGAAGCGCGATTCCAAGCTAGCCGCCCGAGACGACGCCGAGGAAACCCGCGCCGCCAAGATCGACCAGCGCTACAATCACTGGCTCGCCGTGCGCAACGGCCTCATGAACGCCCACGCCGATCTCTTCGCCGACATCCCGGCCATCCAGAAGATGCTGCCCGACGAGATCGACCAGATGAAGCTGTTTCAGCTCATCCAGATCGTGCCGACGCCGACGCGCGCCGCGCTGAAATCCGGCAACGTCGAGACCTACAAAATCTCGGACAAGCGCGTGATGGGCTTCCTGCGCAACAACTCGATCTTCACCTTCGGCAGGGAGAACCGCGCCAAGACCTCGGCCACCTACCGCGAGATCCTCGACGCCATGTGGCTCTTCACGCCCAAGTTCGAGAAAGCCCGCGACAGGTTCAACGCCATCAAGCACGGCGCCCTGGAATAGAACCCGGCGCACCCGCCGCGCCGCTGGGTTACGCCCGCGAGGGCAACCCCCGCTTACACTGTCTGCCGGGGCCTCGGACCGCCTGTCCGTAACCACCGTGGTTACTATGTCAGATTGCGCATCCTTGCATTCCAAGCCCGCGGAGCCATCATCTCTCGTAGCATTCTCCGTACAACCACTTGAGTTGCCGGAGCAATGCGGATCGAGCAAAGGAGCATCGCCATGCAAACACGTATGGCCCGCCTCGCACTCTCTATCGCCGCAACGCTTGCCATCCTGGTGCCGGCTGCAGCGTCGGTCGCGCAAGATGCCACGACCCCTCCGGCCAACACCGAAACCGAGATCCAACGCGAGTTGCAGCCCGAGCAGCATACCGTCACCGAGGCCGACGTGGCCGAATGCATGCAGAGCTGGGATCCGCAAACGCAGATGAGCCGGCAGGAATTCGAGGAAGCCTGTAAGCGCTCGCTCAAGTATTATCCGGAGCAGCCCGACTGACGGCTCTGCTGTCGCCTGGTCGGATATGCGCGATTTGCCTCGTGAGGCTCTAGCGGCACGGCGGGGGCAACCCTACCTATCGCGCCGAGACGCCCGTAAGAGGACCGCATGACGAAACCCCTTGTCATCACCATCCCCCACAGCCTCGGCAAGGAAGAGGCTGTCCGGAAACTCAAGGGTGGCCTCGCGAAAGCCACCGCAACGCTGCCCATGTTCTCGCTCGACGAGGAGACGTGGGTTGGCGACACGATGAGCTTCAAGCTCAGCGCCATGGGGCAGGAGGCGTTCGGCAAGGTGGACGTCGCCGAGCAGGATGTACGCATCGAGGTCACGCTGCCCTGGCTGCTGCAGCGCTTCGGCGAGATGATCCAGGGCACGATCAGACAGAAGGGGCAGATACTGCTGGAGCACAAGAAATAGCGGACACGCTGCGCCGCACATCAAGACGCCACTTGCAACGGCGCCGGGCCATGGCACTGTCCTCCACGCGGGGAAAGAGACTGAGGGACCCCACCGGAGGAGACTCCCCATGGTGACCGCTGATCCTGTCGCAGATGCCGACTACGCCGAGCACGTCGCCTTCTATCGTTCGTTTTTGCGCGGCGTGCGCCTGTCGATCGGCGCCATTGCACTGCTCCTGATCCTGATGGCCTACTTCTTGGTCTAGGCCGGACGGACAGCGGATCGAACCTCTCGCACGGCGCGACGCCGCGCCGTACGATTGGTTATGCGCGACGCGCCGGGCATCGATACAATGAGCGGAGCCGAACAGCCGCGCGATCAGATCGGAAGCACGCTGCGGATCTGCGTCTCATACTGCTCGACGGCCTCGAGCGCGCGCGCCTTCATGACGGGATCGTTCTGACCCGGCAGCGACGTGAAGCCTTCCACGGCCTCGCGCGCGTTGGTGATGATCTTGGACGCCGCCCGCTGCGGGCTGAGCTCCTTGAGCGTCATCGACTGCAGGAGCTGCGTGAGGAGCACGCCCGTGGCGAGCGAGAGACCGGAGAGCTCGGAGACCTGCCGCTTGAGCTCGGCGATCTCGTCGGTGGATGGCGTATCGGTCATATGGTGCACTCCGTTCTCGCGTCTCGCGTCGTTGGGCCCTGCCGGCTTGGAACGGCACCACCCAGGGCAGGCGGCGCCAAAATCCCCCCGGTATGAGCAAAAAGCCGGCCCGGACGCAAGCCCGCTGCAGGCCGAAAGGGCAAACAAGCTAAAAGGTTGTCCTCTGAGCTCCCCAAGGCCGCGGCCGAGGCGCTGCTCTAGACGAAAAAGGCGGGGCACCCGGAGTGCCCCGCCTTGATATCCTCGCGCAGGCGCGCAGGCGCATTATTTGAGTGCGGCTTCGATCTCTTTCGCGGTCGCATCCGCCTCCGCGAACTTGCTCTCGCTGCACTGGCCTTCGAGCTTGCCGATCAGTTCGTCGACTTTGACGGCCTGAGCTTCCGCCAGCTTCTTTCCGGCAGCCTTCTCGGCGAGGCTGAACGCCAAGCCGTTGCAGGCATCCTGATCGGCAGGCGGCGCCGCGAGTGCAGATGTGATCAGAGCAGCAGACAATGCCGCCGCGGCGGCGATCAATTTGAGCATGATGACAGGTCCTCCATGGGAGAATTCAGGATCGCGGCCGCCAGCAGACAGCCGCATTGAGATGACGAAGAGATTGCGTTCACCAGCGTCCGGGACCGCCGCCGAATCCGGGGCCGCCCGCCGACATGGCAAGGACGCACACGCGCGAGCCTTTCTTGAGGCTGATCGACGGCACATACTTGAGGTCGATGCGATCGATGACACGGCGCCGCCCATCGAGATCGAGCGGTCTCGTCTCGGCTCCCTCCGGAATCGTGGAGCGCACGTCGAAGGTCTGCGAGGATCCGTCACCGAATACGATCCGCAGCCGGTCCAGCCTCAGCTTCGCGTCGAACACCCGCAGCTTTATGGCTCGGAATGCGCCTTCGCGCCGCCCGACGCGGATCGTGTCCTTGTCGTCCAGGAAGCCGACGCGCTGACAGCCCAGCTCTTCCCATTGGGCCATCGGCGGGCCACGGCGCTTCTCGCCAAAGAAGTCGATCTTCACCGGCCCGAAGGCGCGATAGGCGATCTCGATACGCTGGATGACGGTCGCCCGGCCCGGAAGGTCGATCGGACGCGAGCGCGAGCCCGCCTTGAACACCTCGCCGACACGGAGCACGTCACTCTCGCCGCCGCCGTAGTAGATTCTGAGCTCCTCCACGCGGGCATCGCCGCCCGTGACCGTGAACCCGATGGAGCCGAACCGTCCCTCGCGACGGCCCACATCAATCGAATCGCGCTCGATGCGGGTTCCGATCTGGGCCGTACCCAAGAGCTCCCAATCGGTGCGGTTATCCGGCCTCCAGTCCTCCCAGCGACGCTGCGCTTCAGCGCTTGTGAGAGGTATCAAAAGTGCGACCGCCGACACGATCGCAAGCAGAATTCTTTTCGGCATCGACACAAACTCCTCGGGTCTCCCGGCGCACCGGCACCCTCCTTTCAAAGGCAGGCACCGGCAGCAGGGCCGAGGTAGCATTCAGTTTGAGCCTAAACAATGTCTAACGCGGTGCAGCGAGAAGATTTTGGGCACCCCTCGCGACGCGCCCCGGCATCCCGCCACACCGCCGCCCTCGGATGTGTGCTAAAGATTCGCCGGCTTTCAGAGGGCCATAGCCAACAGGGGTTTATGTCATGAAACGTTTATTCGCAGCCGCGTCGCTCGCCGCGAGCCTCGCCGCATCCGCAGCCGTCGCCGAGGTCAACGACGAGGTCCGCAACGCCTGCCGCGACGACTATCACAAGCACTGCGACAAGCTCGAGGTCGGCAGTCCCGAACTGCGCGCATGCATGAAATCGAAAGCAACCGACCTGTCGAAAGAGTGCCTGAAGGCCCTCGTAACCAACAACGAGGTGACCCAGGAGGACATCGAGAACTACCTGAAGGAAATGGAAGCGAAAGCGGCTGCTGGAAACCAGTAGCACCCCCGCCAATGACAAACACGGTAAGAGAGACAACAAAGTGAAAAACATGACGCGGTTTCTGCCGCGCGCCGGCGTATTCGCGGCGCTCGTCTTCGCAATCGGGCTGACGGTTGCAGCGGTTGCCCCTGCAGCGGCAGAGGAAACGACCACCACCTCGGGCCTCAAGATCATCGACACGACAGTGGGCACCGGCGCTACGCCGGCAACCGGCCAGATCTGCGTCATGCACTACACGGGATGGCTCTACGAGGACGGAAAGAAGGGAACGAAGTTCGACAGCTCCGTGGACCGCGGGCAGCCGTTCGAGTTCCCGATCGGCACCGGACGCGTGATCGCCGGTTGGGACGAAGGCGTGGCGTCGATGAAGGTCGGCGGCAAGCGCACGCTCATCATCCCGCCGGACCTCGGCTATGGCGCCCATGGCGCAGGCGGCGTCATTCCGCCCAACGCGACCCTCATCTTCGATGTCGAGCTTCTGGACGTGAAATAAAGCAAACAGGGGCGGGCTTATCCTCGCAGCCCGCCCCTATGAGATCATCCGGATACGCGTTGCCGCTCGCCGACCGTCTCCGCGTCCTTGCGCTGCGGCACGCGCACAGGGCGGATGTTCCACCACTGCCACTGCTCGGGATGCTCGCGTATCCAAGCCTCGAACTGTTTGAAGATCAATTTTGTCGCCCGATGCGCGTCGAGCCGCTTGTCGTCGCTGGTCGGCAGATCGAGCCGGACCGCATCGAGCCGGAACCGGCTTTGCGTTCCGAGACGCACCGTGCGCGCGACCCACAGCCAGGCATCGGTGTGACGCGCAATCAAAGCAGGGACATAGGTGACGCGGACTGGTTGTCCGAGAAACGTCACGTCCACGCCGCGCCGGTCCACGTGGTCGCACACGAAGCCGAGCCATCCTCCGCCGCGCACGAAGTCGATCAACACCTTCGCGGCACGCGGCCCCTCTTCCTTCCCCTTTGCGAAAAGCCCGCCGCTGAACAGCTCGGACCGCCGCGAGCGCACAAGTCTGTCGATGTAAGGATTCGCCAACGGCCGGTAGACCGCACCGGGATCGCCGCCGAGCTGCTTCACAGGCCAGATCGTCAGCTCCCAGTTCCCGACATGCGGGGTAGCGCCGACCTGCGGCATGCGCTTGCGCACGGCCGCCTCCAGTCCTTCCGTCCCCCGGATATCGACGCGGGTGGGATCGGAGATCACGAGATCGATGAGCATGAGCTCGGCTGCGACCCGACCCATGTTGTCCCACATCGCAGTTGCAATGCGGGCGTGCTCGGCAGGACTGCGATCCGGAAAGGCAATCGCCAGGTTCTTGAGGCTCTGCTTGTGACGCCGCGTCCGCGGCCCGATAAGCCGGGCAAGCCAAGCAAAGACGCTGGCTGACGCATCCACGCCGACGAGCCGCATGATACCGGTGGCCAGCAGGGTCAGGCCATACTCGCACCGGTGCTGTATGGATTTGAATGACACGCGCCGTCCTCCGGCGATCGAATTCGAAACAGACCCCGGGCGGACGCCGCGCATGCAAACAGATACGCGAACAACGGCATACGCGTTTACGACGTCACGACGGGGTTTGATGGCAATGATCAGACGCGAGAAATGAACGGTGGCGCACGAGGCGCGCACGCATAAAGAAAAAGGACATGCGTCAAGAAGCGGTGCCGCTGCGGCCAAAGCTTGGCCACCACCGGCATGCTGCGCTCCCCGAGGAATGCAGCATGAGTTTTGACAGCAGTCTTGCCGCTCCAGTCATGCGGGCTGAAGCACGGCTGCATGTCGACGTCAATCTGGTCCTGCCCTTGATGGGAGGGAGCGGGATCGAACTTGGCCGCAAACTGGTTTTGACTTGCCGCGGGCGCAGACGACCGATCGACGGCCAGCGCAGCAGACGTCGTGAGGACTGCGAAAATCGCGGCGAGCAGCGCCCGCAACATCGGCTGACCCCAACAAAAAAACGATCGCAATGCGCAATTCTACCAAACAACGCCGGCAGATCAACGCACCCTGTGGACAGACCACTTATGCGGACAGATTGCACAATGTAGGATTTCCCCGGGTTTGCTGGGCCGTTCGCAAAACCAATATGAATAATCTCGTAGGATCGTGACGAGACGTCCCAAACACGGTCTGCCCATGCAGCGAGGGTCCCCATGCGCCTTTTCCTGCTACCGTTCCAGCCGCGTTACAGTTTGTTGACTCTCGTCATCGTCTGCGCGGCGGGCTTCGCGATCCTCGTGTGGCAGAACCCGCACAACGCGCTCGCGGTCGCAGGCCTCATCATCTTCGCAACGCTCGTCGCCATCGGCATCCGCGATCTCCTGCAGAGCAAACACGCAATCTTACGCAACTATCCCATCTCCGCACACCTGCGCTTCATTCTCGAGGACATCCGTCCGGAGATGCGCCAGTACTTCTTCGAAGCCGACAAAGATGGATCGCCCTTCCCGCGCGACAAACGCGCCATTGTCTATCAGCGCGCAAAGAAGGATTTGGACAAGCGCCCCTTCGGCACCCAGTACGATGTCTACGAGAGCCGCTACGAGTGGCTGCACCATTCGATGGCACCAAAGCCTCCCGCGCGCGAGCCGTTCCGCGTCCTCATCGGCGGACCGGACTGCTCCGCCCCCTACTCGGCCTCCGTCTTCAACATCTCGGCCATGAGCTACGGCTCGCTGTCGGCGAATGCAGTCCTTGCACTCAACCAAGGTGCCAAGATGGGCGGTTTCGCCCACGACACCGGAGAAGGCGGCGTTACGCCCTATCATCGCCGCCACGGCGGCGACCTGATCTGGGAGATCGGCTCCGCCTATTTCTGCTGCCGCACCAAGGACGGAAAATTCTCGCCCGAGAAATTCGCCGACGTCGCTGCCGATCCGCAGATCAAAATGATCGAGATCAAACTCTCGCAGGGCGCCAAGCCCGGCCACGGCGGCGTGCTGCCCGGCGCCAAGGTGACGCGCGAGATCGCCGATATCCGCGGCATCGAGGAAGGACGCGATTGCATCTCGCCCGCCCGCCATTCGGCGTTCTCGACTCCGCTGGAGCTGATGGCGTTCATCGCCGAGTTGCGCCGCCTGTCGGGCGGTAAGCCGACGGGGTTCAAGCTGTGCATCGGCCACCCTTGGGAGTTTCTAGCCGTCGTCAAGGCCATGCTCGAGACTGACATCACGCCCGACTTCATCGTCGTCGACGGCAAGGAAGGCGGCACGGGAGCGGCACCCCTCGAGTTCATGGACCATCTGGGCATGCCGCTGCGCGACGGCCTTTCGTTCGTGCACGCGGCGCTCGTCGGCGCCAACCTGCGTGACCGCATCCGCATCGGCGCCTCAGGAAAGATCGTCTCCGCCTTCGATATCGCACGCGCCATGGCACTCGGCGCCGATTGGTGCAATGCCGGACGCGGCTTCATGTTCGCGGTCGGCTGCATCCAGGCCCAGCAATGCCACACCGGCAACTGCCCGACCGGCGTCACGACGCAGGATCCCATGCGCCAGCGCGGCATCGTCGTGCCGGCAAAGGCCGAGCGCGTGATGCAGTTCCACAAGGAAACGGTCAGAGCCCTTGCCGAGCTGATCGCCGCCGCCGGCCTTGAACACCCCGGCCAGCTCAGACCACATCACTTCATGCATCGGGCCGCCCCGGATCGGGTCGTCACCTTCGCGGAGCTCTATCACCAGCTCACGCCCGGCGAGCTTCTGTCGGGCACCGCCGATCCGCGCTTCCGCGACGCATGGTTCATGGCCCGCGCCGCAAGTTTTACGCCGGCCCCACCGGCCACACTCTCGCGCGCGGCCGAGTAGCGGTTCCGCTGCCCGCCTCAGTCGTCGCTGTGCTTGCGGCGACGCTCCTCACGCTGGACGCGCTTGTCGCGGTGGCTCAGCTCCTTGCAGAACGCACTCTTCGTTCCGCTGAGGCAGCCGTAGCGCTCGAGCAATTCGGCATCGCGCTCGCTGACCGGCCCGCCCGCACGCGCATTGGCCCGCGCGTGCTCGACCTCCCAGTAGGAGTCCGCCCGCCCGGCAACCGGGCTCAGGATCACAAGCCCAAGAGCGCCGGCAACTATAGCTGTTGAGGTTCGCAACATGGTCAGATCTCCACAATTTCTTTTGTTTATAACGCAAACGCCGCGGCGCTGGATCCCCGTTTCGCGCCTGTTTTGGGTCTCCGGAGACGTGTTCCCTGGGGAATAGCGCCCCTCCTGCCCGCCGGACCAAAATCCCCCCATCGACACCGCGAGACTTATCCTTGCGAAAAGGGGAAGGCCATGTTTCTGAGCATTCGCACTGTAACGCTCGCTGCGGCGGGATTGATCATCTGGACCTCGGGCTCCGAAGCCGCAACGACGGATCCCACGGGTATCTGGTTCGACCACAACGGCCGCGGCGCCGTTGAAATTGCGCCCTGCGCCAGCGGCAAGGGCTTCTGCGGCTACGTCGTCCACATCAAGGAGGCCAAGAACGCCAAGCGCTGCGGCATGCAGATCCTGGGCAACGTCACGTCGAACGGCGGTGGCTGGATCTACAGCCCCGAGCGCGGCAAGAAATACAGCGTCGAGCTGACCCGCCTGAACGACGACAAATTGCGCGTCGTCGGCAACGCCGGCTCGTTCTTCAGCAAGACCTTCACATGGAACCGCGCGCCCGACGACGTCGCTCGTTGCGGCGAGGAGACGGCTGCCGCTCCCGCCAAACCGGTCGAGACGAAGAAGGAAGCCAGCGCCCCCGCGGCGGCTTCCGCTCCTGAGGAACAGTCCGCCGACCCGTCGGTCATCGGCGCCCCGAGCGGTGCAATGGCCCTGATCGGTGCTCCGAAGAAAAAGCGTGTTGCCGTCGTCGAGGCCGCGCCGGCCACGGCCACCGACGCCGAGCCCGCCCCCGCCGTCACAAAGGAAGCACCCGCTGCGACGGAAACGGCACCCGCTCAGACCGCCGCCGCACCCGCCAGGACGGAAGACGAGGAAACCTTCGTCCCCGAGCGCAAATGCAAGTTCAAGATCCCATACGTCGGCCGCGTGATCGAGGTTCCCTGTCGCGACTAGACCATGATCGGTCTAGTCCGGGCTGCATCCGGATCCCCGCACTCCAATCGTCCGGAGTGAAGCAGCCTGGGACGTGCCGGCGTAAAGGCGGTGGCGATACGGAAGACCTCCCCCGTGTCGTCACCGCCGCCCGTTTTTGAGCACCAGCGCGGCAAAGATGGCAGCCGCGACCGATCCTGCAGCCGAAACGGCCGACGCCACCTCGAACGCATAGACGAAGGCTTCCCGCGCCGTGGCAAGCAGCACCGCACCCGCCGGACCGCCGAGCTGCGTTGCGGTCTCGACCGCAGCGCCCAGCGTATCCTTGGCCGCCTCGATCGAATGCGCCGGAACGCCCGCCAGCGGCTGTCCAGCCATCGCACTGCGATAGAGTGCGGTCGCGAGGCTGCCGAGCACGGCGATGCCGACCGCACCTCCGAACTCGAAGCTCGTCTCGGAGATCCCCGACGCTTCGCCCGCCCGCTCCGGCGGCGCCGTCGCCATGACGATGTCCGTCGTGATCGCGCCCGTCGGGGCCATGCCGAGGCAGAAGATCATCATGCCGGCAAACAGAAGCCACGGACTGCTGACGCCGTTGAGCTGCGTGAGCAGAAGAAAGCCCACCGCCGAGATCACGAAGCCCACCGAGATCACGACGTAAGGCTCGAAACGGCGCACCAGGAACGGCGCAGCGACCGACCCGAGCGCAAAGACGAGACCGGAAGGCGCCATCCAGATCCCCGCCTCGAGCGGCCCCATGCCGAGCACGAGCTGCAGATACTGGGCAATGAAGAGAAACGCCCCGAAGACGACGAACAGCGCCACGATGTTGGTCGCCAGCGCCGCCGAGAAGCCGCGCACGTGAAAGAGGCCGACATCGATCAGGGGATCGGTCCGCTCGGACTGGCGCTGGAAGAAATAGGCGCCGATCAGAAGCCCCGCGCCGATGGCAAACAGCGGCAGCGGCGCCCAGCCGGCCTCCGCAACACGCTTTATGCCGTAGATGATCGCGAGCACCGCCGCCATGGACTGCGCCGCGCTCAGAAGATCGATGCGTCCCGCATTGGGATCGCGGAACTCCTGCAATAGGTAGGGGCCGAGCCCGAGCAGCAGCAGCATGATCGGCACGTTGATGAGAAACACCGCGCCCCACCAGAAGTGCGCGAGGATCACGCCGCCGACTACCGGACCGATGGCAGCGCCGGTCGAAAAGCAGGCGAGCCACACGCCGATTGCGAACGCCCGCTCGCGATCGTTATGGAACATGTTGCGGATCAGCGAGAGCGTCGACGGCGCGAGCGTCGCCGCGGCCAATCCTTGTACGGCACGCGCGACGATCAGCATTTCGGCACTGGTCGAGAAGGCGGCAAACGCCGACGTCACGCCGAACACCGCCGCACCGATCAGCAGCATCTTGCGCCGCCCGATGCGATCCCCGAGCGTGCCCATGGTGATCAGCGCGCCCGCCACCATGAACCCGTAGATATCGACAATCCACAGAAGCTGGGACGAGCTCGGCTGAAGCGCCGCCGTGATCTGCGGCACGGCAAGGTGCAGGACCGTGAGATCCATCGAATAGAGGACGCACGGCAGGGCAAGCACGGCCAAGCCGATCCAGTCGCGCGCCTCTGCCTTGTCGCTTTGGGGCACGGTCTCGTCTGCCATCAGAGAAGGAGCCTCCAGCGGTCCCGGACACCTCCACCAGGAGGGCCGACCGGGGTCTTACCGTTGCGCAACGCGAAAGTCACGGGAAGACGTATCTTGCGACAAAGCCATACGAATCTTGTGTCAGCCGACGCACGGATCACCGGTAGACGTAGGTGATGATGAATGTCCGGTCCACGGCTGTCGCGTTGTAGGGCGGCAGCGGAAAATAGGTTTGCTTGGTCGCGAACACGACGCTCTGGTCGAGGCTGGTGCCCGACGCATCGAGCATCTCGACCCGCTCGAGATCTCCATTCATCGAAAGGATGAGCCGTACGGTCACGCGCCCGAAGATGCCGCGCGGCGGCGGCATGGTTTGCCGGAGCGCGCGGATGACGGCGCGTCCGAACTCGTCGTTCTCGCCCGAGCGCGTGATGCCGGGTGGACGCGAGGCGGCCGCTGAACGACCGGGTGGCGCAGTCGCGAGGTCGCGCGGCGTGGGATCGAGACGCGCCTGCTCCTGCGCCTTCTTCTTGGCAGGCTCCTTCTTCTCGACTGGTTTCGCGGTCTCCTGCGGCTCGGGATTTGCCTCTTGAGGCTTGTTGGGCTCCTCCTTGGCCTGCTCGCTCGGCAACGGTGTCGTCGCAAGATCCTGGAGCACGGTGGCGAACTCCGGCAGCGTCGCCTGCTGCTCAGGCTTTGCCTCGACTTTCTTCTCCTCGGGCGGCGGCTCCTTGGGTGCAGGCTCGGCTGCCTCGGGTTGCGGCTGAGGTTCGGGCTTGGGCGTCTCCGGTTGCGGAACAGCGGCGGGTGGAGGCACGGGCGCACCGGCCGCCGGCATCGAAACCGTCTCACGGCTCCTGAGGTCAGCCTCCGTCACGAGATCAACGGCAATCGCATCGGATACGCCGGACCGGTCGCCGATGGTGCGCGGCACGCTGCGCCCGATCTCGATGAAGACCGAGGCATGAACGAGAAGCGCGACCACCAAGGCCAGCCGGAACGCGCGCTGGTTCTTGTCCAGCGGCGGAACCAATCGCTCGCTGAGCGCGATACTATCGTCGGCCGTTTCGGTGGTTTCGGTTTCGGTTCCGGTTTCCGTTTCCATGCCGCCCGTTTTGATGACTACGGAGCAAACACCTCTTTACCACACCGGTTGGGCATGGCGCATCGGACCGCCATGCAGGGCAGGTTGTCGCCCCTCGGGAAGCCGATCTATGCTGGGAACACCGCACCTAATCGCATGCAGGAGCACATGAGCCAGCGCGAAACCATCAGAGCGGGTATCGGCGGCTGGACCTACGAGCCCTGGCGCGGCGTGTTCTATCCGGAAAAGCTGCCCCACGCCAAAGAGCTTCAGTTTGCAAGCCGCGCGCTGACCTCGATCGAGATCAACGGCACGTTCTATCGCTCCCAGACGCCCGCCACGTTCGCCAAATGGGGCCGCGAGGTGCCCGACGGATTCGTGTTCGCACTCAAGGGTCCGCGCTTCGCCACCAACCGGCGCGTGCTTGCCGAAGCCGGAGACTCGATCAAGCGCTTCCTCGACTCCGGCCCCACGATGCTGGCCGACCGCCTCGGTCCCCTGCTCTGGCAATTTCCGCCGACCAAGAAGTTCGACGCTGCCGACTTCGGCGCTTTCCTCGAGCAGCTCCCGGCAACCTTCGACGGCCACAAGCTGCGCCACACCGTCGAGGTCCGCCACGCCTCGTTCAAGACACCGGAGTTCGTCGCACTGATCCGCCGCTTCGGCGTGCCTGTCGTCTACGCCGATCATCCGACCTACCCCGCCATCGCCGATCCCGCCGGCGACTTCGCCTACGCGCGCCTGCAGAAGGGCGAGGACGACAACGCGGCCTGCTATCCCGCAAAGGACATTCCCGCCTGGGCCGCAGCAGCCGAGACCTGGGCGGCAGGCGGCGTGCCGGAACGCGTAGCCGACAACTGCGTGGCGCCGGTCCCCAGGGATGAAGCCCATCCGCGCGACGTCTTCGTCTACTTCATCCACGGCGGCAAGGTGCGCGCGCCGGCCGGCGCGCAAGCCTTCATCGCCGCACTGGGCGAGCAGGCCGCACAACCGAGCGATACCGGCGAGCCGGCACCGAAACAAAAACCAGGAAGCAAACGAACGAAGAAAGCATAATCGCCGCGGCGCGTACCGCTCAGTTCGCAACCGGCTCGGGCTGGCTCTGACCGATCTTGGCCTCGGTCACCGTCTTGAGGTTGGCGAGTCCCTTCTCGAGCGGCTCTCCGATCATCTTCTGCGGATTCATGAACAGGCAAATCGCCTTGCCGATGAAGCCCTGCTCGCCGAACACCGCCCAGGTGACGATCGTGCGCGCGCCGTCCGGCTTGAGCGTGAACTCGCTCGAGTTGGTGCCGGCAAACGGCTTGATGAAATCGACATGGATCAGGATGCGTTCGTCGGGCTTGCTCTCCGTCAGCGTCATCTTTCCTTCACCGACCTCTTCGTTGCCCGCCCAGTGGAACACGGCACCTTGGCCGGAGGCCGGTCCCTCGAACGTCGCTTTTGCGTTGGGGTCCAGCTTGGCCCACGGCGACCACGCCTCCCAGTTGTGGAAGTCGTTGACCTCCGCGAAAACGGCCGCCGGCGGCGCAACAACGATGGCGGTACGCTCGATCCGGTATGATGACGGCTGCAGCGCCACGTAGCCGGCAAACAGTACGACGACTGCGAGAACCGCAAGCAGAACTCGTTTCAGCATGATCACTCCCAATGCTCTGGCCGAACGCGGAATGCCATAGCATTGTGGCGCGCGCCGGACCACTTGATCCGGCCCCTTGACAGCCGCGCGCCGAGCAAGTTTGCCTAACCGCTGCGGGGCGGCACCCGTCGCGCCAAACGTGGGAGAACGACGAATGCGCACGCAAGCAACCACACGCACGCTCGCCCTGGCGACGATCGCCGCCGCATCGCTTTTCGCGAGCCTGCCCACGCGCGCAGCCGACCCGGCCTACGTCGGCACGTGGGCGTCTGACCTTGCCCAGTGCAAGGTTCCCCAGGAGCGCCAGGAAGCGCCCTTGGTGCTGTCGAAGGACGGCTATGACCAGTACGAGACGCACTGCACGTTCAAATCCGTTGATGGCGCGGACGGCGAGTGGAAAGTGAAATCCGATTGCACCGTCGAAGGCACCGCCGAATCTTACGAGTTCACGTTGACCGTCTCCGGCGACACACTGACCCTCACTGACGACACCGGCGCCCGCGACCTGCTGTTGTGCAAATAGCAACCCGCCGCTTAAACCGGCTTCTGAGTCACACGCGTCGGTCACTCGCCGCGTAAGCCGCCATTGCGCCACATTTCACCGCCGGCAGCGCGCAGCGTTCGCCTCGGCCAAGCCCGCACGCATGTCGCCCTTGGTATCCTTTTCGGGGGCGCGACGGAAATGCGCGCCTCCACCGTTCTTCCTGCAAGACGGCGCAATCCGGCCCCCCACCGGACAAGAGGCCAGGAACGCCTCGGCACCGATCGAGCAAGGAGAACCGATACAATGACTCGCAAGGGAAAATACATTCTGGCAGGCGTCGCCGCGACGACGGTTGCCCTTGTTGCAGCGGGTGCCATGGCGCAACGCGGACACTATTGGGACGGACACAAGGGCCGCCATTTCGGTCACGGCGGCGGCGCAGGCATCATGGGCCTGTCGTTCGGTGGCCCCAACATGCGCATCTGCCGCGGCGATGCGGCTGAGATGGCAGACCATGTGCTGGTCCGCATCGAGCATCGCGTGAAGCCGACCGATGACCAGAAAGCCGCGTTCGAAGAGTTCAAGACCGCCACGCGCGCTGCGGCAACAAAGCTGAGCGAAGCCTGCCCCAAGCTTCCCGAGAAGACCGAGGACGGCAAGCGCGTCAAACGCACGCCGATCGAACGCCTCGAGCAGACGCAGGCCGGACTCGAGACGTCCCTTGAGGCATTGAAGTCGTTCCGCCCTGCAGCCGAGAAGTTCTACGCCGCTCTGAACGACGAGCAGAAGGCGAAGCTCGACCGCGGCGGCCGTTTCGGCAAGGGCAAGGGCCATTGGAAACGCGACCGTGGCCCCGACGACAAGGGTGGACCGGAGCCCGAGGCGCCCGCCCCCGAGGACAAAGGCTGAGCGCAAAAAGCCTGACCACGATCCGACGGCACGCCGAGGCGCAGGGGATTAACCCTCTGCGCCTCTTTCTTGATAAGGAGAATTGCGTCCGAAGCCTTGATAACTCCCAAAACCTGCCGCATCGTGCACGGAAAGTGTCCAATGATCGAGGTTGAGAGGTTGCAATGCGGCGCATTGCGCTCATTCTGTTATTTCTGGTCGTGACCGGCGTGGCAGCGATCCTCGCCGCCGGTCATCTCGGCATCAACCTGCCGTGGAATATCGCCGTCACCGAGCACGAGACGCCCTCACAAGATCGTGAAAAGGCCGCCACCGAAGGCTCCGGACCCTCGCCTCAAGCCGCCATTGAGGAAACGACCAAGGCGCTCGGCGGCGCGCCTGAAGCAACCACGTCCGGCAGCGTCGAAATCGATGTCTCGCGCATTTCTCCGGACGGCACCTCCGTGTTCGCCGGCCGCGCCGAGCCGGACAGCTATGTGACCGTGCTCGAGAACGGCAAGCCGGCCGGCACGGCCAAGACGGACGAGAACGGCGAGTGGACGCTGTCGACCGAGCACAAGTTTGCCAGCACCGACCCGAGCCTCACCTATAAGGTGGGCCGCACGCCACCGCCCGAGCCCGAGAAGCCGCCGCAGCAGGTCGCAAAAGCGGCACCGCCGGCACAGAAGTCTGCAGCCTCCGTGGCCGGCGAGGTCATGCGCAAGTTCGAAAATCTCGTCGAGCAGGCGCGCGAGGAAGCCAAGCAAAAGACGGAGGAGGCGAAGAGCGCCGAGGCCGCGCCCGAGACAGCGAAGGAAAGCACCCCTCCCGAGCAGACAACGGCCGCCGTAGTCGAGCCTGAAAAGCAGGAACCGGCACCGAGTGCATCAGCCGACACGAGCGCGTCCGTCGCCGCGAGCCCACCTCCCGAGCCGGAGCAGAAATCCACGACGGTGGAAGCTACCGTCACCGTCGTTCCGGATGCGCCGCAGTCGAGCGCGTCTGCAGGCGTCAAGACCGATATCATCCCGGTGCCCATCATGTTCGTCTACAATCAGGCGACGCTGACACCGGACGGCGAGCGTGCGGCCGCCCTGCTGCTCGAATATCTGACCTTGAAGCATCTCAACGCCGTCGAGCTCACCGGCCACGCCGACGAGCGCGGCACCAACGAATACAACTACGATCTCTCCCGCGAGCGGCTCGATACCGTCTCCCATCTTCTGAAGCAGGGCGGATACGCGGGCGAATTGAAGCTCACGCCGAAAGGAAAGACCGAGCCGTACATGGGTGTCGACCGCTCGGCTTACTCGGGCGAAGCGCTGTACCAGCTCGACCGGCGCGTGGAACTGCGCGTCACCCGCTGACGGCTTCGCTCACAACCTCTCTCCGACAAAAAAAGAAGGCCCCGATCGAAACCGGGGCCAGAAGCAACGCGTGGGAGGAAACGAAACGCAATTCCGAAATTCGTGCTTACTGACAGGTCTGAAGCAGCTCCCAGACCTTCTTGCACTGGCCAGCGCTATTGCAGACCGTCTTCGGCGTCTTGACGTACGAGCAATGATAGGCGCCCGAGAAACCTTCATAGCCGTTCATCGGCTTGTCGAAGACGTAGCTCTGCGAAAAGTATTCCTTGCCTCCCTTCGCGAGGGCGCCCGACGCCAGCGGAGCGAGCGCGGCGGCGGCGGCGAGGGCAACGAAAGCGGTCGTGCGAAGCGTGCGGGTCATCTGAAGCCTCCTCGGTCATGGGCCAACGGTCGGGGCCCGATGCGATCTGATGATCGGACCCTACGCCGGCCCGCATCGCGCCGCTGTTCCGGGCGTGACATCCGCGAGCGTCCGTGAAACCCTCGAAATTCAGCCTCCCCTCCGACGACCAAAGGAACCGCATGCACCCGACTGACCGACCGGCGACACGCACGCTCGAGCCCGGCCTCGAAGGCCACGCGACAGCCGTCGTCACCGAGGACATGCTGGCTCCGGCCGTCGGCAGCGGTATGGTTCCCGTCTACGCCACCCCATGCCTCATCGCGCTCATGGAGCGGGCGGCCATCGACTGCATCGAGCGCCACCTGCCGGCAGCGGAAGCGAGCCTCGGCATCCACATCGACGTCCACCACACCGCCCCGACGCTGCCCGGTGTGTCTGTGTCGGCCCGGGCGACCCTGACCCAAATCAACGGCCGCAAGCTGGTCATCGCTATCGAGGCATGGAACCCGATCGAATCGATCGGCACGGCAAGCCACACCCGCGTCGTAGTCGATGCGGCGCGCTTTCAGGCAAAACTCGCTGCAAAGTCCCCCTGAGACGCCGCGCGCGCACCTTTTCCCCAAACGCGACCTCGGGCCTCCCCGCGGCCACCATTTGCTGCTAAGAAGGCCTCAACAAAATCGGGAGGGACACGATGCGCACCACGCTGTCGACGCTGTTTGTTCTCATCGCCACTGCGGCAGCGGCCCAGAACGCTGCGGCACCCCCCGAGACGTCCGCGCTGCCCGACGCGCCGAAGCAGGGATGCACCAACCCCAACGCACTGGGCGTGGCCCGCACCGTCGAGATCGACACCACTAGCGGCCCCGGCTTCGGCATGGAGCACTACAAGGCTTACGACTTCCTGCAGCCCAAGGAGGTGGTGATTACCTTCGACGACGGCCCGCAGGTCAACACGACCAAGGCCATTCTCGACGCCCTCGACGAGCAGTGCACAAAGGCGATCTTCTTCAGCCTCGGCAAGATGGCGCTCGGGCTCCCGGAGATCATTCGCGATGTGGCCCAGCGCGGCCATACCATCGGCACGCACACCTGGTCGCATCAGGATCTGCGCAAGAAGTCGGACCAGGAGGCCAAGGACGAGATCGAGAAGGGCATCAGCGGCGTCCGCCGCGCCGTTGGCGGTCCGATCTCACCGTTCTTTCGCTATCCCTATCTGCGCGACTCCCAGGCCACCCTCGCCCATCTCGCGAGCCGCAACATCGCCATGTTCTCGACTGACGTCGATAGCTTCGACTTCAAGCGCCAGACCGCCGAGAAGCTCGTCGAGAACATCCTGAAGAAGCTCGAGAAGAACGGCAAAGGCATCATCCTGATGCATGACATCCAGCCTCATACGGCCAAAGCGATGCCGGCACTCCTCGCGGCCCTCAAGGCCGGCGGCTACAAAGTCGTGCAGATGAAGGCCAAGGACGATCTCAAGACGCTGGCCGAGTACGACAAGATGATCGAGAAAGACGTGAAGGGCCTCCCGGCCGCAGGCAGCGAGCGGCCCTTGTCGAGCGTCGTGCGCACGGTGCCCTGAACCCGCTTTTCGGCCTCCAAAGCCCGCCCCGCGATCCAATGGAGCGGCCTAAAGTCCTAGCGCACCAGTCAAAAAAAGATGTCCCGCCTCAGGGACTTCGTCGCTAAACTCCCTAAAAACGCCAAAAGTTGGCGAGAGAGAGTTTTCGATGACCATGAGACGGATACTGGGCTTGGCCTGCCTGGGCCTCGCGCTGGCGTTTGCGCCGGCGCGTGCACCCGCGTTCGCAGACACCTGCACCGCAGATAGCTTCGGCGACGCCGTGGACACCTCGGCCGCCGAGCTACGCGCCTTCAGTGCCGAAACCCAGCCCAAGCTCAAGGCGAAGCTGCAAGCCCTGCGCGAGAGTAAGAAGTGGACCGACGCAGACTACGAGACGAAGGGACTGAAGCTGGTCCATGACGCAAAGCTCGACGCCTTCGATGCTGAAGCCGGCGAGCTTCTAAGCAAGATCGACACGCTCGGCAGCCCGGAAGGCGTCGACGGCGCGGCAACCCTGGATTGCGAAAGCCTCGCCGAGCTCAAGGCCGCCTCGAGCGAGCTTATGGCCGTGATGCGCGCCAAGTCCGCCTACCTCATTTCGAAGATCGACCGCGAGGTCGCTGCGTCGCCCGTCGCCGCGGCACCGACCGAGGTCGCGAAGACCGAGACTGAGACGAAGCCCACCGAGCCGGCGTCCCCGCCGCCTGCCGCAACCGCACCGGCCGAGCCGTCGGCGGCGGACTTGACCGACGCGCTGTCGCCGCTGCGCCGGGCGGACCCCGTCAAGAAGGAGGCGTCGCCTCCAGCGGCGCAGCCCACGCCACCCGCAACAACCGCGCCGTCGCCCACGGCGCAAGCCCCGGCCCCCGAGCCCTCGCACGCCCCGGATGTCGCGGACAAGGAAACCGATCGCGCCTCAAGCTGGAGCACGACGACAGCCCAGGCCGTGATCCCGCCGCCGCCGATCCCGCGCGAGGAGCCGAACTACGACGCCCCGCCGCCCGGCACGCCCTATGAGCTGCCGCCTCCGGTGGAGGATGGCGAGGACACGACCACCTTCGATGCCGAGGGCGGCGGCTACACCATCGACGAGATCCGTGAAGCCACGCGCGGCTTCTTCGGCACCATCTCGACCTCGCTCGCAAGCGTGATCGAGCACGCCTTCCAGAAATCCGGCCGCCCGACAGCCTACGTGCTCGGCAACGAGGGCGGTGGCGCGTTCCTCGCAGGCCTGCGCTACGGCGAGGGCACGCTCTACCTCCGCAACGGCGGCAGCCAGAAGGTCTACTGGCACGGACCCTCGATCGGCTACGACCTCGGAGCGGAAGGCTCGCGCACGCTGTTCCTGATCTACGACCTGCACGAGCCGAACACCCTGTTCCGCCGCTTCACCGGCGTCGACGGCTCGGCCTACCTAGTGGGCGGCGTCGGCATGACCCTGCTCAAGGGCGGAGACGTGATGATGGCCCCGATCCGCTCGGGGATCGGGCTCCGCCTCGGCGCGAGCATCGGCTACGTGCGCTTCTCACCGCGCCCGACCTGGAACCCGTTCTGACGTTCTGAAGCGTCAGAACCCGTAACCGTAGGAATAGCTGTTGTACGAACCGCGCGGCGCGTGCCGGGGCGCCGCATAGGCGCGCCGCGTCGTGCCGTAGGCATATGCGCCGTATCCGCGTCCATAGGCGCTCGGCGGCAGATAGCGATACGACGACGTGCGCCGGTACCGGACAACCTCCTCCGCCCCGCGATCCCGATACGACGCGACGCGACCCGCCATCGTATGATCGGGCGAGCCATGCACGACGATCTGCGTCCGCTCCCTTCCATGGCGGCCCACGAGCTTGAACAGCGTCGCTGCATTGGCGAGCGCGAGGCGCACGCATCCATGCGACGCCGGATTGCCAAGCGCGCGCGTGGCGTACGTGCCGTGGATCGCCACGCCCTTGTGAAAGAAGATCGCGTGCGGCATCGGCGCGAGATCGTACTGGCGCGAATACCACATCTTCGTCATCCACGTCGGCTGGAACGTGCCGGTCGGCGTGCGATAGCCGTAGCGCGCCGACGAGATCTGCCAGGTGTGCAATTCCGCGCCATGCTCCGCGACCGTCATGAGCTGGCGCGTGAGATCGATGTCGATAGACAGCGTGGGCGGCGGAGGCGGAGGCGTCGCGGGCAACGCTGCATCCGCAGCGGTGGGTGTCGTCGCCGGTCCAGGCACAGCCGCCGTCCCCTCCGGCTTTTCGTGAGGCGACACCACAACCGCAGAAGCAGGCGCAGAAGCGGGAGACGCGGGAGCGGCGGCAGCAGCAGCTTGCGGGCTCGCGGCAGGCGGCGAGACTTCGAGCTGCGGAGCTACCGGAGCGCCCGAGCCGGCGGGCGCCTTGTTGATGATCGTGACGGTCGGGACGGCATCCGAATGCACGTCGGATTTAGTCTCAGCCAGCACAACGGCGGACCCGAAGATCACGGAAGCAGAGGCGAGCGCGCCAAGAGCGACCTTGCGACGCCAGGATACCCGAGAAGTTGAAAACAACGCGCACATGAAACCAACTCGAACGACACTCGCTGGAACGGAAGGAAACAGCGCTCCGCAGCCTACTGTGTGATGGTGATACGCGTGCGTGCAGCGCCATGCGAGCGCACGAGCGAATAGAACGTTGCGGCATGCGACGGCGAGAGCCGGACGCAACCGTGCGAGGCGGGCCTCCCGAGCCGTCCGACCTCGATCGTGGCGTGGATCGCATAGCCGCCGTTGTAGAACACGGCATAGTGCATCGGGGCATTGTTGTATTTCGATGAATACCAGCGCCGCTCGAGGCGTTTCGCGCGGAACGTGCCGGAGGGCGTCGCATAGCGCCCGCGCCCCGTCGAAACCGGCCAGCTGTAATAGTGCGTCCCATGCACATACACGTCCATGGTCTGGCCACTCTTGCTGATACGGGCAACAACCTCGGCCGAAGCCGCCACGGGCACGAAAGCCGTCAGGACCGCAAGCGCGATCGCGAAAAACAAGGGGCGCATTCTCTCTTTAACTCCGGACAAACGAAGAGCGCGGGCCGCAACGGCAGCCTGAACGGAGAGAAAAGCACACTTCTGTTAGGAGAGTATTGACCTAACGGACACATAAGGAATTGCCCGCAGTCGAATGGTTAAGGCGCCGGCAAGCTCTCTGTTCCCTGAGGCAAGCAGCCGACCCTTCCGCGAACGAGACGGTCAGTTGAACAGCAGATCGAAAATCGTCTTCGATTTCTTTTTCTTCACGCGTTTCGCGGGCGAAGGCTGGTCTCCGAACGAGCTCCCGAATGGCGCATTCCACGGCGCCCAGCCGCCACCCTCGAGCGTCGTGGTCGTATAGCGACGCCCCGATCCGCCATCGACAACCTCGTTGCCGCGGCCGGCCCTGAGGTCAAACTCGTCCGTGACGCCGTCCACGCTGGCAACCGTCACCTTGCCGTTGTCCCACGTCCACGTGGCGACCTTGCTGCCCTGCTTGTGCGGCTCGACCGTCACCACTTGGTTTCTGTCGAGGTCGAGCACGGCGACAAGCTCGAACGCTTCCTTGCCGGATTTGCCCGGAACCGAGCCCCCTAGAAAGCGCAGCGTGCCGATACCTTGAAACGGCGGCTCCTTGACCTGCCATTCGAGCAGCTTCGGCTCGCCGCCGCCCATCATCTCGAGCGGAACGGACAAGCGCGGGTAGCGGTCGTCGACGGCGAAATATTGCGAGCCGCGTGCAACGACCCGCCACGTATCGAGGCCGGCCCCCGTGATCTCCCGCTCCTCCGCCTGCGCCGGCGCGGCGCCGAGCCGCTGCAGCGATTCCTTTGCCTCCCGGTAGGCCGGCCTCAGCTCCTGCGCCTTTTTGAGATCGGCGATGGCCTGCGCGATATTCCCCTGCGCCTCCTCGATTTCGGCCTTGACCCAATGCACTTCCGGCGCCGACGGTGCGAGCTTCTGCGCCACCTCGATGTCACGCAGCGCGATATCGTTCTGCCCGCTCTGCTTGTAGGCATAAGCCCGATAGGCAAACGCGAGCCCCGACCGCGGATCGACCTCGATCGCCTTGTTGAGATCGAGGAACGCCTCCTCGTTCGCCCCGGCGAGCGAATAGGCGAAGCCGCGCTCGGCAAAGGCGTTCGCGTTCGCGCCGTCGAGCTCGATCGCCTTGGCGAAATCCTTGATCGCGGACGCCGTGCTGCGCAACGCGAGGTACGCCCTGCCCCTGAGCAGGTAGCTATCCGCGTTGTTCACATCGAATGCGATCGCGCGCGACAGATCCTCGATCGCCTCGTCGTACCTTTCGACCGCAAGCTTGGCCTCCGCCATGTTGCGATAGCCGACCGAATAGCGCGCATCCGCCTTGACAGCCCGCGAGAAGTCGCGGATCGCGGCATGGGGCCGGTTGAGCGAGAGATGAGCGAGACCGCGCCCGCTGAGCGGCGCCGGATTGAGCGGCGCGAGCGTGACCGACCGGGTGTAGTCGGCAACTGCCTCCTCGGTCTGCCCGAGACGCATCAGCGCGCCCGCTCGGTTGTTGTAGGCCGCCGCATAGCCGGGCGCGAGCACCAGCGAGCGGTCGAAATCCTTGATCGCCTCCTTGGCAAGCCCGAGCGACAGCAGGAGATTGCCGCGGTTATTGTAGACGGCGGCAAACTCCGGGAAGAGCTGCGCGGCGAGATTGAAGTCCTCGAAGGCTTGCCGCGTCTGTCCAAGCTTGATGTTGGCGACACCGCGATCGTTGAGGATCGCCGCACGACGGTCGTTGGGAAGCGAGGTGTCCTTGAGCGCCTCGGTGTAGTTGAGCACCGCGGCCTGCGCTTCTCCGCGCACGAGAGCACCCGCCCCCTCTTCCGCGATCTGCGCCGGAGCACCGGGGGCCGCAATTGCGGACACACTCGCGCTGCCGGCGAGCAATGCCAGCGCGAGAGCAATCCGAACGGGAACGGCATGAACCAAACGCGGACCGGTCAAGTGAACCTCTTCGCTACGCGCGGCAACCCCATGGTAGACTGCCGACACCGATGAATCTTCCCCTGAATCTGGCTCCACGGTCAATAAAGGGCGATTGTGGCCTGGAAGCGCTGAAACGGGGCGCAGTAGGTCAATGATTCGCCCCGAAAACGCATGGGACAAGGCTCGCTCACCTCATGAACCTCTGGCTGCGTCTCATATGGCTCTTGCTCTCAGCGCCATTTCGCGCGCGCCTGTCCCTTCCAGGCGGCGTCTCGGCACTCACCTTCCGCGTGCTCCCGAACGACCTCGACCTCAGTCTGCATATGAACAACGGCCGCTACCTCGCCGTCATGGATCTCGGACGCTTGGACATTTTGATCCGTAGCGGCCTTGGCGGCGCCGTATGGCGCAACGGATGGACGCCCGTCGCCAACGCCGCTCTCATCCGCTTCCGCCGCGAGCTTCGCGCATTCGCACGCTATCGCCTCGAGACGCGCGTCATAGGCTGGCACGAGCAAGCCATTCTTCTCGAGCAGACATTCGTTTTCGCCAGCGGGGACCGCGAAGGTCAGGTTGCAGCCCGAGCCCTGTTCAAGGGCGCGCTCTACGACCGCAAATCCCAGCGCTACGTCCCGGTAGAAGACATAATGGCGACCATCGGCGTCTCTGCCGAAAGCCCCTTGCCGTCGGCCGATCTCGAAGCCTTCCTCGCCGCCGACCACGCCATGCGCGAAGCCGGCCGATCACAACACTTCGACGTTCCAGAGTGAGCCGTCTCCGCGTCTCACTCCATGGCCGCCCTTGAGGCCATCCAGCTTGCTCCGAAGTTTGCGTGTTGGCTCCTGGATGGCCGGGTCAAGCCCGGCCATGGCGGGGGAGATGGCTGACCTTCGCCTGGATGACGGTGTGTTTAGAGCAAACGGCATCTACAATAACAACGTCATCCCGACGCAGGTCGGGACCCACGCAAGCTTCCGCGAACGCGACGGCCGAAGAAGGCAACGCATCTAACGAGACGACGGCTCTGCCCTGAGACGCGCGAGGACCGCGGGCAAACGTTCCGGCAGATCTTCCGCGATGAGGCCGGGGCCGAAATCCGACGCCGCCTCCCCGTGTAGCCACGCAGCGGCCGCCGCAGCCTCGAATGCCGGCATGCCCTGCGCCAGAAGTCCCGTGATGATGCCGCCGAGCACATCCCCCGAGCCCGCCGTCGCAAGCCACGGTGGCGCGTTCGAATTGATCGCAGCACGCCCGTCCGGCGCCGCAACGACCGTGTCGGATCCCTTGAGCAGAACAACGGCGCCGCTCTGTGTTGCGCCAGCCCGTGCCCGGTCGAGCCGCGATCCCGGCACTGATCCGAACAGGCGATCGAACTCGCCGTCGTGCGGCGTGAACACGACGGACCGATCATCACGCTGCCCAATCGCCGCACGTAGCCGCGTGAGATCTCCGGCAAACGACGTCAACGCATCCGCATCGAGAACGACAAAAGCCCGCGAGCGCAACGCCGCTTCGACAAGCCGGCACATCGCCTCCCCGACCCCGCCACCGGGACCGACCAGCACCGCGTTCTTGCGCTGGTCCTGAAGGATGTCCGCGAGCCCCTCCGGACCCTCGAACGGCTTCAGCATGATCGCCGTCAGATGCGCGGCATTGATCGAGACGGCATCGAGCGGGCTCGCGACCGTCACGAGACCGGCGCCCGCCCGCAGCGCCGCGCGCGCTCCGAGACGACAGGCCCCCGTCGCATGAGCCGGTCCGGATGCGACGACCGCATGGCCGCGCGCATACTTGTGCCCCTCGTGCATCGGCCAGCGCACCTGTGCAAGCCACAGCGCCGGATCGTTGGCAAACGTGCTGACCGCGATCTCGGAGAGCACACGCTCCGGAATGCCGATATCGGCAACACGCACCACGCCGCACAGCCTGCGGCCCGGATAGAGCAGGTGCCCCGGCTTGCGCCGGAAGAACGTCACCGTATCCGTGGCGCGGATCACCGGCCCTCGAGCCTCGCCCGTCGCTCCGTCGAGACCGCTCGGCACATCGACCGCGAGCACCGGCGTGCCGGACGCGTTGACCGCCGCAATGACATCAGCCGCAACGCCGTCGATGGGCCGCGACAGCCCCGCGCCGTACAGCGCATCGACCACGAGATGCAGGCTTTCGAGCTGGAACGGATCGAGCGCGCGCACAGGCCCGTCGAAGCGCCGCGCCATCTCCGCGGCATCTCCCTTGAGCGCAGCCTTCTCACCCACGAGGAAGAGACGCACGTCATAGGAGGCGCGCTTGAGGAGCCGAGCCGCGACGAACCCGTCGCCGCCGTTGTTTCCCGGCCCGCAAAGAACGGCCACGCGCTGCCCCGGTTGAACGAACCGTCGCGCGGCATCCGCGACCGCCTGCCCCGCGGCCTCCATGAGCGAGAGGCTCGGCACACCGTGATCGACGGCCAGCCGGTCGGCCCGGCCCATCTCGTTCGGAGTGAGAAGCTCGAGGCCCCTTTCCAACCACACCGTCTCGCGCCCCAAGTTGCCTCTCCCTCGTTCGAACCCGCAGAGCCGGGACCATGATCACCCGGAGTTGCACGAAGCGAAAACGACAATTGCCGCCGTCCTCAAAAAGAGCTTCCCGGCGCCTTTTCGGCGGTGCACGGAGCGCTAATAAAGCGTGCACAAAACTTGTCCATTCTGCACACTTATAAGGCCGCCGGGGACGGCTGGACTGCCTATCCAAAAGGCAGTAACTCTCCAAGACACTGACCGACAAGGTATAAAATCAAGGCAAACGACTTGGCATATCCCATGCTACCCGATGGCCGGTTCGGCGCATCAGGTTTGCGCATGGGACCCACCGGAGGACAGGGCGCGCATGAAGAAAATCGAAGCCATTATCAAGCCCTTCAAGCTCGACGAGGTCAAAGAAGCCCTTCAGGAGATCGGCCTGCAGGGTATCACCGTCATCGAGGCGAAGGGATTTGGCCGCCAGAAAGGCCACACGGAGCTGTATCGCGGCGCCGAGTACGTGGTCGATTTCCTGCCGAAGGTGAAGATCGAGGTTGTTCTTGGCGACGAGATGCTCGACAAGGCCATTGAAGCGATCCAAAAGGCCGCTAAGACGGGCAGGATCGGCGACGGCAAGATCTTCATTTCGACGATTGAGGAAGCCATCCGCATTCGTACGGGTGAGACCGGCGCGGAAGCGATCTGATCTGCACTAGCCACGGCTCGACCGCGGTATAAGTCGCGGCGCGCTGCGGTCACAAGTCTAAATCAAAAGGGGAGTGTTTATGACAACGGTTAGTGACGTCCTGAAGTTGATCAAGGACAAGGACGTGAAGTTCGTCGATTTGCGCTTCACGGACACCAAAGGCAAGATGCAGCACGTCACCGCCGACGTCTCCTGCGTCGACGAGAGCACGTTCGAAGGCTATGCGTTCGACGGTTCCTCGATCGCCGGCTGGAAGGGCATCGAAAGCTCCGACATGTACCTGAAGCCCGATCCGGCTTCCGCGCACATTGATCCGTTCTTCGCCCAGACTACGCTTGCCATCTTCTGCGACGTCATCGAGC
>CAZDUD010000034.1:0-33331 GCA_964508485.1 uncultured Hyphomicrobium sp. | reverse complement strand
CACTGCTGAAGGACTTTGCGGGCGACGCGCTTGTAGTGCCGCCGCCGCGCTACGGTATCGAACTCGGTGAGCAGATCCGGCGGCAGCTTGCGCGCGTCTGAAAATCCGCCCCCCATGATCGTGCCCAGGACGAAGCGGTTTTCGAGGGCTCCGCCAATAGGGCCGAAGACAGGAACCTGCAGACCGCCAATGATGACGTTCGCAAACAAATTGCCCCGGCGGATACCATCCCCGAACCGGGTCTCGTAGTCGTAGGTGTTGAGCGCGTAGACCGCGCGTACGCGATCGGGCAGCTCGGCCGCGGTCGTCAGCGCAAGCACAGCGCCGATGGATTCTCCGACCAGCGTCACCTCGTGCAGGTTGAGATTTTTTAGCAAGCCGACGACGCCACTGCGCATATAGGGCTCATCGAACGGCGCAGATGTATCGATGGGAGAATGACCGTGCCCGGGCAAATCGACCACGTAGACGGTAAACTTGGCGGCGAGGCGCGGCGCCAGGTCCCGAAAATACTCGAGCTGGGTGCGGATGGTGTGCAGAAGCACCAGCGGCGGGCCTTCACCGAGCTTCACATAGCGAACGCTCAACTTGTCGGAGAGTCTGAGCATAGTGGGTTCGCGGCCAGAGATCGTGAGCATTGTGCTTTTTCCTTTTTGTTCCGATCGCCTGCATATGTGGCTCGACGATTGACCGTTGAATTATTCGGATCCCAGGTCTGCGGGGCACGGCCCTTGACCGTGTCCCGCCGTCTAGACCTGGAGGCGACGTTTGAATTCATCACCTGTCGCCTCGTCCTCGATGTGTTGATCGAAGACGCGAGGTGTGAACTGGCTCTGATGACCGAACAGCACGTCGGCAAACTCGGAGTAGGCGCGAGCCTCACCGTTCAGCACCAACAGAGCCAGAACACCAGCGGCGGCTAAGCGCATCAGTTCTTGTTCGGGTGCCAGACGCCGCTCACAGGGCCAGTCGGGTGGAGGTAGGTGCCGGCGCCCACGGCCTTGTCCAGTTCGTCTCCGGCCGATGCCGTGTTGGCGCCAGCGGCAAGCGCGAGGGCAGCAGTGGCCGCGATCATGAGGGTACGCATCTTATTGCTCCTATGCTCGAGAGTTGCAGACCCGACACAGCGATGTCGGTCCGAGCGCCGTATGGCGCTAGATGATATATATCATCTATAACGATAGATGTCATACGAACTCTAAATAGTCAACCCACCAATGCGACCTTCCTAATCGAGGGTGATAAAGTGTCGCGCTTATCGCTGCATTCCGGTCAGCAGCCACGAGGAACGCTGATCCTGTTGCCCGCAATGAGATTATTATTATAATCCATTTTGATCGAGCAAGTTTGGAAGGCAGTTTTCATGCGCATGTCACGCGAAGCGATGGCGGAGCACCATCAGGAGATCGTAGAGGTTGCCGCCCGCTTGCTGAGAGAGCGGGGAATCAAAGGCACGAGCGTCGCGGATGTCATGCAGGCGGCCGGACTGACGCACGGCGGCTTTTACCGGCATTTCGAGTCGAAGGACGCGCTGGTGGCAGAGGCGGTGCAATTCATCCAGGACGCGCTTGTGAAGCGTCTCGAGACCAAGGCAGACAAGACGAGCGAGGCAGACGCCTTCGAGGACTACGTGGCGAAGTATCTCTCGCCGGACCACGTCGCGAATCCCGGCATCGGGTGTCCGATGGCGGCGTTTGGTGCCGAAGCCGCGCGTGAAACCGCGGAGGTGCGAAGGGCTTTTGCCAATGGCACGCAGAGAACGATCGACAAGCTGGCAGCCGGACTCCGCGGCACGCCGCGTGAGCGGCGAACCAAGGCCATTCAGATCTTCGTTTCGTTGGTCGGTGCGGTGGTCGTTGCGCGCGCCGTCGGAGATAGCGAGTTGAGGGAGGATGTGCTCCGCACGGGCCGCGACCTGCTAGACGTCGGGCGCAAACGATAGCCACACGATGCTGCCTTGGCCCGATTTCAAGCCGCACGGCGAAAGATGACGCTCGCATTGACGCCGCCAAAGCCGAAACCATTCGATATGGCGTGCTCCATCGTCATTGCCTGGGCCTCCCTGCTGACGATATTGAGCCCGCCGGCAGCCAGGTCTGGAATTTCGAGGTTGAGGGTCGGTGGAGCAACCTGATCGCGAAGTGCTAACACAGTGAAGATCGACTCGAGACCGCCGGCCGCCCCGAGCAGGTGTCCCGTTGCCGATTTGGTCGCGCTGATCGCAACAGTTGCGTCTGGACCAAACACGGCTCGGACGGCTGCAAGCTCGCCGATATCCCCGAGCGGGGTCGATGTCGCGTGCGCATTCAGATGCTGGATATCGACTGGCGCAAGATCGGCCTGCCTCAAGGCGATCTGCATGGCCCGGCGCGCGCCTTCGCCATCCTCCGGACCTGCCGTCATATGATGAGCATCCGCGGTGGTGCCGTAACCGACAACCTCGGCTATCGGTTTCGCTCCACGCGCCCGCGCATGCTCCAGGTCCTCAATCACCAGGATGCCCGCGCCTTCGCCCATGACGAATCCATCCCGGTCGCGGTCATAGGGGCGGGAGGCGCGGTGCGGCGTGTCGTTGAAGCCGGTTGAAAGCGCCCGCGCAGCCGCGAAGCCTCCGAGACTTACGAGATCGATGCAGGCTTCAGTGCCGCCACACACGGCGACATCCGCTTCACCGGCACGGATCAGGCGCGCCGCATCGCCAATCGCCTGCACACCTGCGGCGCAAGCTGTGACCGGTGTGCCAATCGGCCCCTTGTAGCCATGACGGATGGAGACATGACCGGCCGCAAGGTTGGCTAGGAAAGACGGGATGGTGAATGGCGACAAGCGGCGCACACCGCGCTGGTCGGTCGTACGGACCGACTCCACAATGGCCGGAAAGCCCCCAATGCCCGATGCAATGACGGTGGCAGTGCGTTCGAGCGCCTGCGCATCGGTTGGCGCCCATCCGGCCTGAGCGATGGCCTCCTCTGCCGCGACGAGCGCGAACTGAATGAAGCGGTCCATCTTGCGCTGGTCTTTGACGGGAACGACCAGGTCGGGATCGAAACCGCCTTCCGGATCCTCATCCTTGTTCAACACGATGCCCGCGATCTTGGCGGGAAGGGGCGCTGACCAGTCGGGCAGGGGCCGCACCCCGGATTGACCTGCGAGCAATCGCGCCCAGGCGGTCTCCGCACCGCACCCTAGCGGTGATACCACCCCTAAACCAGTCACCACGACACGACGCATACAGGCCACCTAATTTGTAGTTACGCCAAGCAGTCCCGGCGTGACTGTCGCGATGAGATCGCGACCATCGAGGCCGGGCTTCACGCGCTCGTAGTCGCCGTCGAGCTCGAGGCACGATGCCCCGTGCACGAATGTCCAAATCCGGATTGCGACAATCTCCGCGTCGACCTTCTGACCGTGCTTGCGACTGCAGGCCGCCACCTCGTTGATCACGCGCTTCAGGCACAAACTGCCGCTCTCATTGACGTGCTCGACCTTCATGAGATGCGGCTTGTGACCAAACATTAGGCGGAAGACCGCTGGCTGGGCGACGGCAAAATCGAGATAGGAAATCACCATGGCGGTCATGCCTGCGAGTGTGCCGGGCCCAGCCTCAGCCACTGCCATTGTGTTGGCGGCCGTCAACTCATCGAAGCCGCGTGAGACAATCTCCTGGAGAACCTCCTGCTTGCTGCGGAAGTGCTTGTAGGGCGCTGCGGTTGTGACGCCGGCGCGGCGGCAGGCATCGGCGAGGGTGAATCCGTCTGGCCCGTGCTCTATCAGAAGGTCCCGCGCGGCAGCCACCAGCGCCTCCCGCAGATTCCCGTGGTGGAACCGCTGCTTGGTGTGCACGGCCGTTTTTGCGCGCGGCATAACTAACTCCTCCGAACGCGCATGCCGCCGTGAATAGGCGCTGCTGCCCCTTTCATTTGGCCTGCGCACTGCTCGTCGGATTAGACGCGCCGCTCGCGTTCGACCCATCTGACCCGCGGAAGCGCGCGACTTCGTCTTCCAATCGGCTGACTCGAGCCTCCAGCATCAGAAGATATTCTCCTCGCGGGTCGTCCGCTCCATCCATCGCTTCGACCCACGGGCGCACTTTTTCGATTAGCCGTTCCAACATGTGTGACCTCTTGGTTCCTAGTTGCTCATCCTCCCTCATGCTGCTGCTTCTGCCTTTCCGAGGTCCGGTCGGGCGGCGTCCTCCATCGTTGCGTGAACCACATCTGCCGTGGGCTTTATGCGGAACCAGGCGGCGTAGAGCGCCGGCAGGAACTGCAGGATCAGGACGGTTCCGACGGCCGTGCCGCCGATGAGCGTGAAGGCCATCGATCCCCAGAACACGGATTCGGTCAGTGGGATGAAGGCCAGCACGGCGGCAAGGGCGGTCAGGATCACGGGACGTGTCCGTTGAACCGTCGCCTCGATAATGGCGTGATAGTCGTCGAGACCCGCGGCCTGGTTTTCCTTGATCTGCTCCGTCAGGATCAAGGTATTGCGCATGAGGATGCCTGCCAGACCGATCAGTCCGAGAATTGCGTTGAAGCCGAATGGCTGGTTGAAGAGGAATAAGGCCGGAACCACACCGACCAAGCCGAGCGGCGCGGTCAGCAGGACCATCGTCATTGTTGAAAGACTGCGGACCTGCAGGATAAGAACAATCAAGGTTACAGCGATCATCATCGGGAAGATTTTGACGAGTGCAATATTGGCCTTTGTCGCCTCCTCGATGTTGCCGCCCATCTCGATGCGATAACCCTCCGGCAGCGAGGCGATCAGCGGCTGAAGGGCCGTCATGACCTGCTTCGAGACTTCGGGAGGCTGGGTCGCCTCATTAATGTCCGAGCGAATCGTGACGACTGGCATACGGTCGCGGCGCTTCATGGTCGGTTCTTCCTGCCGGATTTCGGAATGGCCGATCTGATCGAGCGGAATCGCACGGCCGTCGCGGCTGAAGAGCGAAAAATCGGCCAACCGTGCCGGATCGAGGCGGTTGTCGCCGGCCGTGCGCGCCACGACGGGCACGTTGCGGATATTCTCCCGAACCTGCGTGACCGAAATGCCGGTGAGCAAGAACTGCAGCTGCTGGGCCGCCTCCGTCGTGGAAAGGCCGATGAGGCTCAGCCGATCCTGATCGGGAACGAAACGCAACACGGGTGCGCGATTACCCCAGTCGCGGTTCGCCTGCCTGACGTCCGGGACGCTCCGCATGTTCTCGAGAGCTTTCTCTGAGATCTCGAACAATTTCGCCGGATCGGGCCCAATGATGCGAAACTCGACAGGGAACGGCGTATAAGGGCCGAACACCAGCTGCGTGACGCGCACATAGGCTTCCGGCGCGAGCCCTTCCGCTATCGCGGTCCGCAGGCGATTCTTCAAGGCCTCGCGAGCCTCCGCATCGGGCGTCAGCACCACGATCTTGGCAAAGGCCGGATCCGGCAGCTCCGGCGCCATGGCGAAGAAGAACCGAGGAGCTCCCTGTCCAATATAGCTCGTGACGATCTTTGCATCCGGCTGGTCCTTGAGCCAGTGTTCGAGCTTCTCGACCGTGGCAGTCGTCGTCTCGATGCTGGTGCCTTCCGGCAGGCGGACCTCGACCAGCACTTCGGGACGATCGGAGGTGGGGAAGAATTGCTGCTTCACCGTGCCCATGCCGACGACGGAGAGCGCGAAGGCAATGCCGACGACTGAGCATGTCAGGAACTTGTGGCGCACTGCGAAACTGATGAGGCCGCGCAAGCGCCGGTGGTTCGGCGTATTGTAGATTGCGTGATGGCCGCCCTCGACCGGTTTGAAGCTGGGCAGCATCTTCACGCCGAGGTAGGGCGTGAAAATCACCGCCACAAGCCAGGAGACAATCAGCGCGAAACCCACGACCCAGAAGATATTGCCGGCATACTCTCCGGCGCTCGAGCGCGCGAAACCGACCGGTAGGAAGCCGGCGATCGTGACAAGCGTTCCGGATAGCATCGGGGCTGCCGTATGGCTCCAGGCGTAGGCGGCCGCCTTGATGCGGTCCATGCCCTCTTCCATCTTCACGACCATCACCTCGATGGCGATGATGGCGTCGTCGACGAGGAGGCCGAGCGCGAGGATGAGCGCGCCGAGCGTGATGCGGTCGAAGAAGCGGCCGGTTTCGAGCATGATGAGGAAGACGACGGCAAGGGTCAGGGGAACGGCCGCGGCCACGACAATACCGACGCGCCAGCCGAGGCTGAGCAGGCTCACCAAGAGCACCACGCCGAGTGCCATCGCGAATTTCATCATGAACTCGCCGACTGCTGACGTGATGTTCACCGCCTGGTCGCTGACCTTGGCGAGTGTCATGCCGAGCGGCAGGGTCGCAGCGATCGCGGCGGACCTCTGTTCCAGACCCTTTCCGAGTTCCAGCCCGTTCCAGCCCTGTTGCATCACGACAGCAAGCATGATGGCTGGCTCGCCCTCATGGCGGATAATATATGTTGCGGGGTCCTCGTAACCGCGACGGACATCGGCTACGTCAGAGACCTTCAGCGTGCGTCCCGCGGCCACAATCGGAGTGTCGGCGATGGTCTCGACGCTGTCATAGGCACCAGAAAGCCGCATGAAGACCCGTGGGCCCCGCGTATCGATCGAACCCGCGGGCGTCAGGGTGTTTTGCCGTTGAGCGGCAGCAGCAATATCCTGCGGCGACACACCGAGAGTCGCGAGCTTGGCATAGGAGAATTCGACAAAGATCCGTTCCGGACGCTCGCCGAGAATATTGATCTTCTTGACGCCCGGCACGTGCAGAAGATCCTGGCGGATGATCTCGGCCTGGCGGACCAACTCGCGCATCGGCATGCCCTTGGCCTTCAGCGCGTAAAGGGCAAAACTCACATCGGAGTATTCGTCGTTGACGAAAGGCCCCAAGACGCCGGGAGGTAAATTGCGTGCCTCATCGCCGAGCTTCTTGCGGGCCTGGTAAAACTCCTCCTCTACGGCGAATGGCGGCGTGCTGTCTTTTAGCGTGACCGTCAGGAAGGCATACCCTGGGCGCGTTATCGTCTCAACGCGGTCGTACCAGGTCAGCTCCTGGGTTCTTTTTTCAAGCGGTTCGGCGACCAGGTCCTGCATTTCGCGCGCGGTTGCGCCAGGCCATACGGCTGTGACAGTCAGGCTCTTGATGGTAAAGGACGGATCCTCGGCTCGCCCGAGGCCGACGAAGGCGTAGACGCCTGCAGCCGCCAACAGCATGATGAAGAACAGGGTGACGGCTCGCTCGCGGACCGCGAGTGCGGAAAGGTTGACGCTCATCAGTTCGAGCCCTCCACCTTGGAGTTGGTCCTGACGGTCGCTCCCTCCCTCAGGAGATGCGCACCGAGCGCGACGACCGGTTGCCCGACCTCAATGCCTGAGACCACCGCGGTCTCCTCGCCGAGCCGCTTAATCCGCACGGGAGCGAAGCGCACGGTTGTGGCGTCCTGATCCAGAATCCAAACGCCTGTGCGATTGCCGTCATCAAGCACCGCGCCGATCGGCACCTCCACGTCAAATCGCTTTCCGTCGTCGGCAAGTCTGATCGTTACTGTGGCGCCGAGGGGAGCGGAGGCGGCTTCGCCATCGAGCACGTAACGCGCTTCATAGGTGCGGGTCTGGGCATCTGCGGAGTTCGCGATCTGGCGAAGGCGCGCTGTCGCGCGCTGCCCGTCGCTGCCATAGACGCTGGCTTCCGCTGTCGAGCCGATCGCTGGCCGGATTGTTTCGGGAAGCGCAACGAGCGCCTCGCGCGGTCCGGCGTGCGCAAGCTGCACCACCGTCTGCCCCGCCGCGACGACTTGTCCTGGCTCCCCGAGCGTCGTGACAACGGTCCCGTTGGCATCGGCCACGAGGGTGGAATACGTCGCTTCGTTTTCGGCGACCTTCGCTTCCGCTTCCGCCGCTGCGAGCTGCGCCTCTGCCGTGTCCTTGGCGGCTTTGGCCTGCTCGTAACGCTGCGGGCTCGCTGCCAGTCCGCCGTCGACAAGCGTCGCATAGCGCTTCTCATCGGCCCGCGCCTGCACAAAAACCGCACGCGCCGCGATGACCGCGTTGCGCTTGGCGGTCAAGGCGAGACGCAAATCGGTCTCGTCGATGCGCATGAGCGGCTGACCGGCATTAACCTGCTGGCCGACATCAACGAGCCGCTCGACGATCTTGCCGGGGACGCGAAAGCCCAGATTGCTCTGCACCCGCGCTGCGATCGTTCCGGTGAAGGCACGTTCGACGCCGGTGACGCTGGTTGCCCTAGCGACCTGCACCAAAAGTGCAGTTGTCCGCGGATCTGCCGCGACCGATCCCGTCCGTTCGGATGCATTTAAAAAGTACGCGACGGCGGCGATGCCGGCGGCCGTCAACGTGAGCACGCCGAGGAAAATAACCGATCTACGCCACATGCCGCGAACCTCCAAAAATTGGTTGTCGTTCGCATTCTATAGCTCATTTAGATGTCAGTCGCAATCTAAATATTTGCGCCATATGGCTCAACATTCTCGGACCGTCGCTTGGATAGCTTGCAAACGACAGCTATATGCATTAAAGCAACCAAGCGTAATCTAATAATGGGATGGCACAAGATGCGTGTAAGCCGCGCTCAGGCTGAGGAAAACCGTCAAAACGTGATCGATGTCGCAAGCCGCCTGTTTCGGCAGCACGGCTTTGACGGCATCGGACTGAAGGATCTGATGGAAGCCGCCGGGATGACCCAGGGCGCCTTCTACAAGCAGTTCGCGTCCAAAGAGGATCTGATTGCCGAGGCCTCTGCGCGAGCCTTGGAGAGTGCCACCAACCGATGGTTGAACGCCGCGGCGGCGAATTCCAATGACCCGCTCGGCGCGGTGATCGCGTTCTACCTGTCCAACGGACACCGAAAGGAAAAATTGGAAGGCTGTCCGCTCGTGGCCCTCGGCGCGGATGCCGCAAGGCAAAGCGCTGAAGTTAAAGCGTCGTTCGAAGCCGGGATCAGGGAGCACCTGCGCGTCCTCACTCAGCTGTTGTCTGAAGCCGACAACGATGAGAAGCACGACAAGGCCATGGCCATCCTCTCGACGATGGTGGGGGCAGTGACGTTGTCGCGGGTCGTGAATGACCCTCGTCTCGCGCAATCGTTCCTGGATGCGGCAGCCAACAGCGTTCGCAAAGCCGCCTCTTCGTGAGAGAAGTAGCTTTCACGATCTAATGCACGGTTGGATATATGCACGGCGTCGGCGAGCCACGAATATTCGGCCACCTCCTCCTGCGGACATCAACTGTGTCGTAGGGCTCTGCACATGCGCCGAATTCTCGATGACAAACTGCCGTAAAGCACGGTGCCGCCGGTCGGCCAAGAGGCTATGGGCGCTCAGGGTCAGCATCGTCGCCGGGTACCAAGCCGAGGAAGAATTGACCCAATAGCGTCCGCCACATCGGTCCGTGTGGCCGTCACGAGTGCATGGTCGTTTGTCACTCTAGAACGGAGGACACTTTGGAACAGGAACATGCAATTTCCCTCGTCAAGCCAGTTCGCTTCGACGACGCGATGAGATAGCTGAGAAGATAGACATCTGATCGGTCGACGCGGTTCCTCCGTTTCCGGACATGGTCGGCGGCGGTCGTTGCGTCGCCGATCAACCATCACGCAACGGCAGCTATTGGGACTTTCCGGTCAGGCGCGACGGCAGCTTTTGTCCCAATAGCAGAAGTCGGAGGGTGCCGGCGCAGTCTGGCACTGGTCAAGCCTCAGAAGTCCGCCAATTGGCTCGGTAATATGCGGTCCCGACTTGTTTGTGGTTATGCCGAGGAACCATAGCCTCGGCTTGAGAAAAGCCGCCCTGGCTCAGAGAGGAAACGCCTGGATGCTTGCCACTTGGCAACTGCCAAACAGTCGACTAGCGTCAGAGTGGCTTGGAATTTGACAGGGGGGTCAAAATGCAGATTCTCAAGTTTGCCTTGGTAGCCGGAGTTACGGTGTGGGCGTTTTCGGTGACGGCACAGGCCGCCGATTGTACGAGGGTCGCGGCCATTGGTAACAATTTCACGCACGATGCCGCCGTGCTGTTCTCGGAAAACGCTCTTAAGAATACGATCGCTGGGCGAGGTCTCATACCCAAGGGCCCAGTGAAGACCACCTGCGATTCAGGATCGGCGATGATCGAGTGCCACTCTTCGCAGATGGCCTGCAAGGGGGGGACGCCAGCGACCTGCTTAGGACCCTGGTTGTGCTTCTGAACCGGCGCGAGACGTAAAGTTGATGAACTTGCTCACGGTTCGCGCACGGCAAAATAATGCATACTGCAATTTGCGGCCGATGGCCGGCGAGCGCGCCGTTTAGCGGCTAGGTCCCAACAACGGACATCTAGCACTCGGGTATTAGGCCAGTCCCCGCCGACGCAGTTCATGTCCGCTGCTGGAGGTGCAGCCGACGTACTGCGAGTTTCCCGAAAGGCACTGATGACCCGTCGCAGACGTTGCCATCGAGGCGGGATCGTCCCATTGGCAGACTCTGCCGCGGCGGACGTAAGAGGCTCGCATCGACGTGCCACTCACAATCATGTGACTTCCGGAAGTGCTTGTCACTTCGGAATACGCGGCTCCTGAGCCAGCAAGCAAATTGACTTAGCGGGGTTACCGCTGGTCACTTCTTCTGCGCGGCAGCGCCCGCTGCAGCGGGCTGCGTTGCCGTAGGCGTCGCCGCGGTAGTGATAGCCGCTGGCTTCTTTCTGGCCGCCGCCGGCTTTTTCGCCTTGGGCTCTGCAGGAGAGGAGCTGAAAAAGCCGAAGTCGAACAGCGATGACAACGGAACGGTCTCGCTCACGCCGCCGGTGTAAGCTTGCAGCACGCTCACCTTCGTGCCGACTTTCGCAATCGAGGCCAAGTGCACGACGTGCTCGTTCGTTAGGCGGAAGCAGCCCGACGAATTCGCGCGGCCGACCGTGCGATCGTTGTTGGTGCCATGGATACGATACACAGTATTGCCGAGATAGAGAGCGCGCGCGCCTTGCGGGTTCTTGAGCCCGCCCGAGACCGTGAGCGGCAGGCCCGGCACACGTTCGTGCATTTCAGGCGGCGGCGTCCACGACGGCCAGGATGCGATCCGGCTGATGCGCTGCGTGCCGGTCCAGGTGAATCCCTCGCGTCCGACCGAGATGGGATATTCGTAGGCTTGCTTGTTCGGCAGCACGAAATACAGCTTGCGCGATTGCGTATCGATTATGATTGAGCCGGCCTCCTCGCTGCGGTCGAAATATACGACCGGCGGCGCGGCAGGCGCGATGTCCGGCCGTTCGCCGCTGTCCATATGCTTGGGATAGATAATGGGCTCAGAGGCTGCACGGCGCGCTTCGCGCTCAACGCGCTCCGCTTCCTTCATTTGCGCATCATGTTCGGCGACAGAATCGCTGACGAACTGCGCCTTCGCCGGCCCCGCAATCAGAGCGACGTAGGCCGCCAATGCCAAACACGTTGCGCGCAATTCCATAAGCGCTCCGCAACCGGTTGACGATTAAGGTAACACCTGGGACCGAACGTGGAGAAGTTGAGCTCGAACTACATGGGGAACTGGCGGCAATCTTGGCCGCGGGTCTCGGTGAGAAGAAGAAAGACCGGACCCTCGCGTCGAGAATTCAAGTCTCGGTGGTTGCGGGAGTAGGATTTGAACCTACGACCTTCAGGTTATGAGCCTGACGAGCTACCGGGCTGCTCCATCCCGCGATACCGACACGCATACCGACCTGACACGGCCTTACAGCCTTGCCACGTCGTCTCGAACGATCCGGCCACCGTGTGGTCTTGGGGCTGATCAGGGCCGCCTCGTCCCAAAATCGGACCGGCCCGTTCGAAAGAGCCGCCAGCGGGGCGGCTCGGCGAGGTCTATAGCACGATTTTTGGCTTTGTGAACCCCACTCCGGCATGGCTTCCAGAACCACCTTGGTTTACTCACGGGCAGTGGGCGGCGTGGCGGATTTTTGCATGCCTGCTCAGCGCCATCGGCCGGGAACTTTCGTATAAGGTCCCGTGTCGATCACCCATTTTTTCTCCGCCCAGGCGAGACCCCGAGCGTATGACCCCAGCCGACCCGAAACGTGCCAAGCAAGCCCAGGAGACGCATGTGGGCGCGGGGCTCGAGGAAACGTTCGTTCTTCTCGACAACAGCACGGGGCGCGGGGCGCCGACGCTGCTTTTTTCGGAGCCGCTGGAGATCATTTCCGCATGGACGCCCGATGAGATTCCGGCGGCGCTCGCCCGTCTCGAGGCCGGCACGGCGGCCGGGCACCATGCGGCTGGCTTCTTTGCCTATGAGCTCGGCTATGTCCTCGAGCCCAAGATCCGCAATCTGCTTCCCGAAGGGCGGAACGTGCCGCTGCTCTGGTTCGGGCTCTACCATGCGCCACGGGAGATGACCGAGCACGAGGTCGATCACTGGCTCGCAACGCATACGCGCAGCGGCTCCTATCAATTCACGTCCGTCACGACAGCCTGGAGCCAGGCCGAGTACGAAGCGCGCTTCTCGGCCGTGCAGGAGAAGATCCGGGCCGGCGACATCTATCAGATCAATCTGACGTTCAAGGCGCGCTTCCGCCTCGAGGGCTCGCCGTTGACGTTCTACCGCGACCTGCGCCAGCGCCAGCGCGTTGCTTATGCGGGGATCGTCGATACGGGCGAGGTCACCGTGCTTTCGGCAAGCCCTGAGCTGTTCATCGAGAAGCACGACCGCATGGTCTCGACACGACCGATGAAAGGAACGGCGCCGCGGGCCGGGACGCCGGAAGCCGATGCCGATGCGCGGCGCGTGTTGTCGAGCGACATCAAGCAGCGGGCCGAGAACCTCATGATCGTCGACCTGATGCGCAACGATCTCGGGCGCATCGCGGAAGTGGGCAGCGTCGGCGTCACGGACCTGTTTACGGTCGAGACGTTTCGCACGCTGCACCAGATGACGTCTGGTGTGCGTGCGACGCTCAAGGACGGCGTGGGCATTGCCGAGCTCATCCGCGCGATCTTCCCGCCGGGGTCGGTGATCGGCGCGCCCAAGATCCGCGCGATGGAGTTGATCCGCGACTACGAGACGGAGCCACGCGGGGTTTATTGCGGCGCCATCGGCAGCATCTCGCCCGAGGGCACGGCGCTGTTCAACGTCGCGATCCGGACGCCCGTAATCTTCCGCGATGGGCGTGGCGAGATGGGGATCGGCTCGGGCGTCGTCTACGATTCCGTCGGTGCCAAGGAGTATGCCGAGTGCCTGCTCAAGATGAAGTTCCTGACCGATCCGCCGAAGAGCTTCGAGCTGATCGAGACGCTGCTCTATGAGCCCGAGACCGGCTTCTGGCTGCTCGACGGACATCTGAAGCGGCTTCAGGCTTCGGCTGCATATTTCGGCTATGTGTTCGACGAGACCAGGGTTGAGGCGGCCCTTTCCGGTGCCGTTGCAGGCCGGTCAGGTGAACGGCTCCGCGTGCGTTTGCTGCTGGCGGAGGATGGCTCCATCACCGTCACCGCGACCGAGCAGCCCGCGCGGGTGGCGGGAGCGGTGATGCGGTATGTGATCTCGGATACGCGTCTCGACAGCACCAACGCGTTCCTGTTCCACAAGACGACCCGGCGCGAGCTCTACGACCGGGAGTGGCAGCACTATGCGGAGACGCTGAAAGCCGACGAGGTGCTCTATCTCAACGAGCGGGGTGAGCTGGCGGAGGGGAGCCGGACCAATGTGTTCGTCGAGCGGGGCGGCAAGCTCCTCACGCCGCCGCTTTCGAGCGGGCTGCTACCTGGTGTGCTGCGCAACGAGTTGCTGGCGAGCGGACGCGCTGAGGAGGCCGTGCTCACGCCCGACGATCTTGCTCGGGCGGATGCCGTCTATGTGGGGAACTCGGTGCGCGGTCTCGTTAAGGCAGAGCCCATCCGCCCTCTCCCCTGAGGAACGGCCACAGGTTTCCTGCAGGCAGCAGCGGTTGCCGACGAACTGTTAATTGGCCGTATTTTCAGAGCGCTGGTCCGGCGTCGCAATGGACGCCGTTTCGTTGCCGGTTCCTTGGAGCGCGGAAACAACGAATACGAGTGCGGCCAACGTCAATGCGACGGCCAAGGCGATCTCCCGGACCGACCGGCGCATGCGTTCGGCAATGGGGCCGGACTGGAATCTGCGTGTCATCATGCTACCTAATCTGCGCAATCCGGAGCGTCAGTTCCAGAGCCTGGAACGCCGCGCGACAGATAGGCACATTGCACGGCTACAACCTCAATCACGCCGATATTTTGGGCAGAGCCGAGGGCGACGGCCTCGCAGACCGCTAGCCATTGCGGCATGGCCTTACAGCCCTCGCATGATGCAGCCGAAGATCAGGACGAGCTGGGCGACGACAAGGACCCAGAATTCTTGACCTGTGATGTAGGGAATTGATGCGCCAAAAAAATACGTAACCAATGCGAGCACCGTCAGGATGACCGACAACATGTAGGTCAGAATGCCGGGTGCTTTCAGTGCCATGGTCGCGTCTCCCTCGAGGCTTCTCTCGTGTGCAGGGCGATCTCGTGCGCGACGGTGCCGAGCAGACCGACTCGCCCTGTGTCCTGGCTTATAGCAGCCGGGGCTCAGCGTGGCATGGGCTTCACGGCCACACTCGGCGCGCCAGCGGCGTTCGGTCCCTGGAACAATTCGCCCTCTTCGGTTTTATCCATTCAGTTCACTATGTTATCCGCGACTTGTTGGAGTGGTCGGGAAAGCGGGTTACCGCATTTATCGGGGATTGCCCGGTTCCCTGCGAGACGGCCCCAGTGCCAGGCGCGCCGCTGGCGGCATCAAGGAGACAGCAATGCTACGTGTGTGCTCGGCTACCGTCGTTCTTTCGGCTCTGATCCTCACGTCATCGAGCGCGTCGGCCTATGGCCCCAAAGTCCGCAAATTTTGCGCCAACGACTATTTCGATCACTGCAATCTGCACAAGCTGGGCACGCCGGAGCTCAGGACGTGCATGCGCAAGGCCGGGTCGAAGCTGACGCCGAGCTGCGTCAATGCCCTGATCCAGGAGGGCGAGGTGTCAGCCGCCGAAGTCGCGCAGCGGCGGGCCGCAGTGTCCGGCAAGTAAGGTCCATGTCATGTCCCGCGTGGCTTGGCCCGCGCGGTGGGCGCGGCGCTGGCCGGATCGTCCGGCCAGGGATGCCGTGGATAGCGCCCCTTCATCTCTGCCTTCACTGCGGACCATGATCCGGCCCAGAAGCCGGGTAGGTCGCGCGTGATCTGGATCGGACGGTGTGCCGGCGACAGCAGATGCAACGTGAGCGGCAATCGTCCCCCAGCGATCGCCGGGTGTGCCTTCAAGCCGAACAGCTCCTGAACGCGAATGTGGAGCGCGGGAGCACCGGCGCCCTCGTAGTCGATGGCGTGGCGGTTGCCCGTCGGGGCCTCGAAGTGGGTGGGTGCCTCCTCGTCGAGGCGGCGCTTCAGCGACCAAGGGATCAGGCTGTCGAGCGCTTGGCCAAGGTCGTCGGCGGTGACATCCGCAAGACGCGTCTTTCCTGAAAGATAGGGACCGAGCCATTCGGCGAGCGTTGCGGTGAGTGTGGTGTCCGACAGGTCGGGCCAGTCGTTCCCGCCTGCGGTGCGCAGGAACGCCACGCGGTCGCGAAGCTGGAGCTGAGCCTTGCTCCACGGCAGCTTGCCGGTGCCGAGCGTTTTCAGGCCTGCGGCGAGGGCCGCATCCGTTTCGGGACCTGGGTCGGCGGGGCGCGGCTCGCTTGCGAGCTCGATGGCGTCGAGACGGCGCACGCGGCGCGCCCGCACGGACACGGTCTCGCGGTCGAACGTCAGCTCGTCGCGCGTTGTGATGCGATGACCGGCGATGCGGAGGATCTCGGCTTCGCTCGTCTCGGTGGCAAGCACAATGCGCGTCGCGGCGGCGGTGCCCTGCATCTCAGCGACGATGAGGAACGGGGCGCGCGCAAGGGTGTCGGTCGGGTCGAGGTTCGCGCCGCGGCCGTTGGCGAGCAGGTATTGGCCGCGCGGGCCACGCGCCTTGGCAATACGCTCGGGGTAGGCGAGGGCAAGGAGGGCGGCTGTCGAAACCTCTGTCCCTTGTGGGGAGGGGTTAGGGGTGGGGGGAGCCCTGGACGCTCGCCGTTGGGATTCCCCCCCTCTCTGGCCCTCCCCCACAAGGGGGGAGGGGATGTTGGTGCGCGCGGTCTTCGTCCAACCTTCGGCGAGGCGGCGCATGTCGGTCGCGCGGCGGGAACGGTCGCGGCGGAAGGATTCGCGGCGGTGATCGAGCGACGTGTCGTTGCCGCCGAGGCCACGTTCGACAAGCACGGCGGCGATCTCGGCTGCGTCGGCTTCAGCGCCGAACCTGGCGGCTTCGATCAGCATTGCGGAGAGGCGTGGCGGCAGGGGCAGCGCGCGCAAGCTGCGGCCGGTATCCGTCAGGTGTCCGGCACCGTCGATTGCGCTCAACGCCTGCAACTCCTCACGGGCCGCGTCGAGCGCGGCAGTCGACGGCGGATCGAGCCACGCGAGTGTACGCGGGTCGGTTACTCCCCATTCGACACAATCGAGCACAAGGGACGCCAAGTCAGCCGCGCGGATTTCGGGCTCGCCGAAGGCCGGGAGGCTCGCGGTCTCGGCTTCGTCCCAGAGGCGATAGCAGACGCCGGGCTCGGTGCGGCCTGCGCGGCCGCGGCGCTGGTCGGCGGAGGCGCGTGAGATGCGGACGGTGGCGAGGCGCGTCACGCCGACGTCTGGATCGAAGCGGGGTACGCGGGAGACGCCGCAGTCGATCACGACGCGCACGCCTTCGATGGTGAGCGAGGTTTCGGCAATCGATGTCGCGAGCACGACCTTGCGCCGCCCAGGCGGCGCCGGTTCGATCGCCGTATCCTGAGCTTGCCGGTCGAGCGCGCCATAGAGCGGTGCGATGATCGCCGCGTCCGGATCGAGCCGTTCGTGCAGGCGTTCCTCCGTGCGGCGGATCTCGCCCTGGCCGGGGAGGAAGGCCAGAATGGAACCGGTATCGGCGCGTAGCGCGCGCTGGATCGCGTCGGCCATCTGGTCTTCGAGGCGCTGGGTCGGGCTTTTGCCGAGATAGCGGGTCTCGACGGCGAAGCTCCGACCCTCGCTCGTGATCACCGGCGCGTCGCCCAGAAGCTCCGCCACCTTCTCTCCGGCGAGGGTCGCCGACATGACCAGAACGCGTAGATCACTCCGCAGGCTTTTCTGCACATCGAGCGCGAGGGCAAGGCCGAAATCCGCATCGAGCGAGCGTTCGTGGAATTCGTCGAAGAGCACCGCCGCGATGCCGTCGAGCATCGGATCGTCCAGGATCATGCGCGTGAAGACGCCTTCAGTCAGCACCTCGATGCGGGTCTTCTTCGAGACGCGCGTTTCGAGGCGCGCACGCAGGCCAACGGTTTCGCCGACGCTTTCTCCGAGCGTTTCTGCCATGCGGCGCGCTGCGCCGCGGGCGGCGAGGCGGCGCGGCTCCAGGAGTAGAATCCTGCGATCGCCCCGCCAAGGTGCGTCGAGGAGTGCGAGCGGGACGCGCGTCGTCTTGCCCGCGCCGGGCGGCGCGACGAGCACGGCGGCTGGTCCTTCCGCGAGGGCTGCCGCCAATGGCGTCAGCGCCTCGTCGATCGGCAGCGCGGGCGTGAATTTCCGTAAGGTTTGCGGTTCGGCATCGGTCATCGTGGCGGGCTTAGCACGCCGCGCCGGCGAATCAGAAGGGCCGCGACGCGCAGCCTTTACAACACCATGCTGCTGGCCGATATCGGGTCCGTCAGGCGACTCGGAGGGCGGGTCGTCCGCTTGCGGGGATGGTCGCATGCTACGCTTCGCGGTCTTTGCCGGGCTTCTCGGTGTCGGTCTCTCGTTTGCCACCACTGTGAACGCGACCGAACTCGACGGGTTCTGGATGGATTCGCACGGCGAGGTGGTGCTCGAGGTCGGACCCTGTGGGGACGCGATGTGCGCCAAGGTGGTATGGCTGCGGCTGCCCTATGGGCCCGATCGCAAGCCGCTCACGGACTACCGCAATCCCGATACGGCGTTGCAGAACCGGCAGGTTTGCGGCCTGCGCGTCATCGAGGGGTTCACGAAGCAGCCCGATGGTACCTGGGGCGGCGGTGACGTCTACGTCCCCGATCTCGGCATGAGCTTCAAGGGCTACGCGACGGTGTTGAGCCCGACGCAGATCGACGTGCGCGGCTACGTGCTGTTGCCGATATTCGGCTCGTCCGAGGTATGGAGCAAGGTCGCGAAGCCCGCCTACCATTGCGAGCGCGATGGCGTGCCGCCCGCGCCGCCGCTGCCGAAGCAGTAGCGTGCATGGCTATTCGCCGATCCCGCGTTCCAGCTCAAGCTCCTTCAACGTGCGCTGGGCGTCGGTGATGTAGTCGCGCACGATCGGTACCGCGTCGCGTTTTTTTGCCAACTGCATGTGGAAGACCAACTGGCTTCCGGTGCGGAACATCATTTCCGCGCTGATCAGGTAGAATTCCCACATGCGGCAGAACCGCTCGTCGTACATCTCCGCGACCTTGGCGCGATTGTGCTGGAAACGCTTCTCCCAGTGGGCGAGCGTCTTTGCGTAGTGGAGACGCAGGAACTCGAGATCCGTCACCCACAGCGAGTTCTGCTCGACGGCGGTGAACACCTCGGACAGCGCGGGCGAATAGGCGCCGGGGAAGATGTACTTCCGAAGCCAAGGGCTTGCGGTGCCCGGCGGGCTCATGTGCCCGATCGAGTGCAGGAGCATGACGCCGGTATCGGTCAGGAGTGCGTTCACCTTGGCGAAGAACTCGCCGTAATGATGCACGCCGACGTGCTCGAACATGCCGACGGAGACGATGCGGTCGAAGCGCTCCGTGAGATCGCGATAGTCGCGCAGCTCGAAGCGCACGCGGTCGGCAATGCCGAGGGCTTTCGCCTTCTCGTTGGCGAGCTTGCACTGCTCTTTTGATAGTGTGACGCCTAGGACCTTCACATCGGCCATGCGTCCCAGATAGAGCGCCATGTCGCCCCAGCCGGAGCCGATGTCGAGAATCTTCTGCCCGGGCTTCAGGTCGAGCTTGGAGGCGATGAGGCGCAGCTTGTTCTGCTGAGCCTGCTCGAGCGTATCGTCGGACAGGAAGTAGGCGCAGGAGTACTGCATGCCGCGATCGAGGAAGAGCTTATAGAAATCATTGCCGATGTCGTAGTGATGGGCGACGTTCTTCTGCGCCTTGCCTACGGGGTTGGCCTGCTGGAAGCGCTTCAGTCCGCGGGAGATGGTGCGCAGCACCTTCTGCAACGGGTAGGAGCCGAGAGAGAGGCGGTTGACCGAGAACAGGGTCAGGAAGTCGCGCAGCGTCGAGTTCTCGAAGCTCATGCGCCCGTCCATGTAGGCTTCGCCTGCGGCCAGCTCCGGATTGAAGAATAGCGAGCGATAGAGTGTCGGGTCGGTCAGGCGCATGGTGACTTCGGGACCGGGCTGGCGTCCTCCGAAGATGTGCATCTTTCCTTCGGCGTCGATCACCTTCAGGGTGCCGAGGCGCACGAACGACTTCAGCATGCTGGAAAGCGGGAACATGTGAATGTGACCTCGCTATGAATTCGGAAGGCTCGATCAGGCAGCTGATTTCGAGGCACGGGCATCTTCGGCCGCGGCGCGGATAGCCTTGATGTTGGCGGCATAGCTTTCCTTGGTGCCGCCCTTGAACACAGCGGAACCGGCGACGAGCACGTTCGCGCCGGCCGCAGTGACGAGGCCTGCCGTCTCCGGCGTCACGCCGCCATCCACCTCGAGATCGATCGGGCGGTCGCCAACCATCGCGCGCACGCGGCGGATCTTTTCGAGCTGGGATGGGATGAACGCCTGGCCGCCGAAGCCGGGGTTCACCGTCATCAGGAGTACGAGATCGAGCCGGTCGAGCACGTGCTCGATGGCGCTCTCGTGGGTGCCTGGGTTGAGCGAAACGCCGGCGCGGCATCCCGCGGCACGGATCGCCTGCAGCGAGCGGTCGAGATGTGGGCCTGCCTCAGCGTGCACGGTGATGATCTCGGCGCCCGCTTTGGCGAAGGCCTCGATATATGGGTCGGCCGGGGCAATCATGAGGTGGCAGTCGAAGGCCTTCTTCGAGCTGCCGCGGATGGCGGCGATGACGGGCGGGCCGAAGGTGATGTTGGGCACGAAGTGTCCGTCCATCACATCGAGGTGGATCCAGTCTGCACCTGCCGCGTCGACGGCTGCGACCTCTGCGCCGAGCTTCGCGAAGTCGGCCGACAGGATCGAGGGCGCGATGATGAGGGGCCGGGTCATCGGATTTCCGCCTCCCGTTCGGGGGTTTCGAGCCTCTGCCCTACACGGCGCGCCGCGGTCGGGCAAGGGCGGAGGCCGCAACATCCCACGAGATTGGATAATTGCCAGCCCTGGCGTTGGGCATGTCCTTTGGCGCATGGTGCGTTTGCCGCTGCTGACCCCGGCAAGCCGCTTGTCGTTTTTTTTGACATCACCACGATTTTTTTGCCAAAGGCGGTCGACTGATGGTCGGAAATGCGAGAAACTTGCTAGCCGTCATCGAACGATATTTGTCGATGCCATTTATCGGGGGCTACGCCGATTGCGCGTGGGGGAAAGCTTGCCTCCCGGAGGACCCCGCTCCTGGTTCTGGGGGGCAACAAAAAACGGCGTTTTTGACATGGCTACTCTTTATGCGGGCGTCGACCTCGACGTACCTACCGTGCTCGTGATGGTTTTCATTGTTGCGGTCTGGGCTTTCATCCTTCCCATCAATGTGCGCGACGCGGACCGCCGGCGCTTACCGCCCAATCTCATTGCCCGGGTCCTCTTCATCTTCCTCTACATCATGCTGTATCTCGTCCTCGTCGCCGGCATCGCGCTTGGGGGCGATGCGATTGGCAACGTGGCCGGCCCTGACTTCAAGGCCATCCTCAACGCCTTGAAGGGCAAGGAAGCGTGGATGGCAATCACCGTGCTGGCCGCGCTTCATTCCATTGCCTTTTTCCGGGAGCTCGAGAACAGCCTGATCATCTGGCTGCATTCGGCGCGTCATCTCAATGTCGATACGCTGGCGCTCGCCAACCATTTCCATGAGTGCTCGTTCGAGCCGACGGCCGCGGAGCAGCAGAAGAACCTGAACAGCCTCCGGGAATTCGACGTCTACGTGACCAACACGACGGCGAACGTCCTGCATCTCGAGGCGGTCAACGCGTGGCGTAAGACAAGTTCTCTTATCAGGGCGCTGCGTGAGTGGAACGACTCGGCCGAGACCAGCGTGCTCAACAGGGATGATCTCAAGCAGCTCGACCAGCTCGAGAACGCGCACCGACGGAAGACGCGGTTGGCCATGGACATCATACGCATGCTCGAACTTGTCGAGCGCGGCGGCGTTTCGCCAGGAGCCATGACCAACCTCGCAGGCGAATTGACGAGCGCGTCGCACAAAGATCGCGATCAGATTACTGAAATCGAATCCCGCTTGAGCGAGGCTATGCTCGGGGAGGATGCGGGTTCCCGCGCTCCGGTGCGTATGACTGCTTTCGAGCTGCAGCATTACCTGACGAAGATCGAGAGCTACTTTCGCGTCGAGTACCGCTATCTCTTGCAGCAGGTTGCTGAGCTTGCCGCGAAATCGATCGTGTTTGCGGGCGACGAGGCGCCGCAACGCCTGGATCAAATGAAGTCGATCGGATTCGGGCAGCTTGGGCGAATTGAGCGCATCAATTTCGATCGTATCCTCTGGGTCTTCTTTGCCATTTCGCTCGGTGGTTTCCTGATCCTGTTCCTTGGAACCGGCCAAGCGCGGAGCGCGAATGCAGAGCTTTACGCCCGCATTGCGCTCGTGACGGCCTTGGCGGCCCTGGTCGGGGCGGTCTGCGGATCGAACCGGAAGATCCAACTGAGGCCGATCACACCCTGGACCCACTATCTGATCGCGGGGCTCATCGCGGCCAGCATGTTCGTCGTTGTGCACGGGTCGGCGATGATGCTGCGGTCCATCGGGCAGGTGGCGCCTGCCGCGACCGCTCAGACGCCGCCGCCGGGGTTCTTCGACATTCTGCCTTGGGCGGTGTCGCCATTCTTTCTGGCGGTTGCCATTTGCTGGCTGGCTCGAATTCCGCAATGGCCGCGTGTGTTCGGAGCGAGTGGAGGGGGTGCGGAGCGTGTATTAGATGGGCTCGCCATTTGCCTGGTCATGCTGTTGGCCCAGGTAACGGCGCTTTCGCTGCACATCGGCCTGGAAACGAGCTTCGGGGCCATGTTCAAGGCTCGTGTTGCGGAGAGCGGAGGCAATACGCTGCTGTTTCTCCTGCGTCCCACCAATCCTTCACTGCTGCTCGGGCTCCTCGTCGGAGCGGTCGTGGTGAAGGATGTCCGCCGCGCCGCGCACTCGCAACTCACCGATCCAAAGGCGCTTCAGGAGTATGCAAAGAGCGAAGAGCTCGCGCGGGAACGGCAAGCGCTCATCGGCCCCGCCGGTATCAAGCAGAAACTCGCGCAGAGCGGTTCGATCTGAGCGCGCGCAAGGCGGGCTCGCTGCAAAACAATCCGCCCGAAGGCGCAAAAAGGGGAATGCACCTTCGGGCGGAGATGGACGTTGCGGCGCTGTCGATCGGAACGACGCCGCAACGAACGGATAGTCTCTTAGGCAGCTTTGGCAGCCGTGGTCGCAACACCCGAGATCGTCTTCAGGATCTGCGAGGCGATCTGGTAGGGGTCGCCCTGGGAGTTCGGACGGCGATCCTCAAGGTAGCCCTTGTAGCCGTTCTTGACGAACGAGTGCGGAACGCGGATCGAGGCGCCACGGTCAGCAACGCCATAGCTGAACTTGTTCCACGGCGCCGTCTCGTGCTTGCCGGTGAGACGCATATGGTTGTCCGGACCGTAGACGGCGATGTGATCCTGGAGGTTCTTGTCGAACTCCGCCATCAGCGCCTCGAAGTAGTCCTTGCCGCCAACGGTGCGCATGTATTCGGTCGAGAAGTTGGCATGCATGCCCGAGCCGTTCCAATCCGTGTCGCCGAGCGGCTTGCAGTGGAACTCGATGTCGATGCCGTACTTCTCCGTGAGACGGAGGAGGAGGTAACGGGCCATCCACATCTCATCGGCGGCCTTCTTGGAGCCCTTGCCGAAGATCTGGAACTCCCACTGGCCCTTGGCCACCTCGGCGTTGATGCCTTCGTGGTTGATGCCGGCTGCGAGGCAGAGGTCGAGATGCTCCTCGACGATGGAGCGCGCTACATCGCCGACGTTCTTAAAGCCGACGCCGGTGTAGTAGGGGCCCTGCGGGGGCGGATAGCCGGCCTCGGGGAAGCCGAGCGGGCGACCGTTCTTGTAGAAGAAGTACTCCTGCTCGAAGCCGAACCAGGCACCCGGATCGTCGAGGATGGTGGCGCGCTTGTTCGAGCTGTGGGGCGTGACGCCGTCCGGCATCATGACCTCACACATGACGAGGACGCCGTTGGTGCGCGCCGGATCCGGATAATGAGCGACGGGCTTCAGGACGCAATCGGAGCTGTGGCCCTCGGCCTGCATCGTCGAGCTACCGTCGAAGCCCCACAGTGGGAGATCGGCGAGATCCGGAAACGTGCTGTATTCCTTGATCTGCGTCTTGCCGCGCAGGTTGGGGACGGGCGTGTAGCCGTCGAGCCAGATGTATTCGAGTCTGTACTTCGTCATCGATTGCTCCTCGGTTGATCGCGAAGTTCGAGCGCCTTGCCGCCGACGGCACAGGCTCAAAGGCGTGTGTTGGATTCGCTCGCTGAGAGGGTGGTGCAGACGCCGTAGCGGATGCGTCGGGTGCTGTTCCCCACGCTGCGGCGGTGCACATCATCTGGCGGACCGCCAAGACCCATCCGACTACTGTATTCCCCGAAGGAAAGAGCGTTGTGTGGTAGCGAATAAAACATGCGCCTTGAGTGTTGAGTGGTCAGTGAGGAGGCAGAAAGAAGATCTCGCCTCCGCAAAAAATGCTACCCAACTAAGCAATAACAATCATGCACATAGTTTAGGCAATTCGTGATTTTTAGCGAGCAATCTGTCCGAACTTCAGGCAAAATACGCCAAATCGACGCGATGAATATCGAGCGTCACCGAAACTACGTAGAGAGAGACGATACGATGACTACAGTTGCTAATCGCGAGACTGCGAAGATCTACCAATTCCCTGCCGGCGGACGCGCGGGGTTGCGCACCGACCGGCCCGTCGTAAAGCCGATTGATGAGATGCAGGCTGCCGCCGCGACGCGCGCCGTAGTCGGTGGAAGCTGGTATCACGAGGAAGCCATCCGCGAGACCGATCCGGTCGGGAAGCGGTAATGCCAGCTCTCAGCAAAGTTTGAAGCGCGTCCCCCCAGAGGCGCGCTTCAAACCCCGAAGATCGACCAGCCCATCCGTTTCGTCAGCGCCTCGAGCGCGACCCGCCCCAAGTGGGAATTGCCGGCCGCATCGAGGCCCGGCGACCAGACCGCGATCGAGGCCCTTCCGGGGGCGATCGCCAGGATGCCGCCTCCGACGCCGCTCTTGCCCGGCAACCCCACGCGGTATGCAAACTCACCTGATCCGTCGTAGTGACCGCAGGTCAGCATCACAGCGTTGATGCGCTTGGCGCGGTCCGGGTGCACGACCAGCGAGCCCGTCGCTGGATTGAGGCCCGAGTGGGCAAGAAAGCGTCCCGCCATGGCGAGCTGCCTGCATGTCATGGCGATGGCGCAGTGGTGGAAGTAGACGCCGAGCGTGAACTCCACCGGGTTCTCGAGCACGCCGAACGACTTCATGTAGTTGGCGAGCGCCGCGTTGCGGAAGCCCGTTCGTTGCTCGGATGCGGCGACCGCCTTGTCGATCGCGATCGTCGCGTCGTCGGACAGAAACTGCATGAAGCGCAGGATCTCGCCCAAGGCCTCGCGCGGCTGATGGCCGGAGAGAATCGAGTCGGTGACGGCGATTGCGCCGGCATTGATGAACGGATTGCGCGGGATGCCGCGCTCGTACTCGAGCTGCACAATGGAGTTGAACGCACTGCCGGAGGGCTCGCGGCCGACACGCCGCCACAGCCGGTCGCCGACTTTTCCGAGCGCGATGGTCAGCGTGAAGACTTTCGAGATGCTTTGAATCGAGAACGGCGTATCGCTGTCGCCGCCCTCGGCAAGGTTGCCCTCGGCATCGATCACCGCAATCCCGAACGCATTCGGGTCGACCCGTGCCAGTTCCGGAATGTAGGTGGCGACCTCGCCCCGGTCGGCTCTTTGGCGCATCTCGTCGGCGATTTCGCGCACGACTTCGTCAAGGTTGGGCACAGTGCTTCGGTCCCTCAAGAATTGCTGCCGTCCAGACTACCCACTATCGAAGATCGGCGTCAGCATCCATTGCTAGGCTTGCGGCGAAGCGCGCACGAGGATCGCGTCCATCTCGGCATCGCCAATGCCTTGGCCGTAGGTTTGCCTTCCCGTGCCGCAGAGCCGTGTTCGGATAAATGCATCGGCGATTCCGGCAGGTGCGGTCTCGCGCAGGAGGGTACCTGCGGTCAGCAGAGCGATCTGCTCGGTGATCTCGCGGGCCCGTGCCTCATGTCGTGACGGATCGCGCAGCAATGTGCTGACGCGGCCGTGTGCGGCGGAGAGGTGAGCGTCGCTCGTGGCCGTCCCAGCAAGATCCTCCATTATGAGCCCGGCCGTGTCCGGCTCCCGCGCAAGGGCGCGCGTCACGTCGAGCGCCATGACGTTGCCAGAGCCTTCCCAGATGGCGTTGACAGGTGCTTCGCGGTAGAGGCGTGCGAGGGGGAAGGTCTCCGTGTAGCCGTTGCCGCCCAGGCATTCCATCGCTTCCCCAATGGCCTGCTGCGCCACCTTGCAAACCCAGTATTTCGTGACGGGGGTCATCAACCGGCGCCAGGCGCTTTCGTGCGCGTCGCTACCGTCGAATGTCTGCGCAAGACGAAACGCGAGCCGGGTCGCGGCTTCGACATCGAGTGCGATGTCGGCGAGCACATGGCGCATCAGGGGCTGATCAACAAGCCGCTTGCCGAAGACGCGGCGGCTCTCGCAATGGTGGATGGCGTGGGCAAGGGCCGCGCGCATCAGTCCTGCGGAGGAAACGGCGCAGTCGAGCCGTGTCCAGGTCACCATGTCGATGATAGTGGCGATGCCGCGACCTTCCTCGCCTACGAGCCATGCGGCGGCGCCGGCGAATTCGACCTCTGACGATGCATTGGCGCGGTTGCCGAGCTTGCTCTTGAGCCGCTGAAGGTGGATGGCGTTGACCGATCCATCGGGCAGAAACCTCGGCATGAAGAAACAAGAGAGGCCGCCCGGCGCCTGTGCCAGAACGAAGAAGGCATCCGACATGGGCGCCGAAAGAAACCATTTGTGTCCTGTCAGCAGATGGCTGCCCTCCGGGCCGCCCGGCACCGCTTGGGTCGTGTTCGTCCGCACGTCGGTTCCACCCTGCTTCTCCGTCATTCCCATGCCGAACGTGACCGATGACTTCTTCTCCATGGGGACGAAATTCGGATCGTAGACGCGGGAGAGGGCTTTCGGCAGCCAGTCCGTCGCGATATCGGGCCGCTTGACCAGCAGCGGCATGGCTGCGTTCGTCATGGTGAGCGGACAGCAATGGCCGGGCTCCATCTGGGCCGCCATGTAGAGCCCGGCGGCTCGGGTGACGCACGCGCCTTTGCGTCTTTCCGCTTCGGTCTCGGCGAGATGCTCCCAGGTTGCGGAATGCAGCCCTGCGCCCATGCTGGCCTTCATGCAGGCGTGGTAGGCCGGATGGTACTCGACAACGTCCGCACGACGGCCTTGAGCGTCATGGGATTTGAGTGCGGGCGGAAAATCGTTGGCGAGGCGGCCCCATTCGCAGTGTTCTGCGCTGCCGCACTGTCTGCCGAATGCTTCAAGCTCCGCAAGGGCCGCACTGCCGACCTCGCGCGCGGCGATATCCATGAGGACCGTGTCGGAGGTGAACAGGTTCACGTCCTCGAACGGAGCCGGTTGATTGAAGACCTCGTGGGTGGACCAACTTTGAGACATGGGGCCCCTCGCAGCGTTCCGATCACGGCCGCGCTGGAATTTATATCGCGGTCTTTCCCCGGCGAAGCATGCAACGCAATTCGGGCGGACGCGGGGTTCCGGGCCGATTTCTCAAAAGAACGTGCGGCGCTTGCGCTCGATGAGCTGCAGGATCATCGGCGTCAGGATGAGCTGCATGGCGAGATCCTGGCTGGCGCCTGGGATGACAATCGAGTTGGCGCGCGACATGAAGCTGTCCTTGATCATCGACAGCAGATAGGAAAAGTCGATGCCGCGCGGATTCTTGAAGCGGATGACGACCATGGATTCCTCGGGTGTCGGGATCCAGCGGGCGATAAACGGGTTCGATGTGTCGACGGTCGGGATGCGTTGGAAGTTGATGTCCGTCTCCGTGAACTGCGGACAGATGTATTTCACGTACTCCGGCATGCGATGCAGGATGACGTCCGTAATTGCTTCGGGAGAGTAGCCGCGCGTTTCCTTGTCGCGATGGATCTTCTGAATCCATTCAAGATTGATCACCGGGACGACACCGATGCGCAGGTCCGCGTGGCGGGCAATGTTGACCTTCTTGGTAATCGCGCAGCCGTGCAGGCCCTCGTAGATCATGAGGTCGGTGCCGTAGGGGATCTCCTCCCAAGCCGTGAACGTACCAGGCAGAGCGCTGTAGGTTTCGGAATCCAGGTGATCATGGACGTAGTGGCGCGTGCGGCCAGTGCCGATCTCGCCGTAGGTCTTGAACAGCAGCTCGAGCTCTTCCAGCAGATTGGCATCCTCGCCGAAGTGGCTGAGGTTGGGATTGCCGCTGGCGGAAGCCTCCGCCATGGCCGCGGCCATCTGATCGCGATCGTAGCGGTGGAAGGCATCTCCTTCGACGAACACGGCGCTAATCTTCTCGCGGCGGAAGATCTGCTCGAAGGTGCGGCGCACGCTCGTGGTGCCGGCACCTGAGGAGCCCGTGACGGAGATGATGGGGTGCTTGGCTGACATTCTTTTTGTTGGTCTTTGGCGGCGGATGCAACTCGGCAGCGTTCGGTGTTACGCGTCAGGTCCTGAACAATCCTCGGCGCCCGAACAGCGGCGAGCGCTCGCCGGCCCCGTGCGGGTCGTGATGGAGGCGCACAAGATACTCCACCTCTGTCTTCGATCCGGCCATGAAAGGCGTGCGTTGGTGAAGAGAGGATGGTGTGAGGCTCAGGATGCGCTCGCGCCCGTTGGTGGCAGCACCGCCTGCCTGCTCGATGATCCACGCCAGCGGATTGCCCTCGTAGACGAGGCGGAGGCGGCCCATCGTGTAGTTCTCGCGCAGGTCGCCCGGATAGAGGAAGACACCGCCGCGGATCAGCAGGCGATAGATGTCCGCCACGGGCGATGCGGTCCAGCGCATATTGAAGTTCTTGCCGCGCGGGCCGTCAAAGCCGCGCAGGCAATCGTCGATGTAGGTGCGGATAGAGTCGTCCCAGTGGCGGTAGTTGGACGCGTTGATCGCATACTCGCGCGTGGTTGCGGGAATCTCGACGTTCGCCGTGGTCAGGACGAACTGTCCCGTCGTGCGCTGCAGTGTGAAGATGTGCGTGCCATCGCCGACGGTCAGCACCAGAGACGTGTAGGGTCCGTAAACCGTGAAGCCGGCTGCAAGCTGTGCCGTGCCGGGTTGCAGAAAGCTTGAAGCGTCGACGCCGTTGGCGCGCGCGGGAAGCACCGTGAAAACGGTTCCCACCGAGATGTTCGCGTCGATATTGGACGAGCCGTCGATGGGGTCGACGGCCACGGCCAGCGGTGCGCCGGGATTTATCGGTAGCGCCCACTCCAGCTCTTCGGAACCGAGTGTGGCGACGGGTGCCTCCTTGAGCGCCGCCACGATCAGGTCATTGGCACGAACGTCGACCTCTTTTTGCGGGTCGGCGCCGCTCTGACGGCCGGTTTCGGCGCCAAGTGCGCCCGCCAGGGGACCGAGATTGACGAGGCTGCCGATGCGGCAGCAGGCCTCCGACAGGCGCACCACCGTGATGGCCACATCGGCCCGTGCGGCGTTGCCCTGGGCCCAGCGATCCAGAAACGATCCCAGATCGATCGGGTCTGTCATTTGGCCGTGCCCTCCCTGGCACCGGTCTTGTACTCCGTGCCGGGCAATACCCCGGGCGAAGCTTATTTTTCTTTGCCCATTCGAGGGCGCGCCGGTTTTTTTCGCAAGGGTAAGCTTAGTGCAGGCCGATAGAAAATCTCGATGCGATGATCATTTCTTAGGATTCATACGTATATCCTTTTGCGTGTATAGTTCATTTTTTGCACGTTATAGGTGTGAATACGTATGGCCCTCCTAGAGCTGTGCTGCACGCGCTGGTTCTTTATCCGTGTGCTGGCTTTGTCGGGACTTTTGACGCTGCTGCAACTCTCGACGTCGCTGTACATGCTGGTCGTGTACGACCGGGTGCTTCCGTCGGGGAGCGTGATGGCGTTGGCCGGGTTGACCGGTTTGACGGCCGCCTTGCACACCGCATTTGCCGGTCTCGATGCGATCCGTGCGCGCATGGTATGCCGCGCGGGTCTCCTTTTCATGGAAGATCTCGACCGCCGGCTGTTGTCGGCCATCGCGGCGCGCGCACCGGGCTTCGGATTTCACCTGCTCGATGATGCGGAACGGGTGCGCGGATTTCTGACCAGCGGCGGCCCCGGTGCGGCCTTCGATCTCCTGTGGCTACCGGCTTTTCTTGCGGCGGCGTTCCTTCTTCACCCTATTCTCGGGATCTTCGCGAGTGTCGGCGTTTTCGTGCTCGTGGGCGCAACGGCCTTCGCGGCGCGCTCGGCGCGCGTTGCCGGGCATCGTCTCCATCAGGTCCGTCATACGCGCTATGTGCTCGCCTGGGACCTCCATGCGGGTCGTGCCGGGACCGAGCGACGTGATCGTTGGCAGGATGCCGCGCGATCCTGGGACACGCTCTCGCGGCGGTATGCGGAGACGACGCGCGATACCGCCGAGCGCGCGCATGTCATCGAGGCTTTCGGCAAGGGCCTCCGGCTTAGTCTTCAGTCCGCCGGACTCGGACTTGGCGCGCTCCTCGCCCTCGAAGATCTGCTGACGGCTGGAGGTCTTGTCGCGTCGTCGTTAGTGCTGGCGCGCACCTTTGCATGCCTTGACGGTGCGCTTGCCCATTGGGGCGCATTCCGTGCCGCCCGCGAGGGCTGTCAGAGGCTACTCGTCTGCGGAGGAGGCACCGTCGACAGCGGCATCGCGAGGCCGACGGCAACCCAAAGAGCTTCAGATCTTGAACTCTTCGATGTTGCGGAAGGCGGCGCGCAGGGCGTCCGACCAGGAGTTCGATAGCTTCTTGAAGTACTCGTCATCCTGATAGATGCGCTTCTCGCGCCGGACGTCGAGGCTGTCGCGCTCGTACAGCAATATGTCGATCGGCATGCCGACCGACAGGTTCGAGCGCAGCGTGGAGTCGAAGGACAGCAGGATGAGCTTGGCGGCTTCTCCGAGGCTCATCTCGGGCCGTGCGACGCGGTCAAGGATCGGCTTGCCGTACTTGTGCTCGCCGATCTGCAGGAAGGGCGTGTCGTCGGTCGCCTCGATGAAATTGCCTTCCGAGTAGATCTGGTAGAGGCGCGGGCGCTCGGTGCCGATCTGGCCTCCCAGTATGAAGGACGCCGTGAAGCCGGCCTTGGTCATCTCGAGCGCCGCGCCGTCGATGCGGCGCACCTCGCGCACGGCATCACCGACGAGGCGCGCGGCGCGGAACATGGACGGCACGGTAAAGAGTGTTGCGCCGGCTGCTTCCGGTGTCGCGAGCTGCTCGTTCAGATTGCTGACGACGGATTGCGTGACGGCCAGATTGCCTGCCGACAGGAGCACGATGACGCGATCCCCCGGCTGGCGCCAGAAATGGAGCTTGCGGTACTGGGCCACGTTGTCGACGCCGGCGTTGGTGCGCGTGTCGGCGGCGAAGACAAGGCCGCGGTCCAGCCTCATCGCGACGCAATAGGTCATCGCGAGCATCCTTTGGTTAGCGGCAGCAAAAAAACTACTGCTGCTGCTGTTGCTGCTGACCGCCTTGCTGCTCAACTTCGACCTTGACGTCAAGGGCTTCGTTCTCGCCGCCCCTCTGCGTGCCGCGGATCGGGGCGGCAGAGGCGGCGTCGAAGCCGCAGGCTAGACGGACATAGCGGTCCGTGGGGCACATGCCGTTGGCGGGATCGAAACCGACCCATCCGAGGCCGTCAATCCAGGCTTCGGCCCAGGCGTGGGCTGCCTCGGAAGGGGCCAGCGTGCCCGAGAGAAAATAGCCGTTAACGTAGCGGGCAGGAATTCCGATGAGGCGGGCGGCCGAAATGAAGACGTGGGCATGGTCCTGGCAGACACCCCTGCCCTCAGCTAAAGCCTCGGCGGCGCTCGTGTGCTCGTGGGTGGCGCCGATCTCATAGTCGACCGCGTCCTGCACGGCGCGCATCAGGGCGTGCATGCAGTCGAGGACGTCCTTCGGCACCTTGCCGTTGCTCACGCTGCGGGCGAGCTCGCGGATGCCTTTGTCGGGCGCGGTCTTCTCGGTCTCGCGCAGGAACACGCGGCGCGGGGCAACCTCGGTCAAGCCGCGCACGATGCCGCTCCGGTCCTCGGTCTCGACGATCCCGGACGCCTCGATGGTGATGCCGTCGTGGAGGCCGCTCATGGAGGCGAGGTGGACGATGTTGCCAAGACCGTCGCGATACTCGATGTGATCCTCGAAGCCGGGGGCGGAGATGGTCCAGGCCAGCACGTCCTGGCCGTCGAACGACGGCGGCGTCAGGCGCAGGCTTTGGATCGAGTAGCGCGCCGGCGTCTCGTAGCGGTAGGTCGTGACATGGCGAATCTCGATCAGCATCCGCCCCTCAGGAACTGAAGTGATAGGCCTCAGAGATTTCGTGCGCGACGCGGTTATTGCGCGCAATGAAATCGATCAGGAACTCGTGAAGCCCGGCCTGGAATATGGTGTCGATGTCGTCCTTGTTGAGGACGGCGAGGATCGATTTCGCGGTCGAGAGACAGGGCTTCTGCTCGCCGTAGAGGCTCGAAAGGTCGTCGAGCGCCTTATCGATCTCGCCGTAGCAGGCGCGGAGCGAGCGCGGCATGGCGCGGTTCAAGATCAGATAGTCAGCGATGCGCCACGAGCGGTAGCTGTCCTTGTAGACCCAGCGATAGCTGCGGTGCGCGGAGACGGATCTGAGGATGGCTTCCCATTGTGCGTTGTCGACGCCCGAGCCGATCATATTCGTCGAGGGAAGCAGCACGTAGTACTTCACGTCGAGGATGCGCGCCGTGTTGTCGGCCCGCTCTAGGAAAGTGCCGAGCTGGCTGAAGTAGTACGTGTCGTTGCGCAGGATGGTGTTGAGCAGCGCGCCGCGGTAGGCGGCCGAGCGCTCCTTGATCCAGTCGAGGATGCGCGGAAGCGCGTCCGGGCGCAGGGTGTCGGGCCGTATGGACTGGAATTCGAGCCAGGAGCTGTTGAGAGATTCCCACATCTCGCGCGTCAGTGCGGTGCGCTGGGCGCGGGCGTTGCGGCGCGCGGTGTCGAGGCAGGCGTGGATGCTCGACGGATTCGAGACGTCGAACAGCAGAAAGTCGACCACATTGCGCGTATCGAGCGTGCCGTGCTTGGCGTAGTACTGCTCGGCACAGCCGGCGCTTTCGAGGGTCGAGGCCCACTCCTGCTTGCCGTCGTCGCCGACACGGGGGAGCAGCGCGATACGGTAGCCCGCCTCGATAAGGCGCGCCATGTTCTCGGCGCGCTCGACGTAGCGCGAAAGCCAGAAGAGATCGTTTGCCGTGCGCCCTAGCATGTTTGCGACCCGTGCGGCTCCTGCCCTGCTGCTCTTCTTTTGCGGCTTTGTTCGTTCTTGGTCTTGTCGTGCGTCAGTCTCATCTCAGTCCTGGAGCACCCACGTATCCTTCGTTCCGCCTCCCTGGCTCGAGTTGACGACGAGGGATCCCTTGCGCAGTGCGACGCGCGTCAAGCCGCCGGGTACGAGGCGCACCTCGTCTCCGATCAGCACGAAGGGCCGGAGATCAAGATGGCGGGGCGCGATGCCTTCCTCGACAAGGGTCGGGCAGGTCGACAGGGCCAGGGTCGGCTGGGCGATGTAGTTCTCAGGCTTGGCCTTGACGCGGATACGGAACGCCTCGACGTCCTCCTTGGTTGCCGTCGGGCCGACGAGCATGCCGTAGCCGCCCGAGCCGTGCACTTCCTTGACGACCAGCTCCTCCATGTTCTCGAGCACGTACTTCAGCGCATCGGGCTTGCGGCAATTGTAGGTCGGTACGTTCTTCAATATGGGCGGGCGGCCCATATAGAACTCGATGATCTCGGGAATGTAGCTGTAGAT
>CAZDUD010000033.1:0-33748 GCA_964508485.1 uncultured Hyphomicrobium sp. | reverse complement strand
TCGAGTCTTCTCGACCGCACCATATTGTTCTCGACGCGCCTTCCTTCGGGCGAGGCGCGGGATGCCCCCCAGAGGGCGACGTTGCTCTACAAGTATTAAGTGGCTCTCCTCGGCAGGGCTTGGCGGCTGGGGCTCCGGCGCTAACCCGTTCTTTACCTTCGCCGTCTGCGGACGCCCTCCGTCAACACTTCATATATAAGAGTGGGCCTAGGCTCAGGGTGCTTTCTCCATTCGGCCCGAGCCCCATGTCCCGCCCAACCGTCAGAATTGCGAGATTTCGCGCCAGTCTTGCGCGCGCCGTCTGGCGCTTTCGGGCGGATACCTGCGGTGCGACCGCCGTTGAGTTTGCGCTAATCGCGCTCCCTTTCTTCGTGCTCGTGGTCGGGATCATCACCATCGGCTTGCAATACCTGACCTCGCATTCGCTGGCGCTGGGCGTGGAGGTGGCGTCGCGCGAACTGCGAACCGGCGAAGCGCAGAAGGCCGGTATTACAGTCGGGCAGTTCCGCCAAGCCGTCTGCAACGCGGCCGGTGCCATGATCGCCTGCGACGAACGCCTCGTCATCCATATCAAGAGCCGCTCCACGTTCGCCGAACTCAGGCCCATTACTCCCTGTCTCACAAACGGCAAGCTGACGCCTGCGGAAGGCGATCTGGAAGACGGCATCCGCACCCAGTCGGGCGATGCGAGCACGGCGATTGTGGTGAGCGCCTGCTATGAGTGGGACGCGGGCTTCGGTCCGTGGCAGTTGATCTGGAATCTCCTTTCCTCCGAGCGCGTCGACCGCGGCAATCCCATCGTCTCGGCGGCGACCGCGTTCCGATCGGAGCCGTTCGAATGATCCCGATAAAGCGCATGGTCCGGTTGGGCTTCAGGCTGTTGCGGCGCGATACCCGCGGATTGGCAGCGGTCGAATTCGCGCTCGTCGCCCCCGTTCTCGTCACGATGCTGGTGGGCGCGATCGATGTCAGCCGCGCCGTGGCGCTCAATCAGCGGGTTGGCCTCGTCACTCAGATGGTCGCGGACCTCGCCGCGCGCGAAACGCAGCTCACGGCTGACGATGTCGAGGCGATCTACGATATCGCCGCTCTCGTGATGGATCCGTATCCGACCGAGGAACTCCAGATCTCGATCATTCCGGTCATGTCGGCGACGGACGATGCGAAGAACACGCTTGTCTATCCTTCGACCACAAACAGGCCGACGTATCCCTCCGGGTCCGAGCTCCCCATGTGCCAGGCCTACCCTCTGGTGGAAGGGTTTCTGAAGACCAACGAGAGTGTGATCGTGGTCGAGACCCGATACAAATTTGAGCCGTTGTGGGCGAAAAAAGTCATCGAGCCGATCACCTGGGAGAAAAAGGCCTACGCCAAACCCAGAAAATCGCTCTGCGTCGGCTTCGATGGCGCCAATTGCACGAGCTCCTGCTTTTCCTCCTGACGCAGCTTTGCGGTCTTCGGCATGCGGATCACATCCATTCGTCCGGGGTTTGCTTGGCGCGCCCAAGTCATTGCGGGCGGCTCAAATATTCAGTATGCTGTGACGAAATAGGTTGGGGATCTAGGAACCTCTCCGCGAACGCCTCCGGCGATGACGGAACGAAATCATCCTTCATCGGTTCGTGGCAGAAAGCGTCGCGCCGTTTCCTGCGATAAGGGCGCACGCAGATAGGGGTGGATCAAGGGTTTTCGGCGACTCCATGCCCGTTCCAGGGCGTGGGCTCCGTTGGTCTCTCGAGCTGTCTGTTGCGGCTCCAATGTCGGGCGAGAAGCATTCATGGGCCGCCGGTCACTTCATACCGCAGACGAGCTCCGGGAACTTATCCTGAGTGCCTCGACGGAGCTAATCCAGGAGGCGGGACTCGGCGGGCTCTCGGCACGCGAGATTGCGCGGCGCATCAACTACTCGCCGGGAACGCTCTACAATTCTTTCGAGAACCTCGACGATCTCGTTCTGACCATAGAGGGTCGGTTGCTCGATGGCCTGCTCGATACACTCTCGGCTATCCCGCCGGGCGGCACGCCCCGCGAGCAGGTGCACAAGGTCGCGAGCGCCTACCTCTCCTTTGCCGCCCAAAATCCGAAGCTGTGGAATCTGATCTTCGAGCACCACCTTCCGGCGTCGCAAAGCGTTCCGGACACCTACCGCCAGAAGTTCGAGGCCCTGATGGGGAAGGTCGAGGATGCGCTGCGGCCGCTCGGCAAGGGACACAGCGACGAGGACATCAAGCGGGCGGCGCGCGTGCTGTGGGCCGGCATGCACGGGATCTCCTCGCTTTCGTCCGCAGACAAGCTCTCGATCATCGCCGCCGACGATGCCGGGGCGCTGATGGACAATCTCGTTAGCAACTATCTGGACGGGTTCGAGGCGGCCCACCGTTAGGCCGCGCTCTCCGATCGATCGCGACGCTACTTCGACACGGGGGCTGTGGCCGGCTCCTGGGTTCCGGGTGCGGCGTCCGGTATGGTGCCGGTGGTGATGGGGCTTGCCTCAGGCACGCTGTGGGCGATCAGGCTCGGGACTTTCACGAGCCCGAACCACCGCTCCTTCGGCAGCAGGCGCTCGTTCAGCCCGGCCCACATGTCCCGCGAGGACAGGCCCGTCACGAACGTGGCGGGAGAGGGCGCCAGCCAGATCGCCAGCGCCAGGGCGCCCAACATTCCTATCGTGGCATAGGGATAACGGCGGTCGACGAGCTTCAGGGCGGTCCCGAAGGAATTCTTGAGGCGCTTGTCCTCTACGTCGACCGCATAGATCTCATCGAGTGCGAGATGCACGAGGAAGCCGACGAACATGAAGCCCCCGGCCAGCCAGGCGACGCCTGCGTGGCGGTCCATGACATTGCCGAAGATCACTGCGGTTGCCGCCGCTGAAAAGAGCCCGGCGAGAATCGAGTGCCACGTGCCGCGATGGACGGCGAGATTGTGGAATATTGCGTGGAGGCCGTATCGGATCAGGACAAGGGTGCCCAGCCAGAGCAGCCAGAGCTCGGCGATGGAATAGCGATCGGCGACCGTGAACAGGACGGCGAACGAGAAGAAGATCGCCAATCCCGAGAACATCGCCTTGCTCGGGCGACTTTCCTTGAGGTCGATGTCGGGCAGCACCGATCCCAGGACACCGGCCAAGGTGACGGGGATCAAGTTCTCGGGTGCGATCACGTTTGCTGCGAGGGTGAGGGTCGCGAGCGAGCCGGAGACGATCGTGCCGACAGCGATGTGTGTCGTGAAGTTGGCCATGGGCGAAGCCCTCCCTGATCCGAGGCATGCGCCGTCGTGCCACGCCGCGGCGCCCGCTCGGTCCTTGGGACCAGATTCTCCTGTCTCGCGGGAGGTTTGCGGGAACAATCCGTGTGGATAACGATCGGTGGGCCACAAGTCTGGGCGTGCGCAGCGGTCACGCGCCGTAGGGGGTGGCGCTTTGGGCCTATCTCTGGCAGGAAACCCGCCGAGCCGAGCGCCGAACGTCGGTGTTCGCGTGTTCCTCGTTTTCAGGTCTCAAACGTTGTCCTCTCCGTCGCCAAATCTTCGGACGACCCGGGCGCTGCACGTTCTCGCCGTCGGCAGCATTGCCGTGGCGCTTGGCGTCATGGCCCTGAAATATTGGGCCTACCTCGTGACGGGCAGCGTCGCGCTTTATTCGGACGCGCTCGAAAGCATCGTCAATCTGGTGGCGGCGCTGGCGGCTCTGCTCGCCATCAACATCAGTGCCCGTCCCGCAGATCGCAATCATCCCTTTGGTCACCATAAGGCCGAGTACCTTTCGGCGGTGCTCGAGGGTGCGCTCATCGTCGTCGCAGCGCTGCTGATCGTCCGTGAAGCCTATGACGCCTTCGTTACGCCGCGCACCATTGAGGATTTCGGTTTCGGCATGGCCATCAGCGGCGTTGCCACGGCCCTCAACGGGGGGTGGTCGGCGCTTCTGATCCGTCGCGGCCGGGCCCTCAGGTCGCCGGCGCTGGTTGCGGATGGCTGGCACCTTCTCACCGACGTGATGACATCGGTCGGCGTGATTGCCGGTCTCGTGCTGGCGGCCATCACCGGGCTAAATGTGCTCGATCCGATGCTTGCGGTGGCAGTCGCAGGCTACATCCTCTGGAACGGGTCCAAGATCGTGCTGACGTCAATGAGCGGGTTGCTTGATGAAGCCGCGGACGCTGCAATCCAGGCACGCATCCGCGACGCCATCCGGCGCAGCGGCGACGGTGCGCTCGAAGCGCACGACGTTCGCACGCGGCAGGCGGGACGTGCCATCTTCATCGAATTCCACCTCGTCGTGCCGGGGACCATGACGGTCAACGAAGCGCACGCGATCTGCGACCGGCTCGAGGATGCGCTCGAGGCGGAGATCGAGGGCTCAGAGGTCGTGATCCATGTCGAGCCTGAGTATAAGGCCAAGGATCATTCAAAAGGCACCATTCCCCTCTAGGGATTACCTGTTCCCTGCGGAACAGCTCCCGGCGCAAGTGAGTGCTTCATTTCATGATGGTGCGATGCGGCCGCGCGAGGTTTCGCGCGCCTTGGCTGGTTGTATGAGAATCGCTTTTTGGAGACCGATCATTAAGGTTTCGTCTCGCTACGGGCGATCCCGGGGTGGGATATGATCAGCGGTCTGCTATAGTGAGGCCATTCGGGTCACGCCGCTTCGCTTGGGTCCTTTGGCATGGCGGGTTGAACGAGAACTCCGCGCTCCATGTCCGCCGTGGACCTCAATAGGAGGATGGCTTGTCATGACATCGCCTTCTGCAATCTCGGGTTTCAAGTGGCCTTCGGCTCTCGTGGGGCCGTGCCTCGTCCTGCTCTCTGTGTCAGGTCTTCAGGCGGCACCGCGGGATCCCATCGGCTCGGCGCTGGTCGTGGTCAATCTCGTCACCGCTGAGTACAACCGCGACACGCGCACGCTGCAGAACGGCGACCGGGTCCACCAGGACGAGATGATCGAGGTCGGCAGCGACGCTTCGAGCGAGCTCAAGCTCGACGACAACACCAAGCTGGCGCTGGGGCCGGGCTCGCATCTCAAGCTCGACAAGTTCGTCTACGATCCCGCCAAGACCAAAGGCTCGATCATTCTCGATCTCGTCAAAGGCACGTTCCGGTTCATGACGGGCGTTGCCGAGAAGCCCACCTATGTCATCAAGACACCATCCGCCGCGATCACGGTGCGCGGCACGATCTTCGACGTCTTCGTCCAGGAGAACGGTCCGTCGTGGCTGCTCCTGATCGAAGGCGCGGTCAGGGTCTGTAACGAGCAGGGGACGCAGTGCCGGGATCTCACCGAGCCGGGCAAGCTCATCCGCATCTCGAACGACGGCAATGTGGGCTCGCCCACGAAATGGGCGTCGCTCGAGGGCAAGGATGATAAGCCTTTCGACGATGCGTTTCCGTTCGTCGGCACGCCGCCGAGCATCGATCCGACGCCGGTCCTGACGCGCGACATCATCATTCTCGGCAACCTTCCGGACGACGACAAGCCGCAGGAGGTCGATAAGCCGAAGAAGCGCACAGAGACGACAAAGCCGACCAAGAAGAAAACAAAGAAGACAGAGACGACCAAGTCCAAGAAGAAGCGCACGGCTTCGAGCAAGGACGACGACGCCGTCGCGCGCGGCGTCGGCACTGCGATCGGGATTGGGATCGGCATCGGGATCGGCAAGATCGGCGGTGGCGGCGGAAAGCACCACCCCGGCGGCATGAGCGGCGGTCGACAGAAATACTAAGGCGTTCGGCTGTTTGCTGCCGCAGCGTAGTAGTCGAATAGGCCGTCGAGGGGCAGCACAGCGAGCTTACGCGCTGTCTTGCGACAGGCATCGATCTCCGCTGCTGCGGCTGGTCCGTCATTGCGGGCCATGGCAGCTCTGAGTGCCGCATAATGCGCGTGCAACTTCGCAAACAGCGGTGAGGCCGCGACGGTCTCGTCGCCGACGAGGGCGAACAGGCGCTCGGGCCGTTCCTTTCCGCGCAGGCGGGCGGCCGTGTCGATCTCGAGAAACGCGAATGTCGCCGCCTCCTGGGCAGTCCGCTCCCCGGCGATGATCGGGGCGCCGTAGATCTTGGTTGTGTCCTCGATGCGGGAGGCGACGTTGACCGCGTCTCCCAGCACGGAATAGTCGAAGCGCTGGGGCGAGCCGACGTTGCCGACGCAGCAAGCGCCGGTATTGAGGCCAATGCCGATACGGATCGGCCGGTGCGGCTCGCCGGCCGCTGCTTTCTGCGCGGCGTCCTCGCGGTTCAAGCGGTCCATCTCGGCCTGCATGGCTAGGGCCGCGCGGCACGCGCTGGCTGCGTGGGTGGGCTCGAGGATCGGTGCATTCCAGAACGCCATCACCGCGTCGCCCATGAACTTGTCGATGGTGCCGCGGTGCTCGAGGATGGTTTCCGAGAGGGGCGTGAACAGCCGGTTGACGAAGCGGATCAGCGTTTCGGCGTCCATGCCTTCCGAGAGCCGCGAGAAGCCGCGTACGTCGGCGAACAGCAACGTCACGTCGCGCGTCTCGCCGCCGAGCTTCAGGCGCGACGGGTCGGCGGCCAGCTCCTCGACCAGTGGTGCTGCCAGGTAGTGGCCAAAGGCGCGCTTGACGCGGAGGCGGTCGCCCTCGGTCTTGATGAAGGAGAGCAGCGAGCCCGCGAGATACACGGCCAGCACCGACAGCGCCGGATAGACGGGGTCGAACAGCAGGCCCGCGTTCGCGAAGGCAAGCCACGACCCTGCGGCCACCGTCGCGATGGCCGCTGCGCCGATGGCGGCGGCTACCAGAGGTCCCGAGCGGCGGATCAGTCCGGCAACCAGGGCGCCGGCCGCGAGGAGGAACAGGATCTCGGCGCCGGTCGCGAGGGCCGGGCGCACGAGGTGTGCGCCGGACAGCATCTGCTCGATGGCCTGGGCATGAACCTCGACGCCCGGCACGGACGCCGCGAGCGGGGTCGCGCGGAGATCGAGAAGACCCGTCGCGCTGGCGCCGATCAGGACATGGCGGCCCGCGAAATCCCTGGGCTCGAATGTTCCATCGAGGATCTTGTGGGCGGAAACGGAGCGGCGCGGGTCGGGGCGCGCGTAGTTGAGCCAGAGCTGGCCGTCGCTCGCGGTCGGCAGGATGGTTTCTCCGACGCGTACGGTCTCGACGCCGGTCTGCTGGCCGAAGGCGAGCACGCCGCTGCCGCCGGAGGAGCGGATGAAGGCAGTCGTCTCGCCCATGCCGGTGCGCAATGACTCAAGCGAGAGGGTTGGGACGAGGGTGTCGTGGAGCGAGACGAGGAGCGGAACCTGACGCACGATCTGATCGGCGGCGGGGAGCCAGTTCACCGCGCCGTTTCCGGCGGATGCGTCTGCGAGCACGGGCAGCGGCTCGATGGCGCCGGGGAAGCGCGGCACGAACAGGCGCGGGTCGTCGCCCGCAATGGCAAAGCTCGTCTTGGGCGGGCTCGGCTTGCGCTGGGTCGATGCATCTCCGGCGAGGCCCAGCACCACCGGCATCCGCGTCATGGCGCGGGCGAGGAGGACATCGTTCGACGGCAGGGCGGAGAGCTCCGCCACGATGGGTGCGAGCTCGCTGCGGACCTGGGCCTGCCGTGACAGGGACTCGGGCGACAGCCGGTCGGGCTCGGCGAGGATGAGATCGACAGCAACAGTCTTTGCGCCGGCTTCGGCGAGGCGCTCGATGATGCGGGCCAGCTCGGAGCGCGGCCAGGGCCACTGGCCGATTTTCTCGAGGGACGCTTCATCGATGTCGACGATGCGGACCGGGAAGGTCGGGTCTGCCTCGCGGGGCTTGAGGCTCAGGTAGCTGTCGAAGATGGAAAGCCGCAGGCGCGCGACCGGGCTCGGATCGAAGACGCGTAGCGCCACGGCCAGTGCCAGCACGGCGGCGGTGACGATGAGGTGAAGGGGAGGCCGCTGCAGGGTCATTGCCAATTTCGACTGTCGTGCGGGCGAAAGCTGGCGTGGATGGCCGCCTGCGCGGCCATGACGGAGTTTTTCGTGTGCCGGTTGCTCTCTGTTGAGGGCTTATCCTCTCGATCCCGCGAGCCATCCACACGATGGCGGCATTCAACCTCGAATGCCGCGCGCGTGCACGTCAAATCACGACGGTGGCTTTCTGGCCCATGGCGGCCTGGACGGCGCGCAGGGGCTTTGAGGCCTTCCAGACGTTCTCGATGCGGAATTGCTCGTGGCCGCCGCCGAAGATCGACACCTTGGCCTCGATATCGCTCGTGCCGAGGCCGAGGAAGCCGAGCGCCAGGATCTTGTGGGCAATGATGTCGTCGCTGTAGCGGGTGAGGCGGATGTGCAGCGCCGACCAGCTCTCGGGCGCGCGGCCGAGCGCGGATCCGAAGAGATGCACGTGCTCCACCTGGGTGCCGCGCACGCGCCAGTAGCTCAGCCGGTCGACGATGAAGACGATCACGAACCAGACGACGAAGAGTACGGTGGACAGCAGGAGATAGAAGGCGAGGTTCATGTGCAGGAGCAGGGACGGCGGGGTCGTCCAAAGTCCCGGCATGGTCATGACGAAATAGGTGGCGACGGCGGCGCCTCCGAGCAGCAGGAGGAGCAGGAGCGCGTGAACGCCGCGCGCCCGAACCGACGTCGCGACGATGACCAGCAACAGAAGCAACGTGAAGGAGAGGCCAATCCAGGGGCTCGGGTGAATGAAGAGCGGCTTGGCGCCCTCGCCGATGGTGAGCCTGTCGCCCTGGAAGTAGGTGAGGGCGGCACAGACGAAGCCGTAGGCCCAAATGACCCACCAATAGATGATGGGCGAATGCGCGTAGATGCGGATTTCCTGGCTTCCCGGCGCCGTGGGCGCAGGGCCGGTGGCTTGATCCGGCGAAACCATTGCACAGCTCCCCTAGACTTTTGATCGGACTGTCGCACCGGGCTCCGTTGACTGTCAATGCGAGCCGAGGCGGGGGAGCAGTTAACGATGCGCCTCAGGGCTTCTCTGCAACGGTTGCCCAGAGGTCGTAGTCGTCCGCGGCATCAACGCGCGCTTTCACAATGTCACCGGGTTTTAGCGACTGCTCGCCGTTGAGGAATACGCTGCCGTCGATCTCCGGCGCATCCCACTTGGAACGGCCGGTGGCGCCGTCCTCGTCCACCTCGTCGATGATGACGTCGATGTCGGTGCCGACGCGGGTGGCCAGGATCTCGCGCGAGACCTCCTGCTGCACGGCCATGAAGCGGTGCCAGCGTTCCTCCTTGATCTCCTCGGGCACGGCGCCCTCGAGCTCGTTGGCCTTGGCCCCGTCGACGGCCTCGTATTTGAAGCAGCCGACGCGGTTGAGCTTCGCCTCGCGCAGCCAGTCCAGCAGGAAAGTGAAATCGTCTTCGGTCTCGCCCGGGAAGCCGACGATGAACGTCGAGCGGACGGCGAGGTCGGGGCAGGTCCTCCGCCACTTGGCGATGCGCTCGGCCGTCTTCTCCTGGTGGGCCGGGCGGCGCATGGCTTTCAGCACGGCCGGGGACGCGTGCTGGAAGGGGATGTCGAGGTAGGGAAGGATCTTGCCCTCGGCCATCAGCGGGATCATGTCGTCGACGTGCGGATAGGGGTAGACATAGTGCAAGCGCGTCCAGACGCCGAGCTCACCCAGGGCGCGCGAGAGGTCGAGGAACCTGGCCTTGAGCGGCGCGCCCTTCCAGGTGCTTTCCGCGTATTTGATGTCGAGGCCGTAGGCGCTGGTGTCCTGGCTGATGACAAGCAGCTCCTTGACGCCGGCTTTTACGAGGCGCTCGGCCTCGGCCATCACGTGGTTGGCCGGGCGGCTTGCGAGGTCGCCGCGGATCGAGGGGATGATGCAGAACGAGCAGCGATTGTTGCAGCCTTCCGAGATCTTCAGATAGGCGTAGTGGCGCGGCGTGAGGTGCAGGCCTTCCGGCGGCACGAGGTCGAGGTAGGGGTCGTGCAGCGGCGGCACGGCGTCGTGCACGGCGGTGACGACCTGCTCGTATTGATGCGGGCCGGTGACGGCGAGCACGCCCGGGTGCACCGCACGGATGCGGCCTTCCTCGACGCCCATGCAGCCGGTGACGATCACGCGGCCGTTCTCGGCAAGCGCCTCGCCGATGGCGTCGAGGCTTTCCTGCTTGGCACTATCGAGGAAGCCGCAGGTGTTCACGACCACGACGTCGGCGCCGGCATAGTCAGGGGCGACCTGATAGCCCTCGGCGCGCAGCTTGGTAATGATGCGCTCGCTGTCCACCAGCGCCTTCGGGCAGCCGAGCGACACGAAGCCGACCTTCGGGGCCGGTTTCGCTCCGCGCTCCGCGGGATAGGATGAGGGGCTGGCCGTGGTTTTGGCGGTCATTCCGGACCTTGAAGAAACGAGAAGCGGCCTTCTAGCACAGCCCGGGGCTCAGTGAAGCCCTGCTGCAACTCGGCCGCAGGGGTGGTCTAGACCCCTGCGAACCCGATGAGAAGGGCCAGGGCCGAGGTGACACCGAGCACGGCCGGAATATCCCAATGGCGCTTGAAGATCAGGACGGCCGCGACGGCCGAAAGCGCGACCACGCGCCAGTCGAGCGAGGCCAGTGTCGGCGTCCAGAGCTTCAGCGGGCCGGCATGGACAAGCTCAATCTCGGTGAAGAACACGTGCAGGGCGAACCAGACCGCCAGATTGAGGATCACGCCGACGACGGCCGCCGTGATGGCATGCAGGGCACCCTTGAGGCGCGGCTGGTGCGTGATCCATTCGATGTAAGGCGCGCCTGCAAAGATCCAGAGGAAGCACGGCACGAACGTCGCCCATAGTGCAACGAACGCGCCGAGCAGCCCCATGAGGAGGGGAGGCGTGCCTCCATTGCGATAGGCGGCGAGGTAGCCCACGAACTCGGTCACGAGGATCAGGGGGCCGGGCGTGGTCTCGGCGAGGCCGAGGCCGTCCATCATCGCGCTGGCGTCGAGCCAGCCGTAGCGCGTCACGACATCCTGGCCCATGTAGGCGAGAACGGCATAGGCGCCGCCGAACGTGACCACCGCGAGCTTCGAGAAGAAGAGGCTCAACTGCGAGAGCACATGGTCGCGGCCGAACGCGGCGGCGATGGCGGCGAGCGGCACGAACCAGGCGAGGAGCCACACGACGACCGTGCGCAGTGTTCGCGAGGTGGCGATCAGCGGTGCCGTGAATGGGGCTCCGGCCGCCGCAGCAGTGCTCGGGACGTGAAAGAAGCCGAAGAGCGCCGCGGCAAATATGATGAGCGGAAACGGCGCGGCAAAGAAGAAGATGGCGACGAACGACAGTGCGGCGATGATCCAGTGCACGCGCAGCGTCAGGGCGCGCTTGGCGATGCGCAGCAGCGCCTCGACGACGATCACCAGGACGGCCGCCTTGATGCCGAAGAAGAATGCTTCGACGAGGGGAACGTTGCCAAACGCGGCATAGACCATCGACAAGGTGAGCACAATCAGCGCGCCGGGCAAGACGAAGAGCAAGCCGGCCGCGAGTCCTCCCGCGAGGCCATGCAGCCGCCAGCCTACGTAGGTAGCAAGCTGCATGGCCTCAGGTCCGGGCAGCAGCATGCAGAAGCTCAACGCGCTCAGATAGTGCGCCTCGTCGAGCCACTTCTTCTCGTCGACGATGATCCTGTGCATCAATGCGATCTGGGCGGAGGGGCCGCCGAACGACAGCACGCCGATGCGCGCGAAGGTCCGAAACACGTCCTGAAAGGACGGTGCGGATGCAGTTTCCGGTGCTGAATTGATCGAGACGGGCGTTTCGCCGGGCATAGCTACTCCTTCGACCGGATGGCCGATGGAGCGACGCTTGGGCGATATGCCTGACGGGGCGGTCGCCGTGAAAGCCCCATGGATTTGGGCAAAAGTTTACGCCGGCTCGTAGGGCTCATTCAAGGGATACGCGTTTTTTCCGAGTGTCGCTTCAATGGGCTTCTGGGTGTGGGATCGGCGGAACGTACGCGCGCTTCTTATCGGGTCCGTGACGTTTTAGTCCAAGTCAAGAAGTGAAGAGAAACAACACTCTACACGACGCCGCCGTGTTGGGGCCCGGCCGTTGCCCGAGGACGGGTGTGGCCTCGACGGCGGCGTCGCCGAGGGTTGAGGCGTGGACCGCGCGCCGCGAAAGTCGCGAATAGACGTTGCGCTTTTTCCTGGCGGTCCTCAGACTCTCGCCCACAGATTGTCGCTTTCAGAGCATTATAGTATCAAGCAAGTGCTTTGAGAGGTTTATACACAGGCTAATCGAAGCATGACTGGGCGGTCCCGCCGGCGGAGAGTCTGAAGAGACGCGAGCATCTCTTCAGCGCTCGAAAATCAGGGATCGTTGCCGCGAATTACGCGGGTTCAGTCGTGACGAGCAGGGGGGAGGGCGCGGCCGCAGGAATCCTGAAAAATCATAGCATGGCCCAATTGGGCTCGGCGTCGGCGGCGAACGGAGGGCGTGCGCTGCGGCACTGGAACGTGAGTGCGGGGTAACAGTGCATCAAGCGCGGGACGAACGATATCCCGTGAAGTGAGGAAACAATGGCACTCTACCTCGCCGTGGCCAACCGCAAGGGTGGCGTCGGGAAATCCACGGTCTCCGTCATGCTCGCGCACAGCCTCAGCATCTGGGGCGGCAAGCGTGTCCTGGTGGTCGATATCGATTCCCAGTGCAACGCATCGATCATTCTGCTTGGGGGACGCGGCTGGCGCGAGGCCCGTGACAGGCGGCAAACGATCTCCGATTACTTCATCGACTCCTTCAAGACGCCACACACCGTTCCCGGCAATTATCTCGCCCGCGAGACAGGGGACGTCACCTGCTCGGCCGGCCGGCGCCCGAAGCTCGATCTGTTGCCGGGCTCGCTCCTGATCGACGAGGTGCAGGGCGACCTCTTTCTCGATCTCGCCAGCGGCAGCTCGGGTAAGAACCTCATCATCGACCTGTCGCGGCGTCTCGGCATGCTGCTCAAGCGCTGGGACAGCGAGTACGACGTTGTCATCATGGACTGCGCACCGGGTCTTTCGTTCGTCACGCATGCCGCCATCGCAATTGCGGACCGGGTCATCGTGCCGTTTCGCCCGGACTACGTCTCGCTCATGGCGATCGACCGCATCTCGCTCGTCGCCGAGGGTGTGACCAATCTCGACGAGCTTTCGGCCATTCCGCTTGCGCGGCGCCGGTATATGTGTCTGCCGAACTTCGTGCGCGGGCGCGGCTCCGAGCGGTTATTGATCGAGGAGGTCGGGCTCACGCATCCGCTCGCGGATATGCAACTCGCACATCGCGACGGTATCGCGAACGCCTTCGAGTGGAGCCCCGATACGCGGACGATCGACGCCAAGTACGGGGATGGCGTGCAGGATCTGCGGCGGCTTCACGACGAGGTCGCGCGCACCATGGCCAACGGTCTCTCACTTGCAATGGGTCATGCCGATGACACGCACCGCGCGCTCAGCGCGTAAGGAGCTTCGCGCCCTCATCGAGCACGCCGTTCTCCGTGAGGCCGGGCTTCCGGAGGGGGCGGCGCGCCGTATCGCGAACCGTATTCTGCGCCAGACGGACCACATCGCGGAGATCGGAGGTGCGCTGCGCGCGACCGAAGTTTCGCCGCGGCCGGCTGTCGTTCCGAGTGCGGCGAGACAGGTGGAGCCGGTTGAGCCTCCGCAGGCGTTCGACCCCTATGAGATCGGTGCTGTTGTGACGCTGCATCGTCATGGCGCGGGGGTGCTCATGGACCGGCTGTCCTCGATCTCGCGTGTCGAGGACCTCAAGATGCTCGCATCGGCGCAGAACCTTGCTGTCGGTCCGGCATGGTCGACCGCGGACGAGTTGCGCGCAGCGATTGTCGCCTGCGCCGAGCAACGCCTTGCCGAGCGGCGTGCGGCCGCGAGCTAGCGCTACGCGAGGGGTATTGGGCCGGTTACGGTACGCAGTTTGCGGGTGGCCGGCTGGGGGCTGCCTTCAGGATCACAAACTCTTCGTCGAAGCGGTATGTCCGCTCGTAGATGCGCTCCACGCCGGGATCTCTGGCGCTAGTTTTCTCATGGTCCGGCTTATAGCGGACGATGGCAATGCTCTCCGGATTGCGGGCGAGCCAGCAGGGTAGGTCTGCTCTCGAAACCTCGACAAGCGGCTTACGGAGGCGTGCGAGGAACCCGAACTCGCCGCGTGTCCCCTGGGCAATCGCGATCGGATGCTCCCGGTGAGGCGCGATCACGTTGGCGACGGGCTGGAGGTCGAACAGCCGGTGCACCGTTGCGCGCGATTGCACTGCGAGGCTCGTCAGGACGGCCAGGTTCGCGATAGCCAGCCCCAGCAGACTGCGGCGCACCGTCCCGCCGAGTGCGGCGATGGCGCCGATGGCGCCGATGCCCGTCAGCACCACGAGCGGGATGCTGAGCTCGGCGGCGGCTATCTCCAAGGCGCCTTCCGGCAGCCAGCCGAGCCATCCCAGAGCGGTTGCAGTGAGGGCTGCGGTCAACAGCCCGGCGAAGACAAGCAGCGGATAGTGGTCGGCGCGGCGCGGCGCGGTGTTCCTCAGCCCGAGCGAGATGAGGATGGCGACCGCCGGTAGCAGCGGAAGCAGATAGTGGATCTGCTTGCCACTGATGAGGCTCAGACCGATCAGAGGCGGAAGGATCCAGGCGAGGAGGAAGTTGCGCGCGCTCCGCTCGCTTCTCGCGACTGTCGCCAGGCTTTGCCACGCCGGACGCCACAGCAAGAGAGGGGTGAGAAGGAGCAGCAGGATCGGTGCGTAGAACCAGATAGGGCGTGCGTGGGCGAACGATGACGTGATGCGGCCTGCGGACTGCTTCCAGAGCAGCATTTCCGCGAATTCGGGACCGCCGAGGTAGGCGGCGCGCAATGCCCACGCGAGCCCTACGGCAACGGCAAGCGCGAGGGCCAGGGCGATCCGCAGCACCCAGCCGCGACGTTGCGCCGGGTCAATCCAGAGCGAGGCGAGAAACGCTGCCGGAAGCGTGAAGAGAAAGACGACCGGGCCTTTCGCCAGCAGGCCGAGGCCGATACAGAGCCCATAGGCGGCGAACGCCCTGCGGTCGCCGGTACGGCCTGCCGTCCAAAGTGCGAGCATGGCCGCGGAGACCGTCGCCGTCAGCAGCATGTCGAACATGATCGAAAAGCCGAGCGTGACGAACAGCGGCAATGCAAGCAGCAGGAGAACGCTAGCGGCTGGGGCTTGCTCCGCGGCTGGCGCAAGGCGCCGGTCCAGCGCGTGCGTCAGGGCGAGTGCGGCCAGGGTGGACAAAGCGCCTATCAGGCGCGCGGGCCAGACCTCTAGGCCGAACAGCGTCCAGCTTGCGTTGATCAGCCAGAACAGCAACGGCGGCTTGTGCGAATAGGGCGCGAAGTTGAGTGTGAGCAGGCTCCAGTTTCCCGTGGCCCGCATTTCCCAGGCGACCGTCAAATACCGTGTCTCGTCCACGGGGATTGCGGGGAGCGCGGTGGTGGCGGCGAATAGCGCCGCCATCAGCACGGCGAGCACGGCCATCGCCGTCCGGTCGATCTTCAGATCTGCGCTGCTCAAGAATCAACCCGTCGTGCGCGTCGCCGCTCGCGGCCCAGCGGAGCCGAAAACGAAATAGAGATTGCGGCAGTAGATTACGAGGCCGGAGGCTTGGCCGATGATGAAGACCGGATCTGCGCGCCAGATGGCATAGGAGAGGAGCACGAGCCCGCCGGCCAGGCTGAAGTACCAGAACGCCGTCGGCATGACGGACTGGCGCTGCCGCTCGGACGCGATCCATTGGACGAAGAAGCGCATGAAGAAGAGCCCCTGACCAAGGAGGCCGATGCCGAGCCAAAGCTGCTCGGTGGGGGATTGACCTACCAGCGTGCTCATAGCACCTCCTCCAGCTCCACGTTGACGATCTGGCGCTTCAAGAGCCAGCGCACGCCGATCAGATCGTAGATTCCAACCCACAGCCGGTCCCAGAAGCCGTATTTGGAGCGGCCGGCCTTGCGCGGACGGTGATTGACGTCGACGAGGGCGACGGTGACGCCGGAGGCTTTCATCACCGCGGGGATGAAGCGGTGGATGTGGTCGAAGAACGGAAGCGTGAGGAAGTCCTCACGGCGGAAGAGCTTCAGGCTGCAGCCGGTGTCGCGGACATCGTCGTGCAGCCACGCCGCGCGCACGCTGTTGGCAATGCGCGAGGACAGGCGGCGCAGCAGCGAGTCCTCCCGCCGCAAGCGCTGTCCGGCGACGATCAGGCGAGGCGAGTGGGCTTGGCGCGCAGCATAGGCGGCGAACAGCGTGGCGAGGTCGGCGGGGTCGTTCTGTCCGTCGGCATCGAGCGTGGCGATCAAATCATGGGAGGCGGCGCGGACGGCGGTCAGCAGCGCCCGGCTTTGGCCCAGCCGGCGGCTGTGGCGGATGATGCGGAGCCGCGTATCGGCTCCCCATGCAGCGATGGCACGCCGAGCGGTCGCGTCGGTGCTGCCGTCGTCGATCACGATCACCTCGCGCACCGGCAATGCTGCGATCTCGTTGCGGATCTCCTCGAGCAACGGGCCGATGCTGTCCTCCTCATTGTAGGCGGGCAGGACGACTGTCGCGTACATGGCTAGTCTCCCCCGGACGCTTGACGCGTCTTATGTTATGGCGGGTTGTCGGAGCCGAACCTTAAAGTAGCCTGACAGCGGCTTGTCCCATCGTGAGCATAAGGCCTAAACTCACAGGGCGCCGGGGAATACCAGATCGATCTCGAAGCCGTCCGAGCGGTCTCGCGCGGGCGACATCAGCTCGACCCGCCCGCCAGCCTGACGCATGATGGTGTCAACGATGGCGAGACCGAGGCCGCTTCCGCCGCCATTGCTGATGCCGCGACGGAATCGGCTCTTGAGATCAAGAAGGACGTCCGGAGGCACCGGCGGGCAGGCGTTGACGACGCTGACCGTGTGCTCTCCGACCCGGACGTCTATGGGGTCGCTGCTTGCGCCGTGGCTGACGGCGTTCTCGATGACGTTGCGCAGGACGATCGCGAGCGCATCCTGGTCCATTGCGACCCAGCAGCCATCGCCGGGCGTGACGAGGTTCAACCGGTTCCTGACATCCGGGCGACGGCGATACTCGTCCACGAGCAGCTCGGCTATGGCCGCGAGATCGGTGCGCTCGCGCGACTGTCCGAGGCCTGCCTCGGCGCGCGACATCTGCAACAATTTTTCGATGCGCCGGCCGAGCTGCCCGAGCTGGGACGATATGTTCTCGGCGCGCGCCTGGCCGGGCGTTCCCGCGAGATTGCCAGCCAACACCTGAATCTGCGCGCGCGCGGATGCGATGGGGTTGCGCAGCTCGTGAGCGGCGTTTCCGGCGAAGGCGCGCTCGGACTCGAGTACGGCCTTCAGGCGCTGCATGAGCGTGTTGACGGAGTCGACGACCGGCACGAGCTCATCCGGCATGGCGGTGCCGTCGATGGGATCGAGACGGTCGCCGCCGCGTGTTTCAAGCTCGCGCGAGACGGTTGTGATCGGCGCCGTCGCGCGGCCGACCGTGTGCCAGACGGCGAAAGCGGCGATGGGCAGCAAGGCCAGCAGGGGGGAGGCCAAGCCGATCCAGAGGCCCATGACGGCCTCGTGCCGCTCCTTCAGCTCCTGGCCGACCTGGATCCAGACATCGTCGGTTTCCAGGAATTGCGTGTAGTAGCGGAAGCTCTTGTCGTTCTTGAAACTTTTCGAAAGCGGGAAATCGGGTGGATCACGCGGTGCGCCGCTTGATGCCAGGAGAACGTTGCCCGCTCGGTCGCGCAAGAAAAAGTGCACATGGCCGCGGGCCATGCGCAGCGCTACGGGCAGCGTGCCGGGCTGCTGCTCCCCGCCCGCCTTTTGAAGTTTGTATTCGTGGAGGGCGATGGGGACGACGTCACCTGCAGTCTCGCGCAGGGCACTGTCGAAAACCTCCTTGATCTCGTGGCGCACGACAAGTGCGGCAGCGACCACGCCGATAATCCAGCATGTCGCCAGAAGTACGATCAACGATCGGATCAATCGTTTTCGGATGGACCACGTTGCCATGGCCTAACGGTCCATCCGGTAGCCAAGACCACGCAGGGTGCGGATGGCGTCGCTGCCGATCTTTTTCCGCAAGCGGCTGACGTAGACCTCGACGGCGTTGCTTTCGATCTCGGAGCCGAAGTCGTAAAGCACCTCCTCGAGCTTTGCCTTGGAGACGATCGTTCCGAGGCGGTGGAGGAAACATTCGAGGATCGCCCACTCGCGCGCCGTGAGCAGAATCTCTTCGCCGTCGCGCCAAATCTTGCGTGTCGCCTGCTCGATCTCGAGGTCGCCGATCGTGAGGCGAGGAGATGGCGTGGCCGTCATGCGCCGGCTGACCGCCAGGATCCGGGCCGCCAGCTCGTCGAGATCGAAGGGCTTCACGAGATAGTCGTCGGCGCCGGCGTTGAGCCCTTCGACGCGGTCGCGAACCTGATCGCGCGCGGTGATGACGATGACCGGAAGCGCCTGACCCGAGCGGCGCACGGACCGCAACAGGTCGATGCCGTGGCCATCGGGCAGGTTGAGATCCAGCAAGAGGAGATCGTAGGCGACCGTGTGCATGGCCTCGGTGCCGTCCTCCAGGGACTGCAGCCAGTCGACGGCGTGAGACTTCTTCAAGTGCGTGGCCACGGCCTCGCCCAGAAGCGGCTCGTCCTCGATCAAGAGAATTCTCATTTTCGGCATGTTCCCGCTTCCGCGGGTTTCATCTGTCCAACTGACAGTAAGCTGAATGCAGAGGACGTTTGGCTAAATGGGGGCGCGGGGCCAACATTAGGCTTGCGCGCTGCGACGAGTTAACCATCGGGGCAGTCCGAACTGCATTTTTCAGCTTACCCCGAAGTGCGTTGTCACGCCTTGGTTTTGACGTAGCTGCCGGGTGCATCCTCGATGACGCCGAGCTTTTCACCGGGCTCCCGCGGAATCGTCCAGCCGCCCGCGTATTTTGTGAGCCATTCGACCCAATGGGGCCACCAGGAGCCCGGGTGCTCCTTGGCCATGCCGATCCATTCCTCGAGCGTATCGGCAGCCGCCTTATTGGCGGTCCAGTACTGGTATTTCATCTTGTCGGGCGGATTGACGACGCCGGCAATGTGTCCCGAGCCCGCGATGACGAAATCGACCGGGCCGCCAAGCAGCCTCGAGCCGATGAAGACTGACTTCGCGGGCGCGATGTGGTCCTCCTTCGCCGCCAGCTCGAATACCGGGAGTTTCACCTTCTTGAGGTCGAGCTTGATGCCCGCGAGCGTCATCTCGCCCTTAGCGAGCTTGTTCTCGTTGTAGAATTGCTCAAGGTAGAAGCTGTGATTGGCGGCGGCCATACGCGTCGAATCCTGGTTCCAGTACAGCAGGTCGAACGGGAACGGCTTCTTGCCCAAGAGGTAGTTGTTGACGATGTACGGCCAGATGAGGTCGCGCGGGCGCATCATGTTGAACACGTTCGCCATGCGCGAGCCGTCGAGATAGCCGCGCTCGGCCATCATCTCCTTCAGCGAGTCGAGCTGACCGTCGCTTGTGAACAGCAGGAGGTCGCCTGCTTTCGAGAAGTCGAGCTGCGTGGTGAGAAAGGTGACGGAGCGGAACGGCTCCTCGCCGCGGGCCGCCAGGTAGGCAAGGGTCGCGCCGAGCAGCGTGCCACCGACGCAGTAGCCGACGGCGTTGCATTTCTCGACGCCGGTCTCGCGCCGTACGGCGTCGGCCGCCGTCAAGATCCCTTCGAGCATGTAGTCTTCGAAGGTCTTGTGGGCGAGCTTCTCGTCGGGGTTCACCCAGGAGATGACAAACACCGTGAAGCCCTGGTCTACCGCGAACTTCAGGAGGCTCTTCGGCGGCGTGAGGTCGAGAATGTAGTATTTGTTGATCCAGGGCGGAACGACGAGAAGCGGAACCTCGCGCACCTTGTCGGTCGTCGGCGCGTACTGGATCAGCTGGAAGATCTCGTTCTCGAAAACAATCTTGCCCGGCGTCGTGGCGATGTTCTTGCCGACTTCGAAGGCTTCGGTATCGGTCTGGCTGATTTTCAGCAGGTCGCCGGACTTCTCCATGTCGTGCACGAGATGGTTCATGCCCTGCACGAGGTTCTTGGCATTGGTGGCGAAGGTCTCGCGAACGACCTCGGGGTTGGTCAGCGGGAAGTTGGACGGCGAGAACGCGCTCGAAAGCTGGCGCAGATAGAACTCGGCCTTGTGGCGCGTCGGCTCGTCGAGACCTTCGGTCTGCTGCAGCACGTCCTCGGCCCAGTGCGTGGTCACGAGATAGGCCTGCTTCCAGAAGTCGAAGAACGGGTTCGACGACCACTCGGGGTCCTTGAAGCGATTGTCCGACGGTTCGGGCTCGACGACGGGGTCCACCTGTTCCCCAAGCATGCGGCGGATCGAGGCGTTCCAGAGATCGATGTAGGAGCTCACCAAGGAGCCCTGCGCCTCGGCGAGCTTGGCGGGATCGGCGAGCCAGAGGCGGGCGATGTCGGCCAGCGTGCCGGCGGCCTGGGTCAGCTCGCTCGCTGCGGAATAGGGGCTGATCTTGGAGTCGGGCCGCTCGAGCAGCTCGGACATGGCGCGCCCGCCCTCCTCGAAGAAGCGCAGCAGGTTCTGCGCGAACTCCTCGGGGTTCTCGATGCGGTAGGGTGTGACCGGCTGGCGTGACTGCTCGTTCATGGATCCGAAGATAGGCCCTCCGTGTGACAACGCCTAGTAGGAGGAAAGAAGGAAGGCGTTTGAGAACAGGATGTGCACAGGAGCCTTAAGGGTTCCAGGGGCACCCCTGGACGCGTGCGCGTCCCTTGGCGTAAATATGCGGGGCAAAGAGCCCGGTTTTCTTGTCGAATTCCGGGCTAAGGCTGTTGATGGCGGCCTCATTCAGGGCCTTTTTCGCCGCCGGGCCGCAACGCACAAAGAGACCGATCGTGATCGACGATTTCCACCGCATCAAGCGCTTGCCGCCTTATGTCTTCGCCGAGGTGAACCGCCTCAAGGCGGCGGCGCGCGCGAAGGGCGCCGACATCATCGATCTCGGCATGGGCAACCCCGACCTGCCGACGCCGCAGCATATCATCGACAAGCTGGTGGAGACGGTGTCGAAGCCCAGGACGCACCGTTACTCGGCGTCGAAGGGCATTCCGGGACTTCGGCGGGCCCAGGCCGCCTACTATGCGCGCCGGTTCGGCGTGAAGCTCGACCCCGAGACGCAGGTTGTGGCGACGCTCGGCTCCAAGGAAGGCTTCGCCAACATGGCGCAGGCGATCACGGCGCCGGGCGACGTGATCCTGGTTCCTAACCCAACCTATCCCATTCACGAGTTCGGCTTCCTGATCTCGGGCGCCTCCATGCGGCACGTCAAAGCCGGCAACGGCGACGACTTCCTGCGCGCCATCGATCACGCCTGCCGCCACTCGATCCCGAAGCCGCTTGCGGTCGTGCTCTCCTATCCGTCGAATCCCACGGCAATGACGGCGACCCTCGACTTCTACAAGGAGGCGGTTGCGCTGGCGAAGAAGCTCGACCTGATCATCCTGTCGGATCTCGCCTATGCGGAGATCTACTTCGACAACAACCCACCGCCGTCGGTGCTCGAGGTGCCGGGCGCGATTGACATCACGGTCGAGTTCACGTCGCTCTCCAAGACCTACAACATGCCCGGCTGGCGCATGGGGTTCGCGGTCGGCAACGAGAAGCTGATCGGAGCGCTGGCGCGCGTGAAGTCGTATCTCGATTATGGCGCGTTCACGCCGATCCAGGTGGCGGCTGCCGCGGCGCTCAACGGCCCGCAGGACTGCGTCGAGGAGATCCGCAAGACCTACAAGAGCCGGCGCGACTGCCTGGTTGAGAGCTTCGGGCGCGCGGGCTTCCCGGTGCCGCCGCCGCCGGCCACCATGTTCGCCTGGTGCCCGATCCCGGAGCCGTTCCGGGCTCTCGGTTCGGTCGAATTTGCTAAGCTACTGATCGAGAAGGCGGAAGTCGCCGTTTCGCCGGGTCTCGGGTTTGGTGAATACGGCGAGGGCTTTGTGCGCATCGCGCTGGTGGAAAACGAGCACCGCATCCGGCAGGCGGCCCGCTCTATCAAGAAGTTCCTGGCTCAGTCTCCGGAAACGATGCATAACGTCATCCCCATCCCGCAGAAAGCCAGCCGGTAGGCCCGTTTCAGCTTAATTTGTCAGCCATGTCAGAGCCTTTGACCCTCGGCGTCGCCGGACTTGGCACCGTCGGCATGGGTCTCATTCAACTGCTGTCGGCCCATGCGCCGCGCCTCGAGAAAATGCTCGGCCGTCCCGTTCGCGTGACGGGCGTTTCGGCGCGCAACCGTGATAAGGCGCGTGGCGACGGTTTCGGGGACGCGCGGTGGTTCGACGATCCGGTGGCGCTGGCCAAGGATCCCTCAAACGAGGTTTTCGTCGAGTTGATGGGCGGCGAGGACGGGCCGGCGAAGGCCGCCATCGAGGCCGCGCTGAAGGCCGGGAAGCATGTCGTTACCGCCAACAAAGCGCTGCTCGCCAAGCACGGCGTCGCGCTCGCGCAGCTCGCCGAGGAGAATGGTGTCGCGCTCAACTTCGAGGCGGCGGTCGCGGGCGGTATCCCGATCATCAAGATGCTGCGGGAAGCGCTGGCCGCCAACGGCGTGAAGCGCGTCTACGGCATCCTCAACGGCACCTGCAATTTCATCCTCTCGAAGATGACGGACGAGGGCCGCAGCTTCGCCGATGCGCTCAAGGAGGCTCAGGATCTCGGCTATGCGGAGGCCGATCCGTCGTTCGACATCGGCGGGTTCGATGCGGCGCACAAGCTGTCGCTTCTGGTTTGCCTCGCGTTCGGCACGACGATCGCTTTCGACCAGATCCACGTCGAGGGGATCGAGACCATCACCTCGGCGGACATCGAGGCGGCAACGGAGCTCGGCTATTGCATCAAGCTGCTCGGTGTCGCGACCGAGACCGAGCAGGGGATCGAGGCGCACGTGACGCCGGTGCTGGTAGCGGAGGAGTCGGCGCTGGCCGAGGTTTCGGGCGTCACCAACTGCGTGGGCATCGACGGCGATTTTGCGGGCAACCTGCTGCTCGTCGGTCCGGGCGCGGGGGCAAAGCCGACGGCCTCGGCCGTGGCCAGCGACATCGTCGATATCGCGCGCGGGCTCATCATGCCGCCGTTCATCCGGTCGACCAAGGTGCTCGAGCCGGCGCGGGGGCTCGATCTCAAGTCGCGGCTCGGCAACTACTACGTGCGCCTTTCGGTCTACGACCGGCCGGGCGCCATGGCGGCCATCACGCGCCGCATGAGCGACGAGAACGTCTCGCTCGAAAGCATCGTGCAGAAGCGGCGAGGACAGGTGCATCCCGGCCAGGCGGCCGAGCCGCCGCCCGGTGCCGCCGAGCAGGCGGTCAATGTTATACTTATTACTCACGACACCACCGAGGAGGCGATGCGCAATGCGCTGTGGGCCATCGAGGCCGACGGCAACGTTGCGCAGCGCCCGCAGATGATCCGTATCGAGGATCTTTAGGAGAAGAGCGAGGACGCCATGGCAAAGGACAACGGCAATGGCGCGGCCGGCCTGGACCGGATGCTGGTGCTCGAGGTCGCGCGTGTGACGGAGGCGGCGGCACTTGCCGCTGCACGGTTCTGCGGACGGGGCAACGAGAAGGCGGCCGACAAGGCGGCGGTGGATGCCATGCGCCATGAGCTGTCGCAAGTTTCGCTGCGCGGCACGGTCGTCATCGGCGAGGGCGAGATGGACGAGGCGCCGATGCTCTTCATCGGCGAGAAGGTCGGCAACGGTACGGGGCCTGAGGTCGATATCGCCGTCGACCCGCTCGAGGGAACGACGATCTGCGCCAAGCGCATGCCGAACGCGCTTGCGGTTCTTGCCATCTCGGAGCGCGGCGGGCTTCTGCACGCGCCCGATATGTACATGAACAAGATCGCGATCGGCCCCGGCTATCCCGATGGCATTGTCGATCTCGACGCGCCGGTTGCCGAAAATCTCAATGCGCTGGCGAAAGCCAAGGGCGTGCCTGTCAGCAGCATCACGGCCTGCCTGCTCGACCGTCCGCGTCATGCGGAGATCATCCGTGCGGTGCGCGAGGCGGGCGCCGGCGTGCAGCTCATTCCGGACGGCGATATTGCGGGCGTGATCTGGACCACGGACCCTGAGGAGACCGGGATCGACATCTACCTCGGCTCGGGCGGCGCGCCGGAAGGCGTGCTGGCGGCGGCGGCTCTGCGCTGCATCGGCGGTCAGATCCAGGGGCGGCTCATGCCGTCCAACGACGAGGAGGTGGCGCGCGCGAAGAAGATGGGCGTCACCGATATCAAGAAGAAGTTCACACTCGCGGACATGGCCTCGGCGGATGTGATTTTCGCGGCGACGGGCGTTACGAGCGGGTCGCTGCTCGAGGGCGTGAAATTCCGCGGCGAGACGGCCGAGACGGAGACGCTCATCATGCGGTCGAAGACCGGGACCGTGCGCCGGATCAAGAGCCGCTTCCGCGACGCGGGCAAGCACCTGCTCGCCGACAACCGCGACTAGCGCGCGATCGGTTTCGATTGAATCGGAATCGCGCTCTAGTCTGCTACTTCGCTTCGAGCTTGAAGCCTGGGACGTCGATGCGCACCTGGGTTTGCTGGCTGTCGTAGTAGAGGTAGCCGAGCACGCCGACGGCAATCAGGAGCACCAGGATGAGGATGTTCTTGGGGTCGGCCATTTCGGGTATCGCCTGGGGCGCCTCTCTCTGTGTCTGCTCCGCACCTCTGCCACAGGTGCCGTGCCCCGACAAGCCTCTGCAACTTGTGGACAAGCGGCTCCAGGGGTCGCTCGCGCCTCCATCTCCTGAAACGCTTAGCATTTAGCGAATCAGGCGGGGGCAATTCGGACATGACGGCACTCAGAAAGGTGCGCGCTCCGGCGGCAACGCCGGACGACGGGGCGTTCCTCGGCGTGGTGGCCTCCGCGAAGGGGTACCGCTGGAGCGAGATGCTCGATCCGGCCCGTGCCAACGAGGCGATCGCCATCAGCCAGCAGCACGGGCTTCCTGAGCTTCTGGGGCGAGTGCTTGCCGCACGCGGCGTCGGGCTCGACGAGGTTCCCGTCTTTCTCGATCCGACGATCCGGGCGCTGATGCCGGACCCGTCGACGCTGACCGACATGGACAAGGTGGCGCGCCGGCTGGCGGATGCCGTGCAGCGGCGCGAGCGGACGGCGATCTTCGGCGACTACGACGTGGACGGCGCCTGCTCGTCGGCGCTGCTTGCGCGGTTCCTCGCGCATCATGACGTGCCGCACCGGATCTACATTCCGGATCGCCTCACGGAAGGCTACGGCCCGAACGCGGCGGCGATGGACCAGCTGATCGGCGAAGGCGCGACGCTGCTCGTCACGGTCGACTGCGGGACGACGAGCGTCGATGTTCTGGGCGCCGCCGGCAAGCGCGGCGTGGACGTGGTGGTGATCGACCACCACCAGGCCGACGAGGTGCTGCCGGAGGTGCATGCGCTCGTCAATCCGAACCGGCTCGATGACATCTCGGGGCAGGGGCATCTCTGCGCGGCCGGCGTCACGTTCCTCGTGCTCGTCGCGACGGTGCGCGAGCTTCGCCGCCGCGGGGTCTATGGCGCAAGCCTCGCAGAGCCGCAGCTCATCGGCGATCTCGATCTCGTGGCGCTGGCGACGGTTGCGGACGTGGTGCCGCTCAAGGGGCTCAACCGCGCTTACGTGACGAAGGGGCTGCAGGTCATGCGCGGGCGCGAGAACGTGGGGTTGCGCGCGCTGCAGGATGCGGCGGGCTTGAGCGAGCCGGCGAACGCCTATCACCTCGGCTTCATCCTTGGTCCGCGCATCAACGCCGGCGGGCGCATAGGAGATGCGGCGCTGGGCGCGAAGCTGCTTTCGACCGAGGACGAGGGCGAGGCGGCGCGTATAGCGGTGCTGCTCGACCGGCTCAACAAGGAGCGCAAGGAGATCGAGCAGGCGGCGCTCGAGGAGGCCATCGCTATTGCCGACCGGATGCTTGGCGAGGCGGCGGATACGAGCGTGCTCATGGTCGGCTCGTCCGATTGGCACCGGGGCGTCGTGGGGCTCATTGCGAGCCGGCTCACGGAGCGTTTCAAGCGGCCGTCGTGCGTCATCTCGTGGGACAAGGATGCGGCCGGCGGCCTCGTCGCCGGCACGGCGTCGCTGCGCTCGGTCGCGGGCATCGACATCGGTGCGGCGGTGCGTCAGGCGGTGGCGGCCGGGCATCTCATCAAGGGCGGCGGGCACGCGATGGCGGCGGGGCTGACGGTCGACAAAGCGAAGCTCGACGATCTCGCGCACTTTTTCTCCACGACGCTGGCGGATGCGGCGGTGCGTCTTGCGGCGCGCGCAACGCTTGCCATCGACGGGGCGCTAACCCCTTCGGCCGCGAACGATGGTCTCGTCGACCTTCTTGAGCGCGCGGGGCCTTACGGACAAGGCAATCCGCAGCCGCGCTTCGCGTTCCCGGCGCATCGGGTGAAGTTCGCAAAGCCCGTCGGCACGGCGCATATCCGCTGCGTCCTGGAGGCGGGCGACGGGTCGCGGCTCGACGCGGTTGCCTTCCGTGCCGCCGGGCAGCCCCTGGGCGAGATGCTGATGGGAGCTTCGTCCGGACTGCCGTTGCATGTGGCCGGCCAGCTTCGGCGCGACACCTGGGGCGGGCGCAACCGCATCGAGCTTCAAATCGAGGACGCGGCCGATCCGCGCAACCAGTAAGGCCTTGAGTGGCCAGTGCGAAAATGGCCCGTTCGGGCGCGGGCCTGCGACCGTCCGCTTGCGTCTTGGGGCAAACCTTCCTATACGTCGCTGCCCGTTTCGTTGGGTCCGGAGGCCGTCCGGTATCGCAAACGGTCCCTTCGTCTATCGGTTAGGACGTCAGATTTTCAATCTGAAAAGACGGGTTCGACTCCCGTAGGGACCGCCACGCTTTTGCTCGTGAATTTATTCACGCCTGGTGCGCTTAGCGTAGTGGCCCGGGACCCGCGTGACCAAAACGATCAATCGTTGATCCAGATGATCTTCGGATCGTGACGGGGATGAGAGTCCGGTTGCGTGGAGCCTGGGTGTCCGATGATGATCGGCGCTACGGGGTGGTGTTCTAACGGCAACCCTAGCTGGAGCTTTGCCTCGGTTTGGTTGAGCCAAGGACGCGCCAGGCCTATCCAGCATGTGCCGAGCTCAAGGGCATGGGCTGCCAGCATCAGATTCTGGGCTGCGAGCGCACAGTCTTCCGCTGTTCCATCTTCGTTTGATGTTGCGGATATGATGATGAGATTGGAAGCGCCATAAAAGAGATCGAACGCCGGATCCTCAAGGGTCTGGCGATGGTCGGACAGAGGCGAAGTCTCCGAGATGGTGGTCAATAGGTGGGCTTTTGCGCGCTGTGACAGGCTTGCAAGACGCTGTTTTCCGCGCACGACGGCGAAGGCCCACGGTTGACGGTTCATTGCGCTTGGCGCTCTCACCGCCAAATCGATGAGGCGCTCGATGGTGCCCTTCTCGATCGGCGCGCCGGTATAGTCGCGAACGGCACGCCGATGGCGGATAGCGTCAAAGACGTCCATGAGAAATCCTTACGAGAGCGAGCGCTGTGGGGGACGAAAGATCCTTTCGGGACGGGCAACAGGATTACAAGGCCGGTCAACTGGAAGCTTGATGAGGATCAAGGTGGTCAGTTCGCGTTTGCGACCGTGAGGTTCTGCGGTTTTTTGGACTGGGATCGACGCAATCTCGCGCAAGGTGAACGGCGGTTGTCTCAGAGATGTTTGATGCTTGGAACGTCGCTACCCAGTCAGCTCTGACGTAGAAAAATCTGCGGGAGGATTTGTCGCACCTTGAGAGGTCATTGAGGTTCGCTCAGCCTGCAGCGGGTGGAGGCCTACTAGACGGATCCTCCGAAGGCGGGACCATATCATTAATATTGATGCGGCTTGACCGATCAACCATCGGCGCCTGGATACGCGCACACCTCCGCCCGCGCCTCTAATTTCGGCAGTCGATGCTCATAAGTTGAGCGCGACGCTGCGGGCTGGATTGATTAGAATAATACTAGATAAGAAGAACAATTGGGTCCGGGAGGAGTTGGGCAATGGAGAAGATGCTATGCCCCGCGGACGGTCTGCCATCGCAACACCGAAAGGGGAGCGTCGTAATGCGCCGCTCGTCCCGCTGAGCGACATCGCCCTCACGGGCATCTATGAAATCTCGAAGATCCTGACGGCCCCGAACAGACTCGAGAGTACGCTGTCGGGTGTTCTCAACGTGCTGTCCTCCTTCCTTCAAATGCGCCACGTTGCAATCTCGTTGCTGCGCGACGACGATATCCCCGGGATCGTTGTCGGTGCCGACTGGAGCGAGGATGGGGACGAGAAAACCTACATTCTGCCCGAGAAGGCCGTCGGGCAGATCGTGGCCACGGCGATGCCGCTCGTAGTCGAGAATATCGCCTCACACGCGCTTTTCGATCAAGCCGATGCCGAGGCTCTAGGAGCCGTCGATGGGAATCTCGTCTCGTTCATCGGCGTGCCGATCCGCGTCCAGTCCCGGGTCGTAGGCACGATCACGATCGACCGGATTTGGGATGGCCAGTCGTTCTTCGGCTTCGACGCCGACGTGCGCTTCCTGACGATGGTTGCCAATCTGATTGGGCAGACCGTGCAGTTGCATCGCGTCGTTGCCCGTGACCGCGAGCGCCTGATCGCCGAAAGCCATCGTCTGCAGAAGGAGATCTCCGACCTAAAGCCCGAGCGTGCGCTCAAGAAGCCGAACGTCGGGGGGATCATCGGAGACAGCGCGGCCATTCGCGACCTGATCAAGAAGATCGTCGTCGTCGCCAAGACCCATTCGCCGGTGCTGCTGCGCGGAGAATCCGGAACCGGCAAGGAACTGATCGCGAAAGCCATCCACGAGAGCTCGCCGCGCGCGAATGGCCCGTTCGTCAAGGTGAACTGTGCCGCTCTTCCGGAGACGGTGCTCGAATCCGAGCTTTTCGGGCACGAGAAAGGCGCGTTCACGGGCGCCATCAGTGCACGAAAGGGACGTTTCGAGCTTGCCGATAAGGGGACCCTTTTCCTCGACGAGATCGGCGAGATCTCGCCGGCTTTTCAGGCCAAGCTCTTGAGGGTTCTGCAGGAGCAGGAGTTCGAGCGGGTCGGCGGCAACAAGACGATCAAGGTGGATGTGAGGATCGTTGCGGCGACCAATCGAAACCTTGAGGAGGCCGTCGCGCGCAACGAGTTTCGCGCCGACCTCTATTATCGGATAAACGTCGTCACGCTTCAGCCGCCTCCGCTGCGCGAGCGGCGCAGCGACATCCCCATGCTCGCCTGCGAGTTCTTGTCCCGCTTCAACAATGAGAACGACCGCAACCTTTCGTTCGGCGCCGGGGCGATGGACGTGCTGACGTCATGCTATTTTCCTGGGAACGTGCGCGAGCTCGAGAACTGCGTGCGCCGAACAGCGACGCTGGCACCGGGTATCTCGATCGTTCGAGACGATTTTGCGTGCCTTCACGATCAATGCCTCTCGGCCGTGCTCTGGAACGACAACGGCGGTTCGGTAAAGCGTGCTACGCCGCAAATTCCGCTCCCGGTTTATACGCCGCCAGGATCGCTCGGCGCCAAGGCGCCGCAGAGAGGAGGCGACACCGGCTCGGTTGCTTCATCGGGGAGCGGCAGCCCTCTGGAAGCTAGGCCACCTCTTGTCCACGGCGAGCCCGGTTCCGAGCGCGAACGGCTCATTGAGGCGATGGAAAAGGCGGGTTGGGTGCAGGCCAAGGCGGCCCGTCTCCTGGGGCTTACGCCGCGCCAGATCGGCTACGCGTTGAAGAAGCACGACATCGAGTTGAGGCGCTTCTAGATCCCTTGCTTTTTCGCTTTTGCCGGCGGATCGCGCTCGCTTTCTCGCGGCATGGCTTTCCCTCGAGCACCGCTCGGCTTTACAGCGGCCGGAGCCGGACCTCTACGTCGCACGGTTTTGCCAGGTAGGGGGACGAGGTGACGATGATATCCGCACCGGCTCGGACATAGGCGGCGGCGTTCTCGTGCGTGATGCCGCCGGCAGCGGCAATGAGCGGCCGCGGGGTCATGACCGAAAGCTGCGCTGCCACCTCCAGCACCATTACAGTCGAGAATTTCTCTGTCTGGATCACGTCGAATCCTGCCGAGGCGGCATCGAGAGCATCGGGCACTGTATCGACCTCGATGACGAGCTTGCGTTCCGGCTCGGCGCGCCTCAGGCGCATGGCGATCTCAGCAAGGGGCACGTCCGGCAAGAAGACGCGATGCTCGGGAAAGACGAGCACCGTCTCGGAAAGGGTCAGCCGATGGACGGCCGCGCCGCCCGCGCGCACAGCCCTTGCAGCGAATGATTTCGTTCCCGGTGTATTCTTGCGAGTGCAGGCGACAGCCGCGTTCGGAGAGACGCTACGTGCAGCATCGACGATCGCCCGCGCCGACGTCGCGACCCCGGACCAGATCTCGATCAGCGTCTGTGCTGTCTTCCAGCCGCGATGGAGCGCGGCCGCTGAGCCGGTGGCGGATAGGATCGTTGCCCCAGCGGGAAGCCGATCTCCGGACCGCGCTTCGAGGGAGACTTTCAAGCCAGCGATCTCCAGAAGCGTTACGGCGCTTTCGGCTTCTGCCAGAACCATCGGGCTGCGGGCAGTGAAGTTCATCTCGCCCGTGATCGCGCCAATTCCGAGAGCGGAAGTCGTCAAATCTCCATGGGGCACGTCGTCGGCAAGGAGCGCCTCGAGATCAGAGCGAAATGCTCCTGGCACAGCAGGCGTCTCGGGTTGCTTCAATACGTGGAGCACGGTGGCCTCTCGTGTGGGATTGGAGACAGGGGCGTCGTGTTTGCGACATTTATTGTTTATCTGCTTTAGGGAATCCGGTGGCGTGGGGCCCGCTCGCGCCGTTGTTTTGGCCCGTCTTCCGAGCGTTGCAAGGTGCGTGCTAGCTCGTAAGACGCCTTCTGTAGCGGCACGCACCTTGCTTTAAGGAGATAAAGCCCTCCACAAAAAAGGGGAGAGCGTTTCGTCTTGCACGGCGGAGACCGACGATGAAGATCCTGGGCTACGATGATCGTCTCTTGAAGCTGGCGGCAGTGATCTACGGTCCCGAGGACGACATCGACGGATTCCTGGCGACGTTTGCGACGGATCTCATCCGGGAAGGACATCGCATCGGGGGTGTGGTGCAGCGGAACGCCAAGGGACAATGCGGCCCGCACGACCTGATGCAGCTCATCGACCTCATGACCGGGCGGGCGATCCCGATCTGCCAAGCTCTGGGTATGGGCGCGGTATCCTGCAAGCTTGATCCGGGAGGGCTCGCCGATGCGGCGGTGTGCGTAAGCCGTGCCATCGCCGAGGACGTCGAACTCGTCGTCGTCAACAAGTTCTCGAAGCAGGAGGCGGGAGGCGGCGGTTTGCGCGCCGAGATCGCGGATGCGGTCGTTGCCGGGCTTCCGATCCTGACCGCCGTTCCCGAGAAGTGCTACGACGCTTGGATTGCGTTTACTGGAGGCTATGGCACGACGCTCGTGTGCGAGCGTCGCATTGTCGAAGATTGGTGGCGGGAGATTTCATTGCGCGAGAGCCGCGCCCGCCTCCAGGCACATGTCGAGCGGACGTTCGGCAGGGCCGAGCCTGCCCCGGAGTTTACGCCGGTGCCGCTCCGCCTCGCTTACGACGCCAGCGATTGAGTCCGGCTTCGTCGAGTCGGTCTCACTTTCCGATCATCACGTCCGATGACTTGATCACCGCGGACACGGCATCGCCCACCTTGAGGCCGAGGTCGTCCACCGCCTCGTTGGTGATCGAGGACGTCACGATGAGACCCGGCGCAAGCTCGATCTTCACGTGAGCGGTGGTCGAGCCTTTCGTGACGGATACGACACGTCCAGGCAGCTGATTGCGGGCGCTGAGCTTCATGGAGCCATCCAAGGAGTCGATGTGTTGAGTGGAGTTTACGTTGCGTGCGCCTGTTGCGAAGACAGGCAATCTCGATTGCCTATCATGCTCCCGCTCGTCTGAACATCATCGTGAGACTTTGCCGCACGGGTGTCGGACTCGCGACGCGATGTCGGGGAGGCGACAGGGTGTCGGGTGGTGGATGTTTCTAGATTCGTATTTAAAAACAAATACGTAGCATGTGGCACGCGGCTTGAAAGGAGGAGATGGCCGGTATTTGAGCCGGCTTGGGAGCATTCCATGGCGAGCAATCCCTCGCGTGATGAGCAAAGCGTCTCGCCCGAGGTCGTGACCTTCGAGGCCGTGGACTGGCTAGGCAGGCGACTGTCGTGCGGCGACTGTCCGCACGAGACGATCCGCAGCGAGCAGCGCTGCGATTTGGGCAGCATCTGCGCGCGAGACCAGCGCGCGCGCCGCATCGACCGCTTCTTCTCGGCCAATCCGGGCGAAGCGGACAATTATCTCGATCACCCCTATTTCGAAGCGCGCGTTCTGGCCGCGAAATACGCGTGCGTGTTTATGCTGCCGCGCCTGATCGGCGATCCAGATCCCGATGTACGGGCCATGATCGTGCGCCGCCTGCCCGCCAGCCGTATAGAGCAATTGAAGAGTGATCCCGACCGGAAGGTGCGCATTGCCGTTGCGCAGCGCATCGAAGGCGCGGGGCTCGTGCAGTTGCTGGGTGACGAGGACTATTGGGTCCGCATTGCGGCTGCGCGGCGTGCACCTCCCGACATTCTCCCCGTCGCCATGAACGATCCCGACCCGCAAGTGCGCCGCGAGGTGGCTCGCCGGATCAAGCCTGATGTGCTGCCCGCCATGGCGCGCGATGTGGATCCGCTGGTGCGGATCGAGGTCGCAGTACGCCTCGATGAGGTGCAGCTCAATGCGCTCGTTTCCGACAGCGACCTCAGGGTGCGCTTTGTCGTCGCCGAGCGGGCCAGCCCAGAGACGCTTCGGAGCCTCGTCGACGATCCGGACCCGGAGGTCCGGCGCCTCGTACGCACGAGGCTCGAAGCCTTGGGCGAGATAGCCAAGGACGCCCCGACATGATTGCCAAGAGTGCAACGCTCTATCACCAGGACTCTTGAGGAAGGAAGCGCATGGCTGCCGTTGAGGAAACTGTCGCGCAAGTCCGGCGCATCGACGTGGACCAGTACAAGTACGGCTTCTCGACGCGTATCGAGTCCGACAAGGCGCCGAAGGGGCTCGACGAAAGCATCGTTCGTTTCATCTCGGCGAAGAAGAACGAGCCGGAGTGGATGCTTGAATGGCGGCTCGATGCCTACCGGCGCTGGCTTGCCATGCAGGAGCCTGACTGGGCGCGCGTCTCGTATCCGAAGATCGACTACCAGGATCTTTACTACTACGCCGCGCCGAAGAAACGGCCTGAGATCGCGTCCCTCGACGAGGTCGATCCTGAAATCCTAAAGACTTACGAAAAGCTAGGGATACCCTTGAAGGAGCAGGAGGTTCTGGCGGGTGTCTCGGGTGCGCGTCCCGATGGATCGCTGCCGCGCGTCGCCGTCGATGCGGTATTCGATTCCGTCTCTGTGGCGACAACCTTCAAGGACGAGCTCGCCAAGGCCGGGGTGATCTTTATGCCGATCTCGGAGGCAATCCGCGAGCATCCCGATCTCGTGCGTAAGTATCTGGGCTCGGTCGTGCCCACGACCGACAACTACTTCGCGACGCTCAACTCGGCCGTGTTCTCGGATGGCTCGTTCGTCTATGTGCCGGAGGGCGTGCGCTGCCCGATGGAGCTTTCGACCTATTTCCGTATCAACGAGGAGAAGACGGGCCAGTTCGAGCGTACGCTCATCATCG
>CAZDUD010000032.1:954-33770 GCA_964508485.1 uncultured Hyphomicrobium sp. | reverse complement strand
CCGCGAGGGTGTGCGTCTGGCTGAAGATGCGCCCATGCTTCCGCTCTGCCACGTGGGCGTCGATCCAGGCCTGCTGGCGCTTGAGATCGTCGGCCGAGTTCGCCCTGCCATCCTTCGCCGCATGGTAGGCGATGATGCGGGAGAAGGGCGTGCCGGGGACGGTAAGTTCTTCCGGCAGATCGTAGAGGTCGCGGTAGAGCGCATTGCAGACGATGAGGTTGCCCTCGGCGTCGAACATCGAAAGTCCGCGCGCCATATTGTTGAGCGCGATCTCGAACCGCGTGTTGAGCTGCGTGAGCTTGCGTGTCTGTTCGAGCAACTGCTGCGCGTCGAGATCCGCGCCCGCTTCGATCGAAGCGGTGGACATCTCGTCAATGAGGTTCGGGCGAACCATGTCGCGTGCGGACTCCAGGTTTGTGCGCATTCCGCGGCGGGCGCTGGCAACAATCCTGTGAACGTTAGAGAATGGTGGTAATGAGGATGTAAATCGCTCCGCAGGCAAACAAAATGTTCATGCGGGTGGTTGACGAGACCTTAAGGGGATGCGGCGCGTACGCCGAAAGGCCCGCCGTTCGGCTGCTTGCGCAGCACGGGCCTCCGCCGAAAAAATCAGAGCGTCTTGTCGGGGAACCGGCAGATGTCGCGAATAAGGCAGATGGGACACGCGGGCTTGCGCGCTTTGCAGACATAGCGCCCATGCAGGATCAGCCAGTGATGCGCATGCACGCCATATTCGGCTGGAATTTTCGCCAGAAGATCTGCTTCGACCGCAAGCGGCGTCTTGCCGGCCGAGAGTCCGATACGGTTTGAGACGCGCAGCACATGCGTGTCGACCGCCATCGTCGGCGCGCCGAAGGCAACGTTCATGACCACGTTTGCGGTCTTGCGCCCGACGCCGGGCAGGGTCTCGAGCGCGTCACGGTCCTGCGGAACGGCGCCGCCGAACTCCCTGATCAGCTTCTCGCTGAGCAGGATCACGTTCTTGGCCTTGGCGCGGAACAGCCCGATGGACTTGATGTGCTCGCGGAGCGCGTCCTCGCCGAGAGCCAGCATCTTCTGCGGCGTATCGGCTTTGCGAAACAGCGACCGCGTCGCCTTGTTGACCCCCGCATCCGTCGCCTGGGCCGAGAGCACGACCGCGACCAGCAGCGTAAACGGGTTGGTGTGCTCGAGCTCACCTTTGGGCTCGGGGTTCGCGGCCGCAAAGCGCCGGAAAATCTCTTGAATTTCAGCCGCTGAAAGACCCTGCCGGGTCGCGCGCTGTGTCCTGGGCGCAGGGGCACGGGCGCGCCCGCTGGCGAGCGAGGCGGAACGGATGTGGGCGGATTGGCGCTTTGACAAGGTGGATTCCGGTACTAGGCTCAGCCCATGAACGATAGCGGACCTTCCACCTCCGACGCGAGCGTGTTTCGCGCGGTTCTCCATCCCCATCGGTCGCTGCCCCCCAAGGGGTTCCTGATCCTGATGCTCGCCATCGGCAGCGTGAGCTTTGCCTCGGGTATGGTTTTCCTGCTGATGGGGGCTTGGCCCGTGATGGGTTTCTTCGGCCTCGACGTCGCGCTCGTCTACATCGCCTTCAAGCTCAACTATCGGGCCGCGCGCGCCTACGAGCTGGTCGAGCTGACGCCGCGCACGCTGACGGTGACGCAGGTCTCCGCGTCGGGCGAGGCCAAGAGCTTTGCGTTCAATCCGTATTGGGTGCGCGTGCTGTTCTCGGAGCGGCCGGACGGCGGCAATCATCTGAAGCTCGCTTCCCACGGCAGCGAGCTCGAGTTCGGCCGCGTGTTGAACGATGAGGAACGGCGCGACTTCGCCCACGCGCTGACCGGCGCCCTCAGCGCAGCACGCGCAAGCTTTTCGGCCTGACGCTCTCCTACGCTCTTTCCGTCATTCCGGGTCTCCCCCGGCCTTGAGCCGGGGGAGACCCGGAAACCAGCGTAAGAGTCGCCGAAGGCGCAAAAGATCTATTGCGATAGAAGTCTTGCGCTGGATTCCCGCTCTGCGCGCGGCATGCACCGCGCAGAGCGGGAATGACGGACGTGGGGGGCCGCACCAATAAAAATGAAGGCCGGGCGGCACCCCCCGGCGCGCCCGACCTTCCCCCCGTCAAACCTCTTGCGTCTAGCCCCTCAGACGTCCGCCGGCTCTTTGCCCGATGCGCTGGCAAGCGCCGGAATCCTGGGCTCCGCGATCTCGCGCTCGCGGCGGCGCGGCTGCGGCGGCTGGAAGGCACGGCGTGCGTGGAATTCGCAGTACGGCAGACCCGTGACCTTGGTCTTGCCGCAGAAATGGAAGTCCGCGGCCTGCGGATCGCCGATCGGCCAGCGGCATGAGCATTCGGTGAGCGTCTGGATCGTGCGGCGCTCCTTGAGCGGAATGACAAGCTCCTCGACCGACGGCGTGAACGGCTCGGCCTCGGGCTGATAGAGCGCGCGGAGCGCCGGATTGCCCTGCGGTGCGAAACGGGATTTCTGCTGGATGCGCCGGGCGTTGGCTGCGGCGCGAGCCCGCGGGCGATGCGATTTCATGCGAGAGGTGGTGGCGCGCCCGGAAAGTCCGAGCCTGTGCACCTTGCCGATCACGGCGTTGCGCGTCACACCGCCAAGCCGGCCGGCGATCTGGCTTGCGCTGAGGCCTTCGGACCAGAGCTTTTTCAGAAGCTCAACCCGTTCATCGTTCCACGCCATAGTCTGTGCTCCTCAAAGCATGAGCCTTCCGGGCCGAGGACCCGGGACAGGCAGGCGCGCGAGGAAGACCGGCGGCGAGGTCACGCAGGGCGAGAAACACACGCCAAGCGTGAGCAGAGCCACAGCCTGCTCGCAACGCGAACTGAAGATGACGCAGGAACTAGAGCGGACCGGCGGAGCTAAACCGCTGATACTGGGGTCCGAACGCATGCCAGACGGTACGAGAAGGCCGATCGGACGATCGGCAACACCATGACAGCCGCAATACAACGCGACATGTCGTGTCTGGACCCTGTTAACCTACAATAACTTGATTTTCTTGTACAAGCAGACCCCGCATCGATCAGGGCCATTGACAGGGGACGCGTGGCTGCTTCGCCACAGAGTGAGTCGCAATACCCTTGAAGAAAGGCCCGTTGCGACTTTCCCCGAAATTATTGCGCCTGCTCGCGGCGCAAAGATGGCCGGCAGCACGGCCCTTAGGGATCAGCGTTGCGCGCCCGGCCCTCGCCAGGGCAAGAACGGAGGCGCTCCGTTGACTTTACCACACGGCGCGCGTATCACCCCTGCTTTCGCGCGGCCGCCGGAAGGGCGGCTTTCGTCTTTTTTGGGGAGCGGGATGGGCGCCATGTCCAAACCCCTCACAGCCTCGACCGCCGCAAATTCGGGCGCTGCCAAGGGCCCGTCGCCTGCGGTCATGGGCACCTACGCGCGCCAGAACATCGTGTTTGCCCGCGGCGAGGGCGCCTGGCTCGAGACCGAGACCGGCGAGCGCTATCTCGACTTTGCATCCGGCATCGCCGTCAACGCGCTGGGGCATGCGCATCCGCGCCTCGTCGCGGCATTGACCGAGCAGGCCGGCAAGCTCTGGCATACCTCCAATCTTTACCGCGTCGCCGGACAGGAGAAGCTCGCCGCGCGCCTCGTCGCATCGACGTTTGCCGACAAGGTCTTCTTCTGCAATTCCGGCGCAGAGGCCTGCGAAGGCGCCATCAAGGCCGCGCGCCGCTACCACTTCGTCGCGGAACGCCCGGAACGCTGGCGCATCGTGACCTGCACGGGCTCCTTCCACGGACGCACGCTGGCGACGCTCGCCGCTGCCGGAAATCCCAAGTACCTCGAAGGTTTCGGCCCAGAGGCGCCGGGCTTCGATCATGTGCCCTATGGCGATCTCGACGCCATCAAGGCCGCCATCGGCCCGGAGACGGCCGCCGTCATGATCGAGCCCGTCCAGGGCGAGGGCGGCGTCACCGTAGGCTCTGCCGACTATCTTAAGGGCCTGCGCGCGCTCTGCGACGAGGCCGGCATCCTGCTCGTCCTCGACGAGGTGCAGACCGGCGTCGGCCGTTCGGGCAAGCTCTTCTCGCACGAATGGGCGGGCATCACGCCCGACATCATGGCCGTGGCCAAAGGCATCGGCGGCGGCTTCCCGCTCGGCGCCGTGCTGGCGACGGAAGCGGCCGCTGCTGGCCTCACGCCCGGCACGCATGGCTCGACCTTCGGCGGCAACCCGCTGGCGACCGCGGTCGGAGACGCCGTGCTCGACGTCGTGCTCGAGCCGGGCTTCCTCGAAGGCGTGCAGCAGAAGGCGCTGCGCCTGCGCCAGGGCCTCGCGCGCCTGCAGGACCAGTTCCCCGATCTCGTGCTGGATGTGCGCGGACAGGGCTTGCTGACCGGCATCAAGCTGGCCGCCGCCCCCGCGGACGTCGTCGCGGCGGCGTTGGCCGAGCGCGTGCTTGTAGTCGGCGCGGGCGACAATGTCGTACGCGTGCTCCCGCCGCTCATCGTCGCCGATCACGAGATCAGCGAAGGCGTCGAGCGCCTGTCGCGCGCGCTCGCACAAGTCTCGAAATCCAAAACCTAAACAAGAGCAACCCCGGACTGGAGCCGGCCGAAGGCCATGGCAAAACCGACCGCTATTCGACATTTCCTGGATCTCGACGAGATCGACGCCAAGACGCTCCGGCGCATCATCGATGCCGCCCATGCCATGAAGAAGGCCGGTAAGCGCGTCCCCGCGCGACTGAAGCCGAAAGGCATCAAGGACGATGTGCTCGTCATGATCTTCGAGAAGCCGTCGACGCGCACGCGTGTGTCGTTCGATGTCGCCATGCGCCAGCTCGGCGGCCAGACGATCATGCTGAACCAGAACGACCTCCAGCTCGGCCGCGGCGAGAGCATCGCCGATACGGCGCGCGTCCTCTCGCGTTATGCGGATGCGATCATGATCCGCGCCAACTCGCACAAGGCGCTCCTGGATCTCGCAAAGTATGCAACCGTGCCGGTGATCAACGGCCTCACCGACAAGACGCACCCTTGCCAGATCATGGCCGACATCATGACCTTCGAGGAGAGCGTCGGTCCCATCAAGGGGCGCACGGTGGCCTGGGTCGGCGACGGCAACAACGTCGCCGCCTCCTGGATGCAGGCGGCGGCAAAATTCGGTTTCGAGCTGCGCGTCGCCTGCCCCGACGAGCTCGCGCCCAAGGACGACATCGTCGACTGGGTCCGCCGCGAGAAGGCCAACGTCTCGATCATGACGGACCCCGCGAAAGCCGTCCGCGGCGTCGACTGCATCGTCACCGACACCTGGGTGTCGATGGGCGACACGGACGGTGCACGCCGGAAGCAGCTTTTGAAACCCTACGCCGTCGACGCCGCTCTGATGGCCAAGGCGGCCAAGGGCGCGATCTTCATGCATTGCCTGCCGGCCTACCGCGGCAACGAGGTGACGGAAGAGGTTCTCGAAGGCCCGCAATCGGTGGTTTTTGACGAAGCCGAGAACCGCCTGCACGCGCAGAAGGCCATCCTCGCCTGGTGCCTCGGCACCTGACGGCGACGGCGCCCTCAGAACCACATGTCGGCGACGCAACGGCCGTCGCGCGGCAGGTCGTCGAAGGTCTCGAGACCGTCGAAATGGTCGATGATGATTTTGGCGACCGCCTCCGGCTCTGCCAGCCTCAAGTTCACGGCGATACGGCGGCGGCCGTCTCCGTCGGACTTGAGCCCGCGCCAGTAAGTGACGCACCCGCACTGCGGACAGAAATGAAAGCCAAGGTTTCGGTTGCCGCGGGCAAAGACGCCGGTCGGCCCCGAGACTCGTATGACCTCATTTTCGAAGTCGTAGGCCCAAAGCGCGCCATACCGTCGGCAAGCCGTGCAATTGCAGGCTGTGGCGGCCTCGGGAACCCCATCGAAGCTCCAGCGCACGGCGCCGCAAAGACACGAACCTTCGAGCATCGCACACCCCTGCTTCTGCGTCGGTCGATACGGTATCAGCTTCATGTGGCCATTGGAGGGACAATGACTTGGCCTCGTCGCCCCTGATCAGGCGGGCCGTGGGGAATTGGCCGCCTTCCATGGCTCCGCAAAAGATGCTGTAAGAGCGGCGGGATGCGCCGCGCCATGGGGGAAGGGGAGGAACGGTCTCGAATGTCCATTCAGTCCATGATCGGTCTGGGCCTTTTGCTGGGCCTCGGCCTGGCGGGCGTCGTCTATTCTGCCCGCGAGGCGGAGCCGCTGGGGCTTCTGGGATCGGCCGGCTTTGTCAATCTGCTGCTCGCCGCCATCGGTATCGGCGAGCGGCGTGCGCTCAATCGGGCCGGTGCAGCCCGGAGCGCGGTCGAGAGCGCCACCGCCCGCACCATGGGGTTGATCTGGCTTTGGGGCGCGGCCGCGCTGGTCCTTGTCTACACCCTCGTTCTTTCGTGGCGCGAGTGGCCGCATTTCTCGGCGGCATTTGCAGCGGCGGGCCTGATATCTCTCGGTTTCGCCGCGCTGCTCGCGAAGGATGCCGCGAGAGGCAAGGAGGACGCGACACTGCTGCGCCTGGGTCGCTATTTCGCCATCGCCCAGTTGCTCGGCATGATCGCCACGCTGATTGGCCTCGCCGCCGATCCCGACAAGGAAATCCTCCATGCAGTTGACAGCGACTGGGCCGGCAACGGCATTTTCCTGTTCGGCGCCTTGGCGTTGGCCCTCGTGTCTGCCTGGGCCTTGATTGACCGCAAGAAAAATTCACCCTAGTGAAGAAGCTCGCATGAGCATCAATCACCATGGGCGTCCCTACGCGCCAGGAATCTCCCTGCGGCCGCTGCTGCCGTGGCTGCTGCTCGCGTCGGCCTTGAGCATAACGATGATGGTGCTCGGCGCCGGTCGAGGCGACCAGTTCCTGCCGTCGCTCGCTGCCGGTCTGCTGGTGGCTTTGATCGTCGGCACAGGGCTCGGCATCAACGCGCCGCTCTGGTCGAAGAGCGCGGGCGTAGCGGCCCGCCCGGACGGTCCGGTCGCCTTGCGTGAGGCGCTTCGCTGCAACGTCTGGCTTGCGGCACTGGTCTACGCCTGGGGCGCATCCGCGCTGTTCGCTGTCTACTCGCTGTCCGATCTGACGTGGCGCCATGCCTTCCAGTACGGCTCGGGCGCAGCCCTGTTCGCCGCCTGCATCGGCATATACGGCGCGAGGCTCGGCCGTCCGAACAACCACCAGCCCCCACCGCTCGTGCTGACCATCATTCACGGTCTCGCCGCCGCCGGCGGGCTCGTCTACCTGATCGGAACCGACAAGCTCGCGACCGTGAAAGGCGACTGGGCCGCCAACGAGGTGTTCCTGTGGGGCGGCTTCGCCATCGTCGCTCTTTGCATCATGTCGGCCGTGACGCAGACGCGCACCAGACCATGATCGCTTCAGGCCCTATCAGCCTGAAGCGTGAATCATCGGTCTGAAACAACGACCATGATCGCTTCAGGCCCTATCAGCCTGAAGCGTGAATCATCGGTCTCAGACAACAACACCTACGCGTTCTTGAACGCGGCGCGCCGCTTCTCGGTGAACGCGGCCATGCCTTCTTTCTGGTCGTGCGTCGCGAAGAGCGAATGGAACGTGCGCCGCTCGTAGCGGATGCCTTCCGCAAGCGTCGTCTCGTAGGCGCGGTTCACACAGTCCTTGGTCATCATCGCCGCCGGAAGCGACATCGAGGCGATAGTCTCGGCGGTTTTGAGCACATCGCTGAGAAGATCGGCGGCCGGCACGATGCGTGCCACGAGCCCGGCGCGCTCGGCTTCCGCCGCATCCATCATGCGCCCCGTGAGGCAAAGCTCCATGGCCTTGGACTTGCCGACGGCGCGGATCAGCCGCTGCGTGCCGCCCGCGCCCGGCATGATCCCGAGCTTGATCTCGGGCTGTCCGAACTTGGCGGTGTCGGCGGCGAGAATGAGGTCGCAGCTCATGGCAAGCTCGCAGCCGCCGCCGAGCGCGAATCCGGCAACCGCCGCGATCACCGGCTTGCGGCAGCGCGAGATGCGCTCCCAGCTCGCGATGAAGTCGGACTTGTAGGCCTCCATGTAGGTCTTGGCCTGCATTTCCTTGATGTCGGCGCCGGCCGCGAACGCCTTCTCGGAGCCCGTGACGACGATGGCGCCGATACCCTCGTCCGCCTCGTACGCGTCGAGCGCCTGGTTCAATTCATTGATGAGCTGATCGTTGAGGGCATTGAGCGCTTGCGGTCTGTTGAGCGTGATGAGCCCCACGCGACCGCGCGTCTCTACGAGGAGTGTTTCGAAAGCCATCGCCCTGCCCTCCGTTCTTGCCGACAAATATCAGTGCTGGCACACCGGGCAGAAAAAGCTGGACCGTCCGCCTTGCACGCTGCGTCGCACAATGCCTCGGCAACCCGGCCTGACGCAAGGCTCCCCCGCGCGCCCGTAGACCTGGAACGTGTTCTGGAACCCGCCGCTGCGGCCGTCGGCCTGGCGGTAATCGCGCAGCGTCGAGCCGCCGGCCGCGATGGCATCCGCGAGCACGCTCTTGATGCCGGCAACGAGGCGCGTCGCAGGCTCGGTCGGCTTCCCGCTCTTGGTGGCCAGAACGGACGCACGCCGGGCGGGCTTGAGGCCGGCCCGGAACAGCGCCTCGCACACGTAGATGTTGCCGAGCCCGGCAACAATGCGCTGGTCCATGAGAAAGGCTTTGAGATCGCTGCGCCGCCCGAGCGCGCGCTGCGCGAGATAGCCGGCGGTAAGATCGTCCGACAGGGGCTCCACGCCGAGCCCGCGCATCATGGCATGCGCAGCGAGTTCCTTCTCTGGCACCAGCAGCATGTAGCCGAACCGGCGCGGATCCGCGTAGGTGACGCGCCCGCCGCCCCGCATGTCGAACACCGCATGCATGTGCTTGGGACCGGTGTCGACGTCATGCTCGTAGTCGCCGAGAAGATGCGGAGCGGCATCGCCCGGCGCCTGCACATGGAAGCGTCCCGTCATGCCGAGATGCATGAGAAGCGCTTCGCCCGTCGACAGATGCGCGATGAGATACTTCGCCCGCCGCTCGAGACGCAGCACGCGTGCGCCGGTGAGCCGCTTGGCGAAGTTGTCGGGAAATGGAAAGCGCAGGTCCGCCCGCCGCGTCGTCACGCGCGCGAACGTGTTCCCGGTCAGCACGGGCTCGAGCCCCATGCGCACGGTTTCGACCTCGGGCAGTTCCGGCATGTTCATAGTCCACGATACGATTGCACAGTTGACAAGCCCGTCTGGCGCACCCGGATCGACCTTGCGAGAGATTGACTTCGCTATAGTGCCTAATGAGCATGGAAGTGCGCGAATGTGGTCGTTGCTGCTAAATGCGAGCGTGAAGTTATCTTTTCGCCAACTCGGGAACGCCCGGTTATGGAAACATCTCAGCTCCGAACATTTCAACGCCATCTGCACGATCAGTGCCAGTACCTCTTGAGATCCGCGCGCGACTTGAACACAGGCTTGGCGTCTAAAGACGTAGATCACATTTTCTATGCAATTCAGAACCTTCTAAACGCCGGTGCAAACATATCAAAGTTGCTTTGGGGGCAGAAGGGCAAGGACTTGGAAGCGCGAAAGCGACTTCGTGAAAGCATAGGTATCTGCGACTCGTCTCCGTTGCGCAAAGTTGATATGCGCAACCATTTTGAACATATGGACGAGCGTATTGAACGCTGGTGGTCGCAGTCGGCCCGGCACAATCAAGCGGATAAAATTATAGGCCCTAGGAACGCTATAGTTGGATTAAAGCCCATCGAAACCTTCCGATGGTTTGACCCGGTGACAAAGGATGTAATTTTTTGGGGTGAGGGCTTCAATATCCAAACTCTAGTGGCTGAGGTTGAGAGAATCCTCCCAAAACTTCGAGAAGAAGCTGATAAGCCTCATTGGTAGGAACCGCAATTGCCGCACGGGCAGACATTCCGCGTGTGAATTGCCCGGCAAGCCTTACCGCACGAGGAACAGCGGTCCGTCGAGCAGCTCGGCGAAGGGCGCCACGTCCCGCTCACGGGGGATGAGCATGCCGCCGAAGCGTGTGATGACGAAGCCCGCGCCTGCGCGCCGCATCAGGCGCGCGACGCTCTGCGGCGTGTGCGCCGACATGTCCACCACGTCGAAGCTGATGCCGGGCGTGTTGCCGAGCGCGAGGCGGATCTGGCCTTCGATCCAGTCCTGGCGCGGTTGATCGTGCTCGAGCAGCCAGAGCGAGGCGACGCCGCCCGTGGCCGTCGCGATCCGCTCGGCGGCCCGCAGCATCGGCACGACGCGATCCAGCTCCTCGACAACGGCGATCACAGGCCCGCTCGTGCGACGGGCCGTACGTCCGGTGACGACGATGCCGGTCGTCGCATGCACGGCGTCGAACAACGCGGCGAGGCCGGCCCCGGCATGTCCCGTGCCGTTGTCGTTGCGCGCCGGCATGCCGATGGTCACGACGTTCCACGGCCCGTTCTCGGCACAGACATCGGCCAGCGCCCGCACCGGGTCGGCACGCACCACGCGCGCCTGCGCTTTGACATCCGCGGCCTTGGCGCGGGAGAGGACATAGCGCTGCAGCGTCGAGGCATGCACCCGCATGTCCCGAGCCAAAGCCTCCACCGAGAGGGCCCGCGCGCCCTGTCCCGAGAGTGGGATCTCGCGCGCGAACGGCAATTCCGCGAGGTCGAAGAGCGCCCGATCCTCGATGAACACGCTCTCGATCTCGGATTCGAACGCCTGCGCGAGGCGAAGCGCGGCGTCCACGGCCGTATCCTGGGGTTCGCCCGACGCGCCAAGCCACAGCACCACGCGCCCGCGCTGCTCGTCGGCTTGTGCGACGTGGGCGATCATGCCTTCGCGCCTCCCGAAGCCTGCGAGCCGTTGCTGGGCGCGAACGTACGCGCCCGCTCGGCAAACGTCTTGAGGCGCGCTTCCGCGCGTCCGTTGACGGTGTCGGCCGCAAAGCGCCCGTCCCATCCCTTGTCGCCGGCCTCGAGGCCGGTGAGGAGCTGGATGCCCTCGTCCACGTTCTTGATCGCATGGATCGCGAAACGGCCCTCGCGCACGGCGGCAACCACGTCCTCCCGCAGCATGAGGGACTGCCGGTTGGACGCCGGAATGATGACGCCCTGCGTGCCGGTAAGCCCGCGCGTAGCGCAGACGTCGAAAAAGCCTTCGATCTTCTCGTTGACGCCGCCGACGGCCTGCATCTCGCCGAGCTGGTTGATCGACCCGGTCACCGCAAGCTCCTGGCGCAGCGGCGCGTCCGCGAGTGCCGAGATGAGCGCGAAGAGCTCCGCGGCCGAGGCGCTGTCGCCTTCGATCGCCTCGTAGGATTGTTCGAACACCAACGATGCCGCGAGCGCGAGCGGCATGTCCTGCGCGAACCGTCCCGCGAGATAGCCCCAGAGGATCATGACGCCCTTCGCGTGCAGCGGCCCGCCGAGCGCGACCTCGCGCTCGATATCCGTCACACGGCCGTGCCCGACGTGCACGCGCGCCGTGACGCGCGCCGGCCGGCCGAATGCGGACGGGCCTTTCTGAACGAGAGAGAGCGCATTGATCTGACCGACCTTCTTACCGTCCGTGTCGACCAGCACCACGCCCCGCTCGACGGCGTGCTGCACGTGCTCGCGCAGGCGGTCGTTGCGCCGCGTGCGCTCCTTGAGCGCGCGTGCGATGTCGGCGGCCGTCGTCACCTTGGCCTTGCGGGAATCGCCGTCCGCCCAATAATCGGCCTCGCGCACGATGTCCGCGATGCGGCCGATATCGAGGCTGAGCTTGTCGCGATCCTCCGCGATGCGCGCGGCCTCTTCCATGAGGCGGGCAATGCCGCTGGCGTCGATCGGCTTGAGCCCGTGCGTATCGACCAGCGCCGCAACGAGGCGTGCGAACGCGCGGTCGGTCTCGGTGCTGCGGGTGATGGTATCGTCGAAGTCGGCCTGCACCTTGAAGAGTTGCGAGAACTGAGGATCCGTCTGGTCCAGGCTCTGCTGCAGGTCGGAATCGAGAAGCAGGACGATCTTGATGGCGAGCGGGATGGGCTCGGGATCGAGCGCAGGCATCTGAGCCGCCCCTTGCCCTTGGGGCTCCGCCGCCTCGATCCGGATCTCGCCCGCTGCGAGAGCACGCTTGAGCGCATCCCACGCCGCCGGAGGAGCGAGCATGCGGCGTGCGTCGATGATCAACGCGCCGCCGTTGGCCCGGTGCAACACGCCCGGCCGGATCGAAAGAAAGTCGGCGGCCTCGTTGGGGGATTGCTCCATATGCCCCATGAGATTGGCATGCGTGGGATTGGCCGCCTCCAGAATGGGAGCCCCCGCCTTGGCGTCTGCGTGCGAGACGATGACGTTCACCAGATAGCGCCGGAGCCGCGCGTCCTGGGTGGGATCGCTCTGCGCCAGAGCGGCGTTGGCGTCCGAGCTAGGCGTGGCGAACAGCGCGCTGTTGGCGACAAGATCATTTTCCACTTCCGCAAGGAACGACGCTACATCGGGGAGATCCGAGAACGCCGCGGAGACGAGATCGAGCGCCTCATCGACGGCATGCCGCGAGACCTCCTCGTTGAGCGCGGTAAGTTGCTGACGCCGGTGCTTGTCGGCCTTCGGAGCGGAGGCGAGGATGGCCTCAAGCTCGGCCTGCAGCGCCGAGATGCGCGTCTCGACGTCGCGGCGCATGGCTTCGGGAAGCTGGCTGAACACTTCCGACCGCACCACCCTGCCCTCGTGCATGGGCGCCATGGCGAACCCGCGCGGCGTGCGCAGCACGGCGATGTTCTGTTGCGCGGCGCGTGTCTGAACCGCGTCCAGCGCGTCCTCTTGCCCGCTGCGGAACTCTTCCTCGATGGCGCGCCGCCGCGCGCGATAGTCCTCGGAGGCGAATGCGGAGGGCAGCGTCGCCGCAAGCTCGCGAACAGCCGACAGCACGCCCTGCTGAAGCGCGCTCGCGCGGCCCGCCGGCAGCGAGATGGCGCGCGGCCGGCGCGGATCGGCGAAGCTGTTGACATAGACCCAATCGGTGGGCGTTTGTGATGCGGCCGCGATTTTGGCAAGATGCGTGCGCAGCGCGGCGTTCCGCTCGGCCGAGGGCGCTCCTACGACGAGAATGTTGAAGTCGCGTGCCCGCATGCTGAGGCCGAAGTCGATGGCATGCACCGCGCGGTCCTGGCCGACAAGCCCGCGCGCGGGCTCGAGATCGGCGGTGGTCTTGAAGCCGAGACCCTTGCCGTCGATGGTGCGGCGCAGGTCCTCGGCGGGAAGCGGTTGCAGGCCGACCTTGGCTTCGGCCACGGGGCTCGCCTTGTCGGCCCGTGCTTCGGTTTCGGCCGTGGGGGCTGGCGTCGGCGCGGATTTGGTCTTGGTCAACCGTTTGAAGAACATCGGATTGGCTATCTCACGGTGTCATAGGTGCGAGGGTCGAGACGCCCCGGGCAGATACGAACGGCGCACAGGGGGAAGGATCGAAAACGATGTTGGGCCGGCAAGAGGATTGGTGGGCAGACTGTGGTCACATCACGACAAACCGAAGGCAATGTTCAATGCCGTAATGGCAGATCAATGACCAGCCGGGACGACGGTGTGGACAACGCGGTTAATCAGACGCCTATTCCGCGTCCCTCGCTCGGCGGCCCGCAATCGGCCGCAGCGCGCGAGATCTGCCGCGGCGTCGTCCGCGTGCTTGCCGCACACGGACTGACTGCGCTTGCCGAGCTGCCGCTTCCGAACGGCCGGCGCGCCGACGTTGTCGGTGTCGGGCCGGATGGCATGCTCTGGATCGTTGAGATCAAGTCGTGCCTGGAGGATTTTCGCACCGATCATAAATGGCCCGAGTATCGCGAGTTCTCCGACCGGCTTTTCTTTGCGGTGAATACTGAGTTCCCGCGGGAGATCTTGCCGGAAGAGGCCGGCCTTATCGTCGCCGACCGCTACGGCGGAGAGATCATTCGTCCCGCACCGGAAATCCGGTTGCCCGCGCCGAAGCGCAAAGCCATGACCTTGCGCCTCGCCCGTGCGTCCGCGTCGCGACTGTCGGTTTTACTTGATCCGACGCTTCCCGCCGAGATCGGCCTCGGCATCACCGACGCGTAGGAAATCCAACGTGTTCCCGCTCCACTCCATGGCCGCCTTTAAGGCGGCCATCCAGGGTGGCTTGTTCAGCGTCGGCGCGTAAACTCCTGGATGGCCGGGTCAAGCCCGGCCATGGAGTGGAGCGGGCGATGAATGAGAGAGGACGCGCCCTACTTCGGCGCCCGCTTGGCAAGAATGCGCTGCAGGGTGCGCCGGTGCATGTTGAGCCGGCGTGCGGTCTCCGAGACATTGCGGTTACAAAGCTCGTACACGCGCTGAATGTGCTCCCAGCGGACGCGGTCCGCGGACATCGGGTTTTCCGGCGGCGCAGCCTTCGCGTTGTGAGGCGCAAGCAGTGCGTCGGTGACGTCGTCCGCGTCAGCAGGCTTGGCGAGATAGTCGATGGCGCCGAGCTTCACGGCCGAGACTGCCGTGGCGATGTTGCCGTATCCCGTGAGCACGATAATGCGCGTGTCCGGTCTGACGCGCGTCAGCTCCGCGATCACGTCGAGGCCGTTCCCATCCTCGAGCCGCATGTCGACCACCGCGAATGCGGGCGCATGGGCCCGGATCAGCTCGATGCCCTCGGCGATCGAATGCGCGCTGCGCACCTCGAATCCGCGCAGCTCCATGGCCCGCGCCAGCCGCTGCAGAAACGGCCGGTCATCGTCGACGATAATCAGTGAGCGATCTTCCGGCAGCTCGTCTTTTTGGAACGATAGATCTTCAGTCACCACGGAGTACCTCCCGATTCCTGGCATTTATATTAGCCGAGGTCGGTTCGCAAAGGTGAGATGCACGAGTTCGCATGACTAATAGTACGAAATTCTAGGGCGGCCATTAAGGTGAATCGGGCATTGGCCGGCCTCCGCCGCCCGGATTGACCGGCTAGGTCCTTTAAATTGCATCAGAAATCGGATCATTCGGCCCCGGCGGCTCCGGCAGCTTGGCAGGCCGCGGTATTTGCTGCTCGCGCTGGGCGACGGCCGCCTCGAACGCCGACCGTGGCCAGATGACCCGCACGACGGCGCCATGGTCGGGCAGCTCCCGGTTTTCGAACAGGAGCCTGGCGCCGGAGCGCTCGAGCAGCGTCTTGGCAATAAAGAACCCGAGCCCGAGCCCCGAGACCTTGCTCCCGCTCCGGCGCTCCTTGCGCCCGTGCGTGCGCGTGGTGACGTAGGGCTCTCCGATGGTGTCGATCACGTCCGGATCGAAGCCCGGACCGTTGTCCGCGATTACGACACTGACAGTCTGCCCGTCCCACTCGGCGCTGATCTCGACGCGGGTTTGCGCGTAGTCGGCCGCGTTTTCGATGATGTTGCCGAGCCCGTAGATGACCCCTGGCCGGCGGATGCCGACCGGCTGGCGGGCGGCTGGCCCAGCCGCCGACGCGGACGGCGTGGCGCGGATCTGAATGAAGATCGGGCCGTCCGTATAGGGTGCGGCGGCCTCGTGCAGCATCTCCTTGACGGTGAGGCTGCCGTGCAGGGGATCCTCGTCCGGCGGATGGCGCGTCAGCATCTGCAGGATCTCGCGGCACCGTTTCGCCTGGGTCCGGAGCAGCAGGATGTCATCCCGGTAGGGGCTGTCCTTGGCAATCTGCCGCTCGAGCTCATTGGTGACGAGCGTGATGGTGGAGAGCGGCGTGCCGAGTTCGTGTGCGGCCGCCGCGGCAAGCCCGTCCAGCGCATGCAACTTCTGCTCGCGCGCAAGCACATGCTCGGTCGCGGCGAGCGCCGCCGACATCTGCCGCCCTTCCTGGGTGAGCCGCCAGACGTAGATAGCGAGGAACGGCATCGACGCCGTCACCGCCGAGAGAATGCCGATCTTGTAGAGGAAAGGCAGCGCCAGCGGCGGGTCGACGTACCACGGCAGCGGCATCGCGTAAAAGGCAAGCAGCCACGTGCAGGTCAGCGCCAGCAGGCCGAGCCCGATCGTGTACGCCAGCGGCAGCGTGGCCGCCGACACCGTGACCGGCGCCACGATGAGCATGGTGAAGGGATTGTCGATGCCGCCGGTGAGGTAGAGGAGCGAAGCAAGCTGGACGATGTCGTAGGCAAGCAGCGCGGTCGCGAAGTTGACCGACAGGCGGTGCCGCGCCGGATAGTAGATGGCGAGAAACACGTTGACCCACGCCGAGACCGCAATGATGGTCAGGCACGGCCCGATGGGCAGGTCGAACCCGAACCAGAAGTACACGACGCAAAGTGCGAAGATCTGGCCGAGCACGCCGATCCACCGCAGCCGAACGATCGTCTGCAGCCTGAGCTGGCTGTCGCCGCTGAAACTGGCCTTCGATTCGAAGGTTCTGTTGAGTTGTCCAACCACGGGAAATAGCTTGGTTTACTCGAGATTGCTTTCTAGCAAACCATGAAACTCTAGCACAGCTTGCAAGTGAGCGTTGCGTGCCTCAGATAAGGTGAAAACCGGGCCCCGGCACCTGGGAAAATGAAGGCGTCCCGATCCGGGAGGCAGGGTTTCCCGGGAAGAGGGACAAGACAAAGCAACGAGGCCGCATGAGCAGGAAAACGACGGATCAGCAACGCGCCGGCGCCTCGCGCAGAACGCTTCTTATTGCTCTGCTGGTCGGCCTCGCGGCTGGCGTGGCGACGGCGGTGCTGCTGGCCACGCTTCCATCCGGGCCACCGTCGATGCAGGCGACCGGCAAAGCCTTGATCGGCGGCCCCTTCAGCCTGCTTGACCCGACCGGAAAGCGCGTGACCGACAAGGACTTCGCCGGCAAGCCCTTGCTCGTTTATTTCGGCTTCACTCACTGCCCGGACGTCTGTCCGTCGGGCCTTCAGGTGATTGCGGCTGCCCTCGACGAGCTGGGCGACAAGGCCAAGGACCTCTCGGTCGTCTTCATCACCGTCGATCCCGAGCGCGATACACCCGAGCTGATGGGCAAGTACGTAGCGAGCTTCCACAAGAACATCGTCGGTCTCTCGGGCACGCCCGAGGACATCGCCGCCGTGACCAAAGCATACCGCGTCTACGCCAAGAAGGTTCCCGACGAGACGAACCCCGGCGAGTACAATGTCGACCACAGCTCGTTCATGTATCTCATGGACGGCCAAGGCCAATACATGAGGCACTTCCCCCACAGCGTCGATGCGAAGGAGCTCGCGGATACGCTGGCAAAGGCGATCGCTCCTCCCACGAGCGGGTCCGATGCTTAGCCATTCGGCTCGAATCAGTGCATTCTCGCCACGGGGGAGAATAAAAAAGCAAAAACAACGGGGTTCCGGCGGCCAATGGCCGCGCATTCGTCTGTACCGGACAGGCTTTCCCGCGCGTTATCGTGAGCAGGACTGATGCAGGGCAGTCAGTGATCTGACGCCTTTTGATCGGGAGGCAATCGATCGTGCTCTACCATTGGTATGAGATGAGCCATGCGGCTCTGAGCCCGGCGCGCGCACTGGCCGAGCAATGGCGCTCGCTCGTCGAAAGCCCGCTCAACCCCTTGTCGCATACTTCAGCCGGACGCCACGCGTCGGCGGCCTTCGAGGTCTTCGAGCGCGTGACGCGTCGCTATCTGAAGCCGTCGTTCGGCTTGGACAGAACCCGCATCGGCAATCGCACCGTCAAGGTCTCGGAGGAGGTGATCTGGGACCGCCCTTTTTGCCGTGTGATCCATTTCCGGCGTGACATGCCCGCCGCGCAGCGGGCGGCCGATCCCAAGATCCTGCTCGTCGCCCCCATGTCGGGCCACTTCGCGACGCTCCTGCGTGGCACTGTCGAGGCGTTGCTGCCCTATCACGAGGTCTACATCACCGACTGGCGGGACGCGCGCAGCACGCCCGTATCGGCCGGACGGTTCGGTCTCGACGACTACGTGGACTACGTGCGCGGCATGCTGACGGCGCTGAGAGGCGACGTGCACGTCTTCGCCGTGTGTCAGTCGGCCGTCCCGGTCATGGCGGCCGTCTCGCTGATGGAGGAGGATGCCGATCCGGCCGTGCCGCTCAGCATGATCATGGCCGGCGGTCCGATCGACACGCGCATCTCGCCGACCGCCGTTAACGACGTGGCCGTCTCGCGCGGCACCGACTGGTTCGCGCGCCACGTCATCACCACCGTGCCCTGGCCCTACGCAGGCGCGGGACGCGAGGTGTACCCGGGCTTCCTGCAGCTCTCGGGGTTCATGTCGATGAACCTCGACCGCCATGCCATGGCCCACAAGGACCTCTTCCGCCATCTCGTGAGCGGCGATGGCGACTCGGCCGAGAAGCATCGCGCCTTCTACGACGAGTACCTGGCGGTGATGGACCTCACGGCCGAGTTCTATCTGGAAACGATCGACACCGTGTTCGTGCGCCACGCGCTGCCCAACGGCGAGATGACTCACCGTGGCCGCCGCGTCGACCCGGGCAAGATCCGTCGCGCCGCGCTGATGACCATCGAGGGCGAGAAGGACGACATCACCGGCCTCGGCCAGTGCCACGCCGCGCGTGACCTCTGCACGGGCCTGCCGCCCGAGAGAAAGCTGCACATCGAGTGCGCGGGCGTCGGGCACTACGGCGTCTTCAACGGCTCGCGCTTCCGCACCGAGATCGCCCCGCGCATCACGCAGTTCGTGCGTCTGTTCGATCCGCGCGCCGAGCTGATCCTGACCCGTCCGATCACCTCGCGCCGCTCCGTGGCCGCAAGCGTCGGCGGATACGATCCGTCGTCCGTCGCCTTTACGTTTGCGCCCGCCAACGACACCGGCCCCACACCGAGCGCCGCCGGCGGCGCCTAGATTTGATCGACGGATCGCGCTCTAGGGAATCCAGCCCTTGTCGAGGTCCATGGCTTGGCGCCCCTTCGAGCCGCCCTCGCGGTCGAAGTGCACGACCGTCCAGGCAAGGTGCGTGCCCGTCTCCTCCGATGATTTCGAGCGCAGCGTCACGAGCACGCTCTCGCCGGCCGCAACTGCGATAGGCGCCCCCAGCGGGAAATAGAGCTGCTCCCAGTGCGTGCGCGGCGCGTCGGGAGCCGTCGAAAGCGTCACGCCCTCGATCAGATCGGTCTCCCACCAGTAGGCGAAGCCATAGACCGTCTGCGGCGCGTCGAATGTCCAGGACACCTCGCCCTTGCGGTTGCGCTTGGCGTCGGAGCCGAGCGTCACGGTATCCCACACCTTCGCGGCTGCGCCGCCATCGAGCAGATCGTCGGACGCGAAGCTGCGCACATAGGCGTTGTTGAGGCTCATCTTGCGGGCGTCCGCGAGGTCGATCCCGAAGCCCACCTCGTCCCACACGACAAGCTCGCGATGGATGCGGTCCGAGACCACGGGCACGGCGAGCTGCCGGATGCGCGCCGGGATCATGACGCCGCCGTCCTTGAGATGGCGGAGCTGCGCGTCGGCCAGCGTGTCGATGATGTTCTCCTCGAGCGCGTAGTTGCCGAGCGTCTCCGAGACGACGACGTCGACGCGCGGAGGGTCCTCCATCTCCGTCGAATGGCACGGCATGAGATGGCACACGCGGGCGCGGTTGGTCTTGATCGTCGCGGCCGCGACGCCCGCCACCTGGGCAGCTTCGTACATCAGCACCTCGCGCGCGCCGAGCTTCGCCGCCATGAGGCCGATGAGCCCGGTTCCAGCGCCGATGTCGGCAACCGTCGTCGCGCCGCGCTGGATCACGCGTTGGAGCGCGTCGTGGAAGGCTTGATTGCGGACGCGATCCGCGATCAGCGTGCGATGGTATTCGATGCGCATGAGCTCGACGTCAGGCGGGCGCGGCCGCAGGAGAAACCGGTGCCGTTGTGTAGCGCAAGCCCCGATCTTGCGCAAAGTGCAGCATGGCGCGCTCGGAAAGCGCCGTGATGGTGAGCAGAGGATTGACGCCGAGCGAGCGCGGGATCACCGCGCCGTCGATCACGTAGAGCCCCTCGTGCACGGCCGTGTCGCCGGCGCCCGCCGCGCCGTCGAACACGCGGCACTTGTGGTCCACCACGCCGTCGCTGCGGTCGCGTCCCATGCCGCAGCCGCCGAGCGGATGCGCGGTAGCCGGCTGATGGCCCATGATGGTGCCGGCCAGCGGATTCTTGACGTAGTTGCCGCCGCTCGCCGCCACGAGGCGCGACAGGATGGCGTCGAGCCTGGCGTAGACGGGCTCGTCCTTGGCGTCGGCCCAGGCGAGCGCGAGCTGGCCGTCCTCGAGCGAGAAGCGACCCGATGCGCTGTCGTGCGAGACGGCGAAGAACGTCTGCAGGCTCGCGAACGGCCCCTTGTAGACACCGTTGACCAGGCTCGATAGCGCGCCGAGCAGCCGCCCGTTCGGAAGGAACAGCACCGGCAATACGGAGGCGAACGCGGACGGCAGCGCGCCCTCCTGCACGTTGAGCTCGTTGGCGAGCACCTCCGCATCGCGGAACTCGAGCTGCCCTGAGACGGACGCGCCGATCTCCAGTCCCTCGACCTTGGGCGGATAGCCGACGCCGACGCCGTTGACGGTCGTCTTGGCGCCATACCCGAACGCGATGATGTCGCCGTTTGCCGAGAAGCGATGACCGAGCTTGTCCGAAAGCCGCAGCCCAGCCTCGCGCGAGCGCAACAGGATCTCCGTCGAGCCGAGCGTTCCGGCCGCGAGCACCACGACGGGCGCTTCAATCGTGGCCTCAGCTGCGCTGCGGTCGGTCCCGACCGATTGCGCGGAGACCTGCCACATCCCGTCGCTGCCCTTGCGCACGGCTTGGACCTTGAGCCCCGCAAAAACTTCCGCGCCGTGCCGCACCGCATCGGGCAGATAGGTGAGCGCGACCGTATTCTTTGCGCCCACGTTGCAGCCCGCGCAGCAATCGCCGCAGCGCGTGCAGGCTTGCTGATGAATGCCTGCGGGGTTCGTATTCTCCTCGAAGCTGACGGCGATGCGCGGCGGCACGAGCGTACCGCCGAGGCCTTCGCTTGCGCGCGCGAGCACGCCGAACTTCGTCATGTCCTGCGCACGCGGATCGGACGCCGGCCGCAGCCACTGCTCGGCACGCCGGTAGCCTTCCTCGAGCGTCCCGTCCTGTGCGATCTGTCCCGGCCACGCGTCGTCTGCGAACACGCGCTTGTCGGGTGTGAGAGATACACCCGCGTTGACGAGCGACCCACCGCCGAGCCCGCAGGCAACGAGCACGTGCATATCGCGGCCGAGGCGTACGTCGTAGAGGGCCTGCTCCGAGCCGGTGCGGAAGCTCTTTCCCGTCACCTGGAACTCGCCCTTGAGCTCGCCGAACTTCTGCGGGAAGTCGCCGGTCACGATCTCACGCCCGCGTTCGAGTACAGCCACGCGCTTTCCCGCGCGCGAAAGGCGCGAGGCTGTCACGCCGCCGCCATAACCGGAACCCACCACGATCACATCGTAGTGCCTCTTGAGTGCACTGAGCGGAAGGCTCAATCTCGACATGCAACCGATCCCGTCTATCGAACACTGTCCCGCGCCGGCTCGGACCGGCTCAGAAGTTCCGTTCAGCGTGGGTAACCCGGCAAGCCCGGACGTGCAACGGACGCTCTGCGGACTGTGCTAACGGAGACTGAGGTGGTGACTTTCACATGACGGCCAGGCTGTCTGTTCCCTTCGGAATGGAATTTCGCCCAAATCGGCTGTTTACTCACCATTTCCTGATCCGACGCCACGTGTCCGGGCTCGCTGAGACCCGGCTGGCGCGCTCCGCCTTGCGGCGGCGTGTTCCGCGTTCTTCGGGAGAAACGAGGTCGTAGCTCAGTGGTAGAGCGCCCGGTTCGCCGGGAGGTCGGGGGTTCGATTCCCTTTGGCTTCTCCAAACGGCTAGCTCAGTGGGTAGAGCACGAGACTGGTAATCTCGCTGTGATGGGTTCAAATCCCATGCCATTCGCTTTCCAAGCGATCTCCTTCTGGGGAGCCGGTCGTTGCTCCGGCCCATGCTCTGGCTTCGAGGCTTCGGCCGAGAGGTGAGAGCGGACGGCAAGCGCCGATGCGTTCCGCGCCCTTGCGGATACCGCCGCGCGGCAGAGCCGGAGCCGTCCATCGCACCGCTCGTCCTTCGGGACGGGCAGGGCGTGGGCGGTGGAAGGCCGAGCGGTGCGGCTCAAGCAAGGGCCCGCGTCATCGTCGTGGCGCAGCGGCCGGCGACCTGCCGTTCTAGTTTTATGAGATTTGAGACACCGGCTTTCTGAGTTTCGCCGGTAAGACCTTTCTGGAGCTTCCCATGTCCCGCCTGAGCTTTTGGACCACCGCCGTCGTCAAGGACGACGAGCGCGCCTTTCTGCGGCGCGACGGCCGCTTCGTGAAGCTGCTCGAGCCCGGCCGCTTTGCGGAGCTCGATCCGTTCAGTCGGCTCACGGTCGAGACCGTGAAGATCCTGCGCGCCGAGATCGCGCCCGAGAAGGCGCTGCTGATCGCCAAGACCGATCCCGGCGTCGCAGACGAGAACTTCGCCATCGTCCAGGCCGGCCCGACCGAGGTTGCAATCGTCTCCATGGACGGCGAGCCGAAGCATCTCGTGCTCCAGAACTCGACGCGCGCTTTCTGGAAGACGCTGACGAAGGTGGAGGCGGAGGTCATCGACACGGCATCTGCGTTGCGCGTCGAGAAGCGCCATCTCGACAAGCTCGACGCGGCGCGCGCCGGCGGCACCATCGTGACGTCGGTCGTCGACGCGAACCAGGCGGGCCTCTTGTTCGTGGACGGTGTGCTGACCGAGCGCCTGCCGCCGGGCCGCCATGCCTTCTGGTCCGTCGGCCGCACCGTGCGCATCCAGTTGATCGACTTGAGGCCGAACCCCATCGAGGTCACGGCGCAGGAGATCCTGACCAAGGACCGCGTCGGTATCCGCGTGACGCTGACGGCGTTCGCGCGCGTCGTCGATCCCGAGAAGGCGGCGCTCTCGTCCACGGACGTCAACGCCACGCTCTACCGGCTGATCCAGTTCGCGATCCGTGAGGCCGTCGCCGCGCGCACGCTGGACGAGATCCTGGCTGCGCGCGACACCATCGACCGCGAGGTGCGTGCCTACGTCACCGAGCGGGCGGCGGCACTCGGTGCGGAGGTCGGCGAGATCGGCGTCAAGGACGTCATCCTGCCGGGCGACGTGCGCGAGCTTCTGAACAAGGTCGTCGAAGCCGAGCGCGTCGCGAAAGCAAACATCATCCGCCGTCAGGAGGAGACAGCCGCGACGCGCTCGCTCCTGAACACGGCGAAGCTGATGGAGAACAACCCGCTGCTCTTGCGGTTGAAGGAGCTTGAGGCGCTGGAGAAGCTGGTCGAGAAGGTGGGCCGCATCGATCTCCACACCGGGGCCGGAACGGGCGGCTTCGACGCGCTGCTCTCGAACCTCTACAAGCTCTCCGACGGCAAGGCAGCCGACGGCAAGTGACGATGACGCGCCGTTTTTGGCGTTTCGCAGCTCTGGCGGGGCTGGCGGCCGCATTGGCGGCACTGGCCCCGCTTGCCTATCCCTATGTCGAGCTCGCGCCCTTGCGCTACCCTGTCGTCGGGATCGACGTCTCAAACCACCAGGGCAGGATCGATTGGGATGCCCTCGCCGCGAGCGGCGTCGCTTTCGCCTACATCAAGGCGACCGAAGGCGCGACCTTCAAGGACAAGAGCTTTGGCAGAAACTGGCGCGAGGCCGCGCGTGTCGGCATCCCGCGTGGCGCCTACCACTTCTTCCGGCTGTGCCGTTCCATTGCCGAGCAGGCCGAGAACGTCATCGAAACCGTTCCCAAGGAAGCGAACGCGCTGCCGCTTGTGATCGATGCAGAGGACATGGGGCCATGCACTGCGACGCTCACGCCGCGTGACCACGCTGCCATCCTGAAGGATTTTCTTGTTGTTCTTGAGAAGCACTACGGACGCCGGCCTCTGATCTACACGACAGCCGAGTTCGACAGCGTGATGCTCGAGGCCGCCGGGTTGGCCGGCGAGCGCTTCTGGGCGCGCAGCCTCGTCATCCCGCCGCGCTTTCGGCGCGGCCAATGGCTGATCTGGCAGTACCACAACCGGGGTCGCCGCCCAGGCGTCAAAGGCGATTTGGACCTCAACGCATTCCGCGGAACGCGCGCTGAATTTGAGGCGTTTGCCAACGGCTTGCCGGCAGCGGCAAGCAATCCCTAACCGCGCTGCGGCAAAGCCATTGAAAACCAAGGTTACCGTCGCGATATGACGGAACCGCGCGGCTCCTGCGCGCACCGGAGGACATTTGACCCATGCATGTCACGATTGACGACGCAAAGAAGATCATCGAGGCCGCTCGCAAGGAGGCCGAAAAGACAAAAACCAAGATGTGCATTGCCGTTGTCGACAGCGGCGCGGACTTGAAGGCGTTTTTCCGCATGGACGGCGCGTGGGTGGGCTCCATCGACATCGCCATCAAGAAGGCCAAGACCGCGGTCTTCTTCGGCATGCCGACCGGGCAGATCGGCAAGCTCTCGCAGCCGGGCGGCCCGCTCTTTGGCATCGAGCATTCGAACGACGGCCTGATCACCTTCCCGGGCGGCCTGCCCATCGTCGACAAGGACGGCGTGCTGATCGGCGCCATCGGCGTTTCGGGCAGCTCGGTCGAGAACGATCACAGGGTTGCCGCTGCCGGCGTGAAGCCCGTCGGCGTCTCGGATCTCCCCGAGCACCCCTGGCGCACCTGACACCTTAATCAAGTCGCACGCAGCCCTCTCGCCTCACGGCGGGAGGGCTGTTTCGTGTGTGGTGCATGTGATGTCGAGCCCGTGCGCCTCGGCCAGGATATCCGCGAGACGGACGGTCCCATTGCAATAGCGCGCTCCGCGCCGCGTCTCGACGCCTGATGCAAGGCGTTTCGCCAGCGCGACCGCGGCAAGCGCCGGCACATAAGGTCCGTGACCGCTGCGCGCGACGAGCAGCCAGGTCAGAGCCTTTGGCGTGCCCTCGCGGCCGAGGCCCTCGAGCGTGACGCTCATGCCGCCGCGGTCGCTGCCGAGCCAATGAAAGCGGCGCTTGACGGCGAGCAACTGCGGAGCGAGCGGCGCGAGGCTCGAAACCACGCCCCACTTCACGAGCCACGACGCAAGCCAGAGACCCAGGTGGAACATTGGAACCTCGAGGCCCGCCTGGAAGCGCACCGTCTCGATGCTGGCGATATGGGCTGGCATCAGTTCCAGATCCGGAACGTCGACATAGCCGAGCCAGCGCCGCCCTGCGTCGCCGAAAGACTGCCGCCTGAGACCCTGCCAACCATAGACAGTCCGCCATGCCCGGCTGTCGAACATGCGGATCGGCTGCCCGACGCCGCTGAGCACCGAAGCCACCGTAGCGACGCCCGGGTTGAAGGAGTTGCCGGGCGAGATGGCGATGTCGATGCGCCGGATCGCGGCGAACCGATCGCAATGCTCCCGAACCACCGCAGACGAGATCCCTGGCACCGAGCTGGCCCCACTGACGGCCAGCACGCCGGCGGCGCGCGCGGCCTCGTCGAGGGCTCTGAAGCCCACGACGAACGGCCGCGAGTCGGCAAGGTCGATGTAATGGCATCCGGCCGCGATGGCCGCCTGCGCGACTCCATACGCGCCGGCCTGATAGGGGCCTGACGCATTGATGACGAGCAAGACGCCGAGCGCGGCGAGGTCGCGTGTCTGGATGCGATCCGCATCGAGCACCGCCGTGCGCACGGGCCGGCCCATGGCTGTCGAGACGACGGCCGCTTGCGCCACGAGCGCAGTGCGTGTGCGACCTGCAAGTGTGAGGTCGACCGCATCGCTCTTCGACAGAAGCTCGGCGATCTTCGCCCCGAATGCCCCCGTGCTGCCGAGAATGAGGATCGGGAAGCGCCCTGGGGTCGACATCCGGCGCTCCGCGTCAAGGTTTCGCTAACCATAAAGGAGGTTCGGAAAAAATAGATCAAATGCGATGGATTTGGGCAACCCGCGACGCCTGCGCAGGAGCGATCGCGGGCAGGTTTCCCAATTCAGAATTGAACGAAGATTTTTGTCCAATCGGGAGTCACCAGCTGTCCGTTTCGGAGTCAAAAGTCGAAGGAGCGTCAGCGGCTGTCTCGAACTGCGACAGCTCGATTGCTCAGAAAACGATCATTTGTCCACTGATTTCAGTGGCTTCAATCATTTTCATAAGAGGAAATAGAAAGGGCTCATTAAGCCTCGATGCTGATACTTCCCAGCGAAAGATGGCTCACACCATAAGCAGGTTCACGGATGAAACGGCGGAAACTCGAGAGACGGCTGAGCCCGACCGGCAGGCGGCCGCTGCGCGCGGCCCTCAAGGTGCTGCGGGGCGATGTTGCGACCCGGCACGGCGCCGATGCTGCCGCCCAGATTTCCGAGCTTGAGTCTGCGCTCAACTTGGCAAAAGCGGCCGTCGAGGAGGCACGCACGGCAGACGCGCGCCTGCGTGATGCCGTCAACATCCTTCCGCAAGGCATCGTGTTCCTCGATTCCGAAGGCCGCTACGTGCTCTGGAACGAGGAATACGCGAAAATCTATCATCGCTCCGCGGACCTCTTCGAGGTCGGCGTGAAGCTGGCGGACACGCTGCGCATCGGTGTTGCGCGTGGAGACTATCCCGCAGCCAAGGGCCGCGAGGAGGAATGGATCGCCGAGCGTCTCGAGAGGATGCTGAAACCGAGCGACCGCCATGAGCAGTGGCTCGCGGACGGCCGCTGTATCATGATTGAGGAACGCCGCACCATCGACGGCGGCATCATCGGCTTGCGCGTCGACATCACCGAGCTCAAGGAGCGCGAGGCGTCGTTCCGCCTCCTCTTTGAAGCCAACCCCGTACCCATGTACGTCGTCGCCCAGAACGGCAAGACGATCCTGTCGGCGAACGCCGCCGCGCGCGAGCACTACGGCTATCCGGGCGCCGAACTGATCGGCCGGCCCGTTCATTGCTTGCACCACCAGGACGAGCATGGTCGCGTCGAGCAGCTTTACAGCCCCGCGCCCGGCATCTTGGCGGATCACATCTGGACCCACCTGAAACACGACGGCACGCAGATCGAGGTCGCGATCTTCTCGCAGGCCATTGTTCACGAGCGCGCCCCGGCCGTTCTCGTGGCGGCCGTCGACATCACCGAGCGCCGCCGCGCGGAGGCTCAGGTCGCCTACCTCGCCCATCACGATGCCCTGACCGGCCTAGCCAACCGCGCGCGCCACTTGGAGCACGCGGAAGAGATGCTCGCTGCCATGAGCCGCGGTGGCCGCGGCGGCGCCTCCCTGTGCGTCGGCCTCGACAACTTCAAGTCCGTGAACGAGACCATGGGCCCCGCGGCAGGCGATCTCCTGCTGCAGGCCGTGGCGCGGCGCATCACGGGAACTCTGCGCGACGGCTCCGTGGCAGCCCGGTTGGGTGGCGACGAGTTCGGCATCATCATGCCCGACGTCGTGGAGCCGGACGAGGTGAGCGCAGTCGCCAAGCGCATCATCGACGTGATCAGCGCGCCGATGACGATCCAGGGTCAGCAGGTGACCATCGGTGCCAGCATCGGCATCGCTATCGCACCCGGCGACGGCGATGAGGCCGGCAAGCTGCTTAAGAACGCCAACCTGGCGCTCTCCCAGGTGAAGCTGCGCGGCAAGGGCTCATTCCGATATTTCGAGGCCGAGATGAACGCGCGCGCCCAGGAGCGCCGCCGTGTTGAACGCGATCTTCGCAACGCCATCGAGGACGAGCTCCTCGAAGTGCACTATCAGCCCCTGGTGGCGCTCGAAACCGGGCACATCGTGGCGGCCGAGGCCCTGGTGCGTTGGCGTCATGGCGATCGCGGCTACGTCTCGCCGGCCGAGTTCATCCCCATCGCCGAGGAGGCGGGCCTGATCTGGGCGCTTGGCAATTTCGTGCTGAACCGCGCCTGCCGCGACGCCATCGCCTGGCCGGCCCACATGCGCGTTGCCGTCAACCTGTCGCCGCTCCAGTTCCGTTGCGGCAGCGTCCACGAGATGGTCCACGATGCATTGATGAGCACCGGCCTCGCACCGGAGCGCCTCGAGCTCGAGATCACCGAGAGCCTTTTCCTCGATCGCTCGAACTTGGTTCTGGACACGCTTGCCGAGCTGCGCAAGCTCGGCGCGCGCATCGCCATGGACGATTTCGGCACCGGCTATTCGTCGCTTGGCTACCTCTGCAGCTTCCCTTTCGACAAGATCAAGATCGACCGCTCGTTCATCCGCGGCATCGAAGGCAACGTCGAGCAGCAGGCCGTTGTCCACGCCATCGTCGGTCTCGGCGAGACGCTCGGCAAGACGATCACCGCCGAAGGAATCGAGACGGGCGAGGAGCTGGCTTGCCTGCGCAGCATCGGCTGCGAGCAGGGCCAGGGCTTCCTGTTCAGCAAGGCTCGTCCGCAGGACGACCTGTTGGCATTCATCGGCAAACGCAAGCCCAAGCCGAAACGCGTCGCGTAGGTTTTTGGCGTAATAGCGTCAGTGCTTGTCGCCCGCGGGCGCCTTGGTCGCGCTGGCGGAGCCATGGCCGCCGCTGTGTCCAGAGATGCGGTCGGAGAGCGCCAGCAGCACGCTCGACACCACAAACACCACGTGGATGACGACCAGCCAGAAGATCTCGCGCTCCGAGACGTTCTGGATCGACATGAACTGCTTCAAGAGCTGGATCGCCGAGATCGCGACGATGGAGGAGAGCAGCTTGAGCTTGAGCCCGGAGAAGTCAATCGTGCCCATCCACTCCGGCCAATCCCTGTGGCCGCTATGATCGATCTTCGAGACGAAGTTCTCGTAGCCCGAGAAGATGACGATGACGAGCAACGAGCCGGTGAGCGTGAGATCCACGAGCGCCAGCACGCCGAGGATGACCTCGCTCTCTGTTGCGGTGAACGCATGCGTTGCGATGTGGAACAGCTCTCCAGCGAACTTGATGAGCAGCACGACGAGCGAGAGGGCGAGCCCGAGATAGAACGGCGCCAGGATCCAGCGGGCAGCGAAGATCAGCGTCTCCAAGGCCTTCTCGGTCTTCTCCGTCAACGAGTCCCACATGGATGCACGCTCTCTCGATGATTGTTCCTGAAACAAGGGGTGTATGCCACGCGTCAAGCGCGGGCAGCAAGCGCGCGGCAGGCTCAACGCTAACGCTGACCTAGCGTGTGCGCTCGGATGTCGCGCTGGGCGCCGCGCCCTTCCCATCGGCCGTGACCACGACCGGCGCCGGGCACCCCTCGCGGATGGCGCCGAGCATCATGTCGCTGCGCGACTTGCCGCGCCGGCGTTTCGGATCGGTTGATGCCGATGCCTCCTCGGCCGCATCGGCGGACTTCGGCAGCGCGTCCTGAACGCGGTATTGTCCTTCGCAGACGCTGATGCGCGGTGGGCGCCCGGTGCGCGCGAAGGAATTGTACCCCTCCTGCAGCGTCGACCAGAAGCCGTACCATGGGCTTTCCGTGTGCGTGGTGAGCGTTTCGTCCGTCATGCGGAACGGGAAGACGTGCACGGGCACGTGACGCTGCCCGTTCTTGATCGCCGCGTTGGCGAGGCCGTAAATCTCGCCGATCACTGGATTGGTCATGGCGAAGCAGCCGACCGACGAGCAACCGCCGTGCATGAGGATGTAGGAGCCGTCGCGCTTGTGCGCGCGGTCATATGCATTCGGAAAGCCGAGGTTGATGGCGCGCGTCCAGCGGCCGAAGTGGCGCATTTGCCGGTTGTTGATCGTGTAGAAGCCTTCGGGCGTCTGTTTGTCGCCCTCGCGCAGCTTGGGGCCGAGCGTGCCGGACCAATGACAGATCGGGTAGGTGGCGAAGAGCGCGAAGCGGTCGCCCTTCTCGAGCCAGATCTCAAGCTCGCTCGTCTCCTTGAAGATGCGCATCAGCATCGGCGCACCGGACTTGACGCCTGCTTCTGCCAGACGATCGGCGAGCAGCCCGACATCGGGCGTCTTGGCGAGCGGGAGGCGTCCTTCGGCATTGGCTCGCTGCCGCTCGATGCGGTCGGCCGCCACATCCTTGAGCTCGATGGTGATGGCGGCGGCCTCGGGTGTTGCAGTGGCAAGAAGCGCAACCGCGAGGCCGGCGCTCACCGCCGACCGGGCCGCAACCCGCCCCCATTCCAGCATCACGCCAGACATGCCGCACCACCACGCCGGAAAAACCGTCGGCCAATTGAAAGCACGGCGCGGCAAAGGACGAAACCCCGCGGTTGATTTATCGGTAATTCCGCCTTGCGGGCGCAGCCGGCGCGCCACAGCAACCTGTGGAAAGCGGGGAAACGCAAGTACCTAGTGCGCCGTCGCCGTGTCGGCTGGGCATCCGGCTTCGATGGGAGCGCCGCCGTCGTAGCCGTTGCCGCCTGGGGCGAAGGCGTAGCGCTTGCCGCAGACGGATACCTTCGGCGGAACGTGGCTCGCATCGAACAGATCGTAGCCGGGCTTGAGGCTCGTCCAGAACGCGGAAAGCGGAGAGCTGTCGTATCTGGCGAGATTGCGCTCCGTCATACGGAACGGCAGCACCTGCACCTGGAACCGCTTCTGGCCGCCGTTGAGGGCGGCCGTGACGAGCCGCCAGATCTCTTCGATCACCGGATTGGTCATCGCATAGCAGCCGATCGAGCCGCAGCCGCCATGCACCATGAGCAGCGATCCCGTGCGCCCGTGCGCACGGTCGAAGACGTTGGGGAAGCCGAGGTTGAAGGAGCGATGCCAGGAGCTGTTGGGATTGAGCGCCTTCTGGTCGACCGTATAGAAGCCCTCCGGCGCCTGCCGGTCGCCCTGCTTGAGCTTCGGCCCTAGCTCTCCCGACCACTTGCAGATCGGGTAGGTTGCGAAGCGCTGGAAGCGCCCGTCCTTCTGCATCCAGAGCTCAAGCTCGAACTCGCGCTTGAAGATGCGCATGAAGATCGGATTGCCCGCACGAAGTCCCTGCGCGGCAAGCCGCCCGTCGAGGTCGGCGAGATCGGGCGTACCTGGAAGCGACAGGCCGTTTTTTGCGAACGCCGAGCGCCAATGCCGCTCGATGCCGATCCAAACGCGCTCGGCCTCGATCGGCAGCGCGAACGCGAAGATCGCCGCCGAGACCGGCACGGCGATGGCGATCAGGACAAGCGTGCGAAGCACACGGGCGACCATGCGCGGTACTCGCTGTTGGCGCCGCAGGGCGTCACCGCGGGCGCTATTGATTGAAGCCGAGCCCCGAAGCGCCGGGCGGCATGCCGAGCGACGTCGGGATGGAGCCCGTGGCAGCGAACGTGCCTTGTGCGTTCGCCGTCGTGGTTGCGACCTCCGCCGCGTCGCGCGTCTTCGGCCCCGGCACCGTCAACCGCTCCGAGGCGAGCTGCCACTCGGCGGGGCGCGGCGAGAAGGGCTGCAGCTGCGGCCTGAGGAAGCGCGGACAACGACCGTTGGGGTCGATCGCCTGGGGCGCCGTCAGCACGGCATTGACCATGTAGCGGCGCTCGCACACGGCAACAGCCGGCGGAATGCGGTTGGCCTCAAAGAAGTCGTAGCCCTCCTTGAGCGTCCTCCAGAAGGCATACCACTTGTGTGTCTTGAAGCGGTCGAGCTTCTCCTGCGTCATGCGGAACGGAAACGCATGCACCTCGAAGCTCGTCTGCCCGCTGCGGAACGCATCGCGCGCGAGCGCGTAGATCTCCTCGGCGAGCGCGTCCGTCATCGCATAGCACCCGGCCGACTTGCACTTGCCGTGCACCATCAGCGCTTCGCCCGTGCGCCCGAGCGAACGGTCATAGGCGTTGGGATAGCCGAGGTTGAAGGCCAGATAGAACTTCGAGTTGGGGTTCATCTGGTTCTGGGAGATCGTGTAGAAGCCCTCGGGCGCCTGCTTGTCGCCTTGCGCCTCTTTGGGGCCAAGCTCTCCGGACCAGTTGCAGATCGGGTAGGTCTTGAAATGGTAGAAGCGCCCGTCGTCGCGCATCTTCCAGACCTCGAGCTCCGACTCTTCCTTGAAGATGCGCACGAAGATCGGCGCCGCCGTGCTCATGCCCTTCTTGCCGAGCAAAGAGACGGTCTCCGCGGTGAGCGGCTGCTCGGACGGCGGCAGAAGCGCGGGCGCGCTCGAGCAGCCCGCGAGCACAGCAGCCGCGAGCCCGGCCGTAAGCACGAGCTTGAGACGGGACATGAGCCTCTCAGCGAGGATTTTTAGACGCACACGCATTCCCCCTGGCGCATACGACGACCATCCGACCGTAACCGTAAATATTTCATTAATGTTACGGATTTCTCAAAGTTTTCAATGCTGGAGCGCGATTGTCAAGGTGCCCGGCAAATACGGCCTCGATGCGGCCACCCCGGTTCGCCGCTACAACTGGCGCCCGATGCCGAGGAAGCGCTCGTGGCGCAAGTTCCTGATTTCGGCAGGAGTTTTGCCGTCGAACTCCGCCAGCGCCTTGGCGATGGCATCCCCGGCGGTCTGGATGGCGAGCGCCCGATCGCGATGCGCGCCGCCCACAGGTTCCCGAATAATGACGTCGATGACGCCGAGGGTGTCGAGATCCTGGGCGGTGATCTTCATGTTGGTGGCCGCGTCGATGGCCTTGGACGAATCGCGCCACAGGATCGAGGCGGCCGCTTCCGGCGAGGCGACCGTATAGATCGAATGCTCGAGCATCAGGATCTTGTTGGCCGCCGCGATGGCGATGGCGCCGCCTGATCCGCCCTCGCCGATAACGACGGCAATGATCGGCACGCCGATCTCGAGACACTTGTCGGTCGAGCGCGCGATGGCCTCGGCCTGTCCGCGCTCCTCGGCGCCGATGCCTGGGTAGGCACCCGCCGTGTCGACGAGCGTGATCACGGGAAGGTTGAACTTGTCGGCCATCTCCATGAGGCGGACGGCCTTGCGATAGCCCTCGGGCCGCGCCATGCCGAAGTTGTGGCGGATGCGTCCTTCCGTATCCGAGCCC
>CAZDUD010000032.1:0-944 GCA_964508485.1 uncultured Hyphomicrobium sp. | reverse complement strand
CTTCTCGTGCCCGATGATGACCACGGCGCGCCCGCGGAAGCGCCCGAGGCCGCCCATCACGGCTTCGTCCTCGGCGAAATAGCGGTCGCCGGCGAGCGGCGTGAAATCCTCGATCAGGAGCGAGATGTAGTCGAGGAAATGCGGCCGGTCCGGATGACGCGCCACCTGCGTTTTCTGCCACGGCGTGAGCTTGCCGTAGGTGTCGACGAGGGCGGCCTTGGCCTTCTGCTCGAGCTTCTTGATCTCATCCGAGATCGACACGCCCTCGTCGCCCTCGAGCGCCTTGAGCTCCGAGACTTTGCTTTCGAGCTCGGCGATCGGCTTCTCGAAATCGAGATAGGTGCGAACGGCAATCGGGCGGTCGGGTTTCGTGGGTTCCAAGGGGGCCTCATGCGGGCAGCAAGTGCGCGGGTGTCCGACAGGGTATATCGGGTATATCGGGAAAACCGGGCGCACGTTGACCGTTTCCCGGAATTACTGTCAACACCCCCCTGGATTTTCGTAAACGCGCCCCGGTGGGGACAGGCGAATCCGGCGCCTAAAGGCCTTTTTTCGCCAGCGGATGATGCTCGGTGACGAGACGTTTTAGGCGCTCCTCGAGCACGTGGGTGTAGATCTCGGTGGTCGAGATGTCGGCGTGCCCGAGGAGGCTCTGCACGCTCCTGAGGTCGGCGCCCCGGTCGAGCAGGTGGCTCGCGAACGCATGCCGCAGCACATGCGGCGAGACCCGCTCCGGGTCGAGCCCGGCGGCAAGGGCCGTCTCCTTGAGATCCTGAGCGAAACGTTGTCGCGTCAGATGGCCGCCCTCCGCGCGGGACGGGAACAGGTAGCGCGTGGCGACCATCGGCGCGACGCCGTCCTCAGGCGCGGACCCGAGCGCAAGGTAGCGTGCCAGCGCCGCCCGGTTGGGCTGGCCGCGCGGCCAGTGGGCGACGCCCTGCTCG
>CAZDUD010000031.1:25608-34804 GCA_964508485.1 uncultured Hyphomicrobium sp. | reverse complement strand
CGCCCTTCGTCACCATCTCGCGGCGCCGCTCGAGCAGCCTGACGATGGTCTTGTGCGCGTGAAAGTCGGCCGGGATCGTCGTGATGTCGCGGCCGATCTCGCGCAGCGTCTCGAGCGAAACACCGGTTTCGCCGCGCCGCTCGTCGCCGTCCGCCAGGCCGACGCCGCTCCAGCGGCCATCGAGCCAATCTGCCTTGTTGGGCTTGAACGAGTCCGCCGCCGCAAGCTCCGCATCGAGGAACGAGCGGAACTCGCCCTTCATGGCCTCGACGCCATCTGCCGTGACGACGCCCTCCTCGACGAGCTGCTCCCCGTAGATGTTCACGACCGACGGATGCTTGCGGATGCGATCGTACATGATGGGCTGCGTGAATGCCGGCTCGTCGGCCTCATTGTGACCGAAGCGGCGGTAGCAGAACATGTCGATGACGACCGGCTTCTGGAACTTCTGCCGGAACTCGGTGGCGATCTTGGCGACATGCACCACCGACTCCGGGTCGTCGCCGTTCACGTGGAAGATCGGCGCCTCGATCATCCGCGCCACGTCCGAGCAGTAGGGCGACGAGCGCGAATGGCGCGGATTGGTGGTGAAGCCGATCTGGTTGTTGATGATGAAGTGGATAGAGCCGCCGGTACGGTGCCCCTTGAGGCCCGAGAGCCCGAAGCATTCCGCGACGACGCCCTGTCCGGCAAACGCCGCATCTCCGTGGAGCAGCAGTGGCAGCACCGGCGTGCGTTCTCCCGGCTCGCAATGGAGCTGATCCTGCTTCGCGCGCACCTTGCCGAGCACGACGGGGTCGACGATCTCGAGATGCGACGGGTTGGCGGTAAGCGACAGATGCACGTTGTTGCCGTCGAACTGGCGATCGGACGACGCACCGAGGTGATACTTGACGTCGCCCGATCCCTCGACGTCATCCGGCTTCCAGGAGCCGCCCTTGAACTCGTTGAAGATGGCGCGAAATGGCTTCGCCATCACGTTCGAGAGAACGTTGAGACGCCCGCGGTGCGCCATGCCGATCACGATCTCGCGCACGCCGAGCTGTCCGCCGCGCTTGATGATCTGCTCGAGCGCCGGGATTATGGCTTCGCCGCCGTCGAGGCCGAAGCGCTTGGTGCCGGTGTACTTCACGTCGGCGAAACGCTCGAACATCTCCGCTTCGATGAGCTTCCGGAGAATGGCTTTCTTGCCCATCTCCGTGAAGCGGATGTCCTTCTCGTCGCCCTCGATGCGGTGCTGGATCCACGACTTCTGCGCCGGCGACGTGATGTGCATGAACTGGTAGCCGATCTTGCGGCAGTAGGTGCGCCGCAGAATACGCAGCACCTGCCGGATCGTAGCGGTATCGAGCCCCAAATAGCGATCCATGAAGATCGGGCGATCGAGATCCGCGTCCGTGAAGCCGTAGGTCTCGGGCTTGAGCTCCTTGTGCACCTTGCGCTCGGCAAGTCCCAGTGGATCGAGATCGGCCGCGAAGTGGCCCATGACGCGATAGGCGCGGATGAGCATGATCGCGCGCACGCTGTCCTGGATGGCGCGCAGCGACGCCGCCGGGGACAGCTCGAAGCCACTGCTGTAGGCCTTCGCCTGGAGCTTGTCGCGGAGACCGCGCTCGACGTCGCCGTAGTCGCCGGTCAGTGCCGACACGAGTTCGGTGGGCGCATCCTGCAGTTGAGAGAGCGGTTGCGCCCACGACGGCTCGAGCGCTCCTCCGTTCCCGCCCTGTCCGTTCTCGGAGGAAGGATGGCCCGGCCCGTCGCGCATGCTCTCGAAAAAGAGCCGCCATTCGTCGCTGACCGAGCCCGGATTTTTCTCGTACTGGCTTTGTAGCTCTTCGATGTAAGGCGCGTTGACGCCGTTCAAAAACGATGTGCGAAGAAACTGCTCGTTGAGCGCCTGTCGTGACATGTGCGACCCCGCATTAGCTCCCGGCGCGACGCCGGAGATGAGATGACCATCTCCCCCTATTTAGGCAATTCTCCGCGTCAAGGATGACACGCTTATATATAGAGAGATAAATTACCCCATTAGAACTTTGGTCACCCCTTAAGAACTTTGGTCAAAGTCGTCCCCAGCGAAGCGGGGCTGTCGGCAATGGCGATGCCGGCACGGCGCATGGCCTCGACCTTATCCTCTGCCCTGCCCTGGCCGCCCGAGATGATGGCGCCCGCGTGCCCCATGCGGCGGCCCGGAGGCGCCGTCATGCCGGCGATGAACCCGGCCATCGGCTTCTTGCGGCCCTTCTTGGCCTCGCTGATCAAAAACGCGGCAGCCTCCTCCTCGGCGGAGCCGCCGATCTCGCCGATCATGATGACCGAATGCGTATCGGGGTCGGATAGGAACAGCTCGAGCACGTCGATGAACTCCGTGCCTTTGACGGGATCGCCGCCGATGCCGACCGCCGTCGACTGGCCGAGCCCGGCATCCGTGGTCTGCTTCACGGCCTCATAGGTAAGCGTTCCCGAGCGCGAGACGATCCCGACCGTCCCCTTCTTGAAGATATTGCCGGGCATGATGCCGATCTTGCACGCCTTGGGCGTCAACACGCCGGGGCAGTTGGGTCCGATCAGCCGCGACTTGGAGCCGGCGAGCGCGCGCTTCACGCGGACCATGTCGAGCACCGGAATGCCTTCCGTGATGCAGACGATCAGCGGCATCTCGGCGTCGATGGCCTCCAGAATGGCGTCCGCCGCGAACGGCGGCGGCACGTAGATCGCCGTCGCCGTGGCGCCCGTCTTGGCCTTGGCTTCGATCACGGTGTTGAACAGCGGCAGGTCGGCAAGCTCGGCATCGGTAGGCTTGGTGCCGCCCTTGCCTGGCGTGACGCCGCCCGCAACCTTGGTGCCGTAGCTGCGCGCCTGCTTGGTGTGGAACGTCCCCTGGCTGCCGGTGAGGCCCTGGCAGATCGTAACCGTGGACGCGTCGACGAGAATGGCCATGTGTTGTGTCTCTTATCGCGGCAATTCGAAATGGAAAGCGGAAGTCGCCGCCGATTCAGGCGGCGGCCTTGATTGCGGACGTGATCTTGGCGGCGGCATCGGCAAGGTCATCGGCCGGCACGATCGCAAGACCGCTCTTGGCGAGGATCTCCTTGCCGAGATCGACGTTGGTCCCCTCGAGCCGCACAACCAGCGGCACGGTGATGGCCATCTCGCGGGCCGCGGCGACAATGCCCTCCGCGATAATGTCGCAACGCATGATACCGCCGAAGATATTGACCAGGATTCCGCGCACGGAGGGGTCGGACAGGATGATCTTGAACGCCGCCTGCACTTTTTCCTTCGACGCGCCGCCTCCCACGTCGAGGAAGTTCGCAGGCTCGGCGCCGTAAAGCTTGATGATGTCCATCGTCGCCATGGCGAGGCCCGCGCCGTTGACCATGCATCCGATCGAGCCGTCGAGCTTGATGTAGCTGAGCTCGTACTTGGCCGCCTCGATCTCCATCGGATCTTCCTCGGTCTCGTCGCGGAGTGCCACGATGTCCGGATGGCGGAAGAGCGCGTTGCCGTCGAACGAGATCTTGGCGTCGAGCGCCGAGAGATGCCCGTCCGTGGTCACGATCAGCGGATTGATTTCGAGCAGGCTCACGTCCTTGTCGTTGAGCAGCCGGTAAAGGCCGGCGATCATCTTCGCGCACTCCTTGATCTGCTCGCCCTTGAGCCCGAGTGCGAAGGCGATCTTGCGCGAGTGGAACGGCTGCAATCCAGTGGCCGGATCGACGGTGAGCGTCAGGATCTTGTCCGGCGTCTCGTGCGCCACCTTCTCGATGTCCATGCCGCCTTCGGTGGAGGCAATGAAGGCGATGCGTGAGCTTGCGCGGTCGACCAGCGCCGAGAGGTAGAGTTCCCGCCCGATGCTGGCGGCCTCCGTGATGTAGATCCGCCGCACGACACGGCCCGCCGGTCCCGTCTGCACCGTAACGAGCGTCTTGCCGAGCATCTGGGCCGCGAGCGCCTTGGCTTCCGCGGGCGACTTGGCAAAGCGCACGCCGCCCTGCTCGCCTGCCTCCGCCTCCTTGAAGCGGCCCTTGCCGCGGCCGCCCGCGTGGATCTGCGCCTTGACGACCCGGACTTCGGTCTCGATGCCGGCGGCTACCTTTTCGGCATCCTCCGGCGTAAACGCCACGCCGCCCCCCGAGGTCGGCACACCGTACTGCCTCAAAAGATCCTTGGCCTGATGCTCGTGAATATTCATGGTTCCGCGTGATCCCTCAAGGAAACGAAAGATGGGGGCGCGGCACAGATGGGCATGCGGCCCGGGGGAGGCCGCACTGTATAGAGAAACCCGTCCGTACCCCGCGTCGGCTGGTGCAGACCGGGCGCCGTCAGGCGCCGAGCTGCGGGTTGATCTTGATGCAGGCGTCGACCAGACCCTTCACGGATTCGATCGACTTCATGAGCATGGAGCGCTCTGCGGAGTTGAGGTCGATCTCGACCACGCGCTCCGTCCCGCCCTCGCCGATGATCGTAGGCACGCCCACGTACAGTCCCTTAACACCGTATTCCCCGTTGAGGTACGCGGCGCATGGCAGCACACGTTTTTTGTCCTTGAGGAAGCTTTCGGCCATGGCAATCGCCGAGGCGGCCGGCGCGTAGTAGGCCGAGCCCGTCTTGAGCAGGGCGACGATCTCGCCGCCCCCCTTGCGCGTGCGGTCGACGATCTGGTCCAGGCGCTCCTGACGGATCCAACCCATCCGCACGAGGTCCGGCAGTGGAATGCCGCCAACGGAGGAATACCGCACCAGCGGCACCATGTCGTCGCCATGGCCGCCGAGCACGAATGCCGACACATCCTCGACCGAGACCCGGAACTCCTCGGCGAGGAAGTGCCGGAAGCGCGCGGTATCCAATACGCCGGCCATGCCGACCACCATATTGCGCGGCAGTCCCGAAGCCCGCTGCAGCGCCCATACCATGGCGTCGAGCGGGTTGGTGATGCAGATCACGAAGGCGTTGGGCGCATACTTGCGGATGCCCGCACCGACCTGCTCCATGACCTTGAGATTGATCCCGATCAGGTCGTCACGGCTCATGCCGGGCTTGCGCGGCACGCCGGCGGTGACGATGCACACGCTCGCCCCTTCGATGTCGGCATACGCGTTGGTGCCCTTGAGGGTGCAATCGAACCCCTCGACGGCGCCGGACTGGGCGATGTCGAGCGCCTTGCCCTGGGGCAGGCCCTCCGCGATATCGAACAAGGCGACGTCGCCGAGCTCCTTGAGACCGATGAGGTGAGCCAGCGTGCCGCCGATCATTCCGCCGCCGATCAACGCGATCTTCGTCCGCGCCATGAAACCATTCTCCCTGGAGGCTGTGGCCCGGATCCGGGCCCGGTGATGTGTGAGGATTGTTGTTTGAACGTGCGTTTCTGGGTGAGGCTGATCCCGAAGGCTCCGTAGCCGGCTCACCTCCGGCGCGAGGAAGCTGCGCCTTGGTAGGACGAAACGGATAGGGGCTCAAGTCCAACGGAAGTCGGAGGGATACCCTGCGAAGAAACAAGGCAGAACGCTGCCCCAAACCGGGCCGATAGGATCAATCGGCAGCCAGAGGGCTCCTGTTCCGCGCCAGATAGGCCTCACTGCGCATTTCCATGAGCCGCGACGCGGTCCGCTCGAAGAGGGCCGCCCCGTCTCCTTTCGGGTAAAGCCGGTCGGGCTCGGCCTCCGCCGAGACGATGAGGCAGTTCCGGTTGTCGTAGAGCGTGTCGATGAGATGGATGAGGCGGCGCGCCTCGTTGCGCCGGTCGGGTGTGAGCACCGGAATGCCTTCGAGCACGATGGTATGGAAGGCACGCGCGATCTCGAGGTAGTCGAGCGCCCCGAGCGGAGCCTCGCAGAGATCGCGAAAGGTGAAACGCGCAACGCCCATCGACGCCAGCGGCACGGCCACCTTCCGCCCTTTGACCTCGAGTACGCCCGGGGCGCCGGGGTGGTGCCCCGTGAGCCGCTCCCAGTGCTCCTCGAGCCCCTGCGCCGCGCGGGCATCGCACGGCGTGAAATAGAGCGGCCGTCCCACAAGCTTGTCGAGGCGGAAGTCCTTCGCAGCCTTGAGCTCGACCACGTTCATGTGGCTCTCGACCAGCGCAATGAACGGCAGGAAGAGCTGTCGGTTGAGCCCGTTCCAGTAGAGACGCTCGGGAGCCGCATTCGAGGTTGCAACCACCACCACGTCCCGCGCGAACAGCGCCTTGAACAAGCGCGCCAGGATCATCGCATCCGCGATGTCGGTGATCGTCAGCTCGTCGAAGCACAGGAGCTGCGCTTCGGCCGCGATCTCGGCAGCCACGAACGGGATCGGATCGCCGTCCGTCGTCGCGCGCCCTCGCTGGATGCGCTCGTGCACCTCGCTCATGAACGCATGGAAATGCAACCGGCGCTTGGGCGCGAAAGAGCAAAGCTCAAAGAAGAGATCCATGAGCATCGTCTTGCCGCGCCCGACCGCACCATGGAGATAGACGCCGCGCGGTGGCGAAACCCGTACGCGAAAGAGGGATCCAAGAACCCCGTTCCGCCCCGCCTGCCTCCAGCCGGCAAGCTCGAGCATCAAGCGGTCAAGCCAGCGCGCCGCATCGCGTTGCGCGTCGTCCGGCTCGATTTCGCCGAGCCGCGCCCGCCGTTCGTAATGGTCCAGAACTGAGTCCGCCGCCATGCCCGCCCCAAAGCGCCTGCAACCTGAAAGTGACAGAAATTCGGGCACATTGCGATGGCAACCGCGGAGAGCGCGCCCGCCGTCGTCAAGGTTCCCTGCGCTGAGCACAACCCTGCTCCGCGTTTTTTGCGATGCAACGTAGGCAAAAAGCCCACAGCTCCGCAAGAAGCGACAAAACACCGTTCCCGCGGCCACTTATTTGGCGCATTGTGCGGCGCACAAGGCGACCTATATCGAGGGCGGCGCACCAGGGATCCCAGGAAGCGCCGGATCGCGGTGGAAAGCGAAAGGGCATCGAGAGTGGCAGCCCTGACGTCGTCCCGGCGATCCAGACATGGAGGGTCGATCGAATGAGTGAGTATGCGCATGCGGGCGGCATATTCCGCAAGCTTTGGCCGCAGGAACAGCACCTGTTCCGTGACCACCTGATGCGTTTGGACAAGACGAGCCGCGCCATGCGGTTCGCGCACGGCGTCTCGGATTCCTTTATCGAGGACTATGCGCGGCACATGACCGACGCCGGCTCGACCGTGTTCGCCTATATCGAAGACGGCGAGGTGCGCGCGGCCGCTGAGCTGAAGAAGCTTGGCAACACCTGGGGCCGTGAGGCCGAAGCTGCATTTTCCGTCGAGACGGCCTACCAGGACCACGGGCTAGGCACCGAGCTCATGGGCCGCGTCATTCGCGCAGCGCGAAACCGCGGCGTCAACCTCCTCTATATGAGCTGCCTCGCTTCAAACGGAAGGATGCAGGCCATCGCGCGCAAGCACGATGCGGATCTGCGCTTCGAGATGGGCGAGGTTATCGGCGAGATCGTACCCGAGGAGCCGAACTACTTCTCGCTTCTGGCCGAGGCTGTGGAGGACCGCGTCGGCTTCATGATGGCGGTCCTCGATCTGCAGCGTCGCGTCGTGAAAGCGGCGTAAGCGCGCCGCACGCATCTCCCCACGTCCGTATTCCGACTCCATTTCGCGGTGCGAGAGACTGTTTCTTCGTTTCCATTTCCGTCACGCGACACTGAGATGGAGTCGAGACTACCGTCGTAGAGTCTTGAAAACGGACGAAATTGTTGACTTCACGCAACACTTTTCAGCGATTGAGAGAAAATCGACGAGTCGAATTCATTTTGCATGTCAACAAAATCATCGAACTTGCTCATGATTTTTTTGTTCCGAAATGATTCGGACTTAGAGGGAGAGACTACTATGGCTAAGACTGTGAAGAAGGCTCCGGCTCGCAAGGCTGCGAAGAAGCCGGCTGCTCGTAAGGCTGCTCGCAAGCCCGCCGCCCGCAAGACGGCTGCTCGCAAGCCCGCCGCTCGCAAGACGGCTGCCAAGAAGCGCCGCGCGGCCTAAGTCGCGCATCCGCCTACCCGCTCCTGTCTGGGCAACAGGGCGGGAACCGGCGGGGTTTCTTGGAAGGAATTCCAGCTTGAAGACCGATGGCAGCGAGACGCGCCATCGGTCTTGTTGTTTCTGGAACTCGAAATGGGCGGCGAAATCCATTCCGCCCCGAAAAGCTGGTCAATCTTCCGGCAAATGCGTCACCGCTTCGACGTTGTGTCCGTCCGGATCGAGCACGAAAGCCCCATAATAATTGGCGTGATAGTGCGGCCGGAGGCCGGGAGGACCGTTGTCCAGGGCGCCCGCCGCGAGCGCCGCATCGTAAAATGCCCGCACCTGAGCCCGGTCTTTCGCCGCGAAGGCGACGTGCAGACGGCCCGTGAACGGCTTTCCCGTCCCGATCCAGAACTGCGGGCGCTCGACGCCGAAACCGGCATAGCCGGCCGGTCCGTCATCGTCCGAAAGATCCCGTTCCATCAGGAGGCGGATACCGAGCGTCTCGAGCACGGCTGCGTAAAAGGTTCTCGAGCGGGCGTAGTCGGACACTGGAAGGCCGATATGGTCGAGCACGGAAATCCCTTTCCCGTTGGAACGCAGCCGGACGCCGACGTGCCTCGCGAAACGAAAAGCCTCGACGCTCTCAGACCCGCCGCTGCACCATGAGCTTCTTGAGCTCCGCGATCGCCTTGGCCGGGCTCAGCCCCTTGGGGCAGGCCTTGGCGCAATTCATGATCGTGTGACAGCGATAGAGCCGGAACGGATCCTCGAGGTTGTCGAGACGCTCTCCCGTTGCCTCGTCGCGGCTGTCGATGACCCAACGGTAGGCCTGCAGCAGGGCCGCAGGTCCGAGATATCGGTCGGAGTTCCACCAGTAGCTGGGGCACGAGGTCGAGCAGCAGGCGCACAGGATGCACTCATAGAGCCCGTCGAGCTTGGCGCGGTCGTCGCGGGACTGCGTCCATTCCTTGGGTGGCGTCGCCGTTTCCGTTTTGAGCCAGGGCTCGATCGAACGGTGCTGCGCATAGAAGTTCGTGAGATCGGGCACGAGGTCCTTGACCACTTTCATGTGTGGCAAGGGATAGATTTTGACCGGCCCTTTGACCTCGTCGAGTCCCTTGAGGCACGCGAGATCGTTGGTGCCGTCGATGTTCATGGCGCAGGACCCGCAGATCCCTTCGCGGCAGGACCGGCGGAATGTCAGCGTC
>CAZDUD010000031.1:0-25598 GCA_964508485.1 uncultured Hyphomicrobium sp. | reverse complement strand
TTGATCTTGATGAGCGCGTCGAGCACCATGGGCCCGCACTGCTCTGTATCCACCCAATAGGTGTCGATGCGGGGGTTCTCTTCGTCGTCGGGGTTCCAGCGATAGATGCGGAATTCGCGCCACGTTCCCTTGATGTCGGGGGCGTTCCAGGTCTTGCCCGCCGTGATTTTCGAGTTCTTGGGAAGCGTGAGCTGAACCATGGAGCCGGATCCTCCTGAGGCGCTGCCGAGGCCGGAGCGCCGTCGTTCCAAGTGGCAAGAAGGTAAAAAATCGAGCGTCACGTTTCATGGAACCGGGATTGGAGCCTGTCAACGACAAGCACCGCGCCCGCAGCGCAATGCATTGCAGCCGAGCGCGGAAAGCACACCGGGAAAAGCCCGATCCGCCGGAAGGCGGCGCATGAAAGCCGTCCCATACGCGAGGTCAAATATTTATTATTATATTTCAATATATTATGCTGTCATCAATCCACAGTGTCGGGCAGCCGGAAGATCGCTCGGATGGGTCGGCTGGCCGAGCACATTCTCGGCCAATCGTTCGATGCGCTGGAACGCCGCGATCCGCCGCTCGCCGACGACCTGCGCCATGTGATGGCGGCTCTACGCATGCGCGCGCGAGGAAAGCAACCGCATCTGCGGCCTCTCGGCCGGCGCCGACGACTACGTGGTGAAGCCACCCCCAAGGAGCGCGATCCGAACCATTCGCGGCTCGGGCGGGGCGAGCGCGGCGGCACCTGATCGCTGCCTCGCAGACCTGTCCCCGCGCTGATTCCGACACCGCGCGGCCGTACTCGCGACAAAAACCGGGATTAGTCATATCCCTGATCACGAGATGCCGGGGGCTGATCGGCACTTTCGCGTAAGACACGTGCAGAGAGCGCATTCCTACAAGATGCTCCTGCCGGTCTCTGGAACAGGTCGGCACCCATGGTACACGCACCGGATACGGGGCGTTTGCGCAGCTTGCTTGCGCGCCCCTTCAGGCTTGGTCTGCGAACCGAGGCACATCGCAGCCGTATCGCTCACGATCCGTTCGATCGGCTTGAGCCTCTATTCGATCCCGTCCCGCTGACGGGGACGCGTAATCCAGAGCCTCCTTATTCCACACCGGCATCCGAGCCGGAGCGTACTGTAGGGTTCGCAAGCCCATCGCGGACTCAACACACGCCGGCACGACGCATGCGATCGCGCGCCCGCTATGGGCTGCCCGGCGCCCTTCCATCCGAGGTCTTCGGACCCTACGCGCAAAGCGCCGAGGCCGAGCTCAACGCTGACATGGATGTCGACGACGAGCTCGATACCGTCACACCCACCGTTCCACCCGACGCCGAGGCGCCTGACAACTTGGTCGACCGCCTGAGCCGCGCCTTGAGCGGCATCGATCCCGGCATCGAAAAAAATTCTGTCGGCCACCTGCCGCAAGCCGCAGCCGACGGCCAAGGTTCGTACCGGGAAGACCATGCCCGTTTGGCGAATGGCGACACGGAAGTTATGAAGAGCAATGAACCGCTTGCAGACGAAATTTAGAGCAATTCCTTAGGAAAAGACGCTGCCGCGAGTGCCGGACGCCTTCTCTCGGCGCGCCGATGGGTCTGCCCAAGCACCGCCCGACGAAAACACTTGCTTAACCGTCTTGTCGCCTAAATGGCGCCACGACTACACGACGGGATTGGACCTGGGTCCGTTCCCATTCAAGGACAAAAAAGAATGCGCTTCGCCCCAAACGCTCGTCCGAAGGTCATGGCAAAGGAGGAGAAGGAAGCGCGGCTCAAGGCGTTTGTCAGGAATCACATGGAGAGCTATCGCGCCTCGGGTGCGGCTCCCGGCATGATCACCTATCGCCTGCTTGCACTCTCTGTCGAAAGCCCGGCGGCGCGCGCGCTGAATGAACTTTCGCCGGAGCTTGCGGCAGCCGGCATCCGTGTCGAGGCGGTGCTCGCCCGTCGCACGGGAACAGAGAAGATTGAAGGCGCCGAATGCCGGTTCGTGAGCGATCTTCGTCTCCTCGACGCCCACGAGCAGCTCGTGCTCGATCGCGTCACGGCCTGGATCGGCGACTGCATGCGGCGCGATCCCCTGAAGCGCGACGCCTACGAGCTCTATTCCGATAGCCCCGTGACCGCCAGCTATGCGGCCCGGTCATTCGCGCAGATCTGGCGCGCTGCGGGTCCCTCCGGAAGCCTCGCCGCCGAGCCCAGGTGGACGGGCCTCCGTCAAGCGAGCCTGTTCGATCCCTCGCTGATCGCAGGGGCCGAGGCGATGGCAACGCCGCACCTGCTTCCCATCCGCCACTGATCCGCTTCGTATTGGAACGATCATCGCATCCGTGACCCCTCTGGGTCACGGATCTCGCGTTCGCGCGACCGGACACGCGAACGAGCCACGCGCTCGTCATGCCACTCCCGGCGATACGCGGTACCGACCCGAGAAACGCGCCGCACCACTCAAGCCGTCTCCCGTGTCAGTTCCGCATGGAACACGCACCTCGGGAAGCGTCCGCATCGGACGGAATTTGCCGGTAAATTTACGCTTGCCGCCAACGTTTGATCATTCGGCCCTGATGGGCTTCACGCGGCCCGGCCACCCAATGGTATTGTTCGCGAACGAGATTTGGCCGTCGGCCTGTCCGCTTTCAGCCCAAGGTGATCCGCGATGCGCGCGCTCCAATCCATCCTTATCGGTATCTTCCTCCTGGTGAGTTCCGCAGTCGGCGCCGAGGAACGTCCCTTCGTTCACAAGGGCGTCGAGAAGGACGCCGAGCGCTACGAGACCTACATCCGCGACACCTGGAATCCCGACGGCCGCAAAGCCGCCGAGGTAAGGCTCGCGGCCGAACGCTTGCTCGGCCCCGATCCGCGCGCAGCCTCGCGCAGCTTCGCCATCGCTGTCGCCACCGACCGCAAGAGCCCGGAGAACTGGATCGGCCTCGCCAAGGCGCTGCTCGCCATCAAGCCGGATCCGAACAAGTCCGAGACCTACGATCTCCCGGTCAACGCGTCCGGTGCCGCCTACCGCGCCTACAAGCTTTCTAGCGATCCCGCCATGAAGGCGCGCGCCCTCGCCGTGCTCGGCGAAGCCATGCAGCGTCGCTCCTACTGGCGCCCTGCCATCGACGCGATGAAGGCGAGCCTCGCACTTGTCGATGCCGCCGACGTGCGCGACGCCTACGAGAAGCTGCGCGCCGAGCACGGCTTCCGCATGACCGATTATTCGACCGATGGCGACGCCGCGACACCGCGCGTCTGCGTCCAGTTCTCTGAGAACCTCTCGCGCGGGCAGACGGAGTTCGCCAAGTTCGTCGCCGTCAACGGTCGCGATCCGCAGTCCGTCTCCGTCGAAGGCAGCCAGCTCTGCATCGACGGTGTGGAGCACGGCCAACGCTACGAGATCCAGATCCGCGCCGGTCTTCCCTCCGACGTCAACGAGCCCCTCGCCAATCCCGTGACGCTCGCCGTCTACGTACCCGACCGCAAGCCCATGGTGCACTTCACCGGCAAGAGCTACGTGCTGCCGACGCGCGGCCAGAACGGCATCCCGCTGGTCGCCGTCAACACGAGCAAGGTCGATATCGAGGTCTATCGCATCGGCGACCGCAGCCTTGCCAACGCGCTCGGCAACGGCGACCTCGACCGCCAGCTTCAGGGCTATCAGCTCGAGGAGCTGAAGAGCCGCACCGGCAGCGAGGTCTACAAGGGCGAGCTTGAGGTGCAGAGCAAGCTCAACGCCGAGGTCACAGTCGCCTTCCCCGTCAGCGAAGCCATCGGCGAGCTGAAACCCGGCGCCTACGCCATGATCGCGCGTCCTGCCGAGCAGAGCGACGACGAAAGCTGGCGCGAGCAAGCGACCCAGTGGTTCATCGTCTCCGACCTCGGCCTCACGGCATTCTCCGGCGACGATGGCGTGCATGCCTTCGTGCGCTCGCTCGCAAGCGCCGAGCCCGTGTCCGACGTGAGCGTGCGCCTTGTCGCCCGCAACAACGAGATCCTGGCCACCGCCAAGTCCGACAAGACCGGCTACGTGCGCTTCGAGCCCGGCCAGTCCAAGGGCCAGGGCGGCAACGCACCCGCCATCCTCGTCGCCGAGAACGGCGCCGGCGAGTACGCCTTCCTCGACCTTACCAGCAACGCCTTCGACCTCTCCGACCGCGGCGTGAAGGGCCGCGACGCGCCGGGCCCGCTCGACGGCTACCTCTACACGGAACGCGGTGTCTATCGCCCCGGCGAGGAGGTGAACGTCACCGCCCTCGTGCGCGACGCGACCGGCGCCGCCGCAACGCTCCCCGTGACCCTGATCGTCGTCCGCCCCGATGGTGTCGAGCACGGCCGCTACGCGCTGACCGACAACGAGATCGGCGGCCGCACGCTTCACCTCGCGCTCGGCGGCGGCGCCATGACCGGCACCTGGCGCGCCAAGCTGCACGCCGACCCGAACGCCGACCCCATCACGCAGGTCTCGTTCCTGGTCGAGGACTACGTTCCCGAGCGCCTCGACATGACACTGACCGAAGGCACCGGCAAGCTCGCGCCCGAGGAGACCAAGACCATCGACGTGGCCGGCCGCTTCCTTTACGGCCCGCCCGCCGCGAACATGGCGCTTGAAGGCGACATCATCGTCAAGCCCTCGGCCAAGGACCTCGAAGGCTTCGAAGGCTATCGCTTCGGCGAGGACGAGGAGACCGTGAGCCCCGTGCGCCAGCCGCTCGAGAACCTGCCGCTGACCGACTCCAACGGCAAGGCCGCGCTCTCCATCACCCTTCCAGCCGTCACCAAGACGGCAAAGCCCCTCGAAGCCAACGTCATCGTGCGCCTGCGCGAGGACGGCGGCCGCACCATCGAGCGCACGATCACGCTGCCCGTGAGTCTCGATGCGCCGCGGATCGGCATCAAACCGCAGTTCAACACGACTGCACTCGGCGAGGGCGAGAAGGCCAACTTCCAGGTCGTCCTGCTCGACGCCGACGGCAAGCCTACGCCTGCGCATCTCGACTGGAACCTCGTCCGCCTCGACACGTCGTGGCAGTGGTACCGCCGCGACGGCTACTGGACCTACGAGAGCCAGACCATCACGCGCAAGATCGCCAACGGCGCGGTCGACGCCACGGCCGACACGCCCGCCGCCATCTCGGCAGACGTCGACTACGGCCGCTACCGCCTCGAGGTAAGCTCCGCGGAAACCGGCGGCACGCTGTCGAGCGTCGTCTTCAACGCGGGCTGGTACACGGGCGGCGAGACCGCCGAAAGCCCCGAGATGCTCGACGTTGCACTCGACAAGGCCACCTATAAACCGGGCGAGACCGCGAAGCTGCGCATCGCCGCCAAGCAGGGCGGAAAGGCGCTCGTGACCGTGCTCGGCCGCGGGCTGCTCTCCGCCCAGGAAATCGATCTGCCGAAGGGCGGCGGCGACGTGGACATTCCGGTGGGCGAAGACTGGGGCCCCGGCGCCTACGCCACCGCGCTGCTCTATCGTCCGATGGACGAGGTCGCCAAACGCATGCCGAGCCGCGCCATCGGCGTCCGCTGGATCGGCGTCGATCAGGCCAACCGCACGCTCAAGGTCAGCGTCGCCACGGAAGAGAAGGTCAAGAGCGCTTCCGATCTCGTGATCCCCGTCAAGATCGATGGCCTCGCAGCCGGTGAGGAAGCCCGCGTCACGGTTGCCGCCGTCGACGTCGGCATCCTGAACCTCACACGCTACCAGGTCCCCGCGCCAGAAGCGCACTTCTACGCCCAGCGCAAGCTCGCCCTCGAGCTACGCGACTTCTACGGCCGCCTCATCGACGGCATGCGCGCCGAGCGCGGCAAGCTGCGCTCCGGCGGCGACGGCATGGGAGGCGCCGGCCTCCAGGGTACGCCGCCCGTCGAGGAAACCGTGTCCTATTATTCAGGCATCGTCACCGTCGGCGCCGACGGCACGGCCAGCGTGAGCTTCCCGCTGCCGAGCTTCAACGGCACCGTGCGCGTGATGGCGGTCGCCTGGACCAGGGACAAGGTCGGCCACGGCACGAGCGACGTCATCGTCCGCGATTCTGTCGCACTGACCGCATCCGCGCCGCGCTTCCTGACGCTCGGTGACGAAGCCCGCGTCGATCTCTCGCTGCACAACGTCGACGGACCCGCCGGCACCTACACCGCCAAGCTGATCGACGAGACCGAGGGCGAGACCGCACTTGCCGAGAAAGCCGTCGATCTCAAGGACGGCGAGCGCAAATCGCAGGTGGTCACGTTCAAGCCCACCGACGTCGGCCTGCGTCTCTACGACGTCCGCGTCGCAGGCCCCGACGGCCTCTCGCTGTCTCGCCGCCTGACGCTCGACGTGAAGCCGCCCGCCGGCGACATCAAGCGCACGACGGTCGCGAAGCTCGCAGGCAACGGCGGCAAGCTCACGCTCTCGAAGGACCTGCTCGCGGGCCTGATCAGGAACCGCACGACCGTCAACCTCTCGGTCGGACCGGCCGCGATCATGGACGTGCCGGGCCTACTGACCGCGCTCGACCGCTACCCGTACGGCTGCGCCGAGCAGACGGTCTCGCGCGCACTCCCCCTCGTCTACGCCAACGCCGTTGCCGCACGCATCGGTCTCGGCGCAGACAAGGCCCTGAAGGAGCGCGTGCAGGGCGCCATCGCCCGCGTCTTCGACATGCAGGATAGTTCCGGCGCCTTCGGAAGCTGGGGCCCGGGCAACGCCAACCTCTGGCTCACGAGCTACGTCACCGACTTCCTGACGCGTGCCCGTGAGGCCGGCTATGACGTACGCCAGCTTCCCTTCAACCAGGCCCTCGACCGGCTGCAGAACTTCGCCTTGAACGGCGAGGACTTCTCGACCGGCGGCGAGGAGCGCGCCTACGCCCTCTACGTGCTGGCCCGCAACGGCCGGGCGCCGGTCGGGGAATTGCGCTACTACGCCGACACGCGCCTCGACCGCTTCACGACGCCGCTCGGCAAGGCGCAGCTCGGTGCGGCGCTCGCCATGGTCGGCGACAAGGAGCGCGCCGAGCGCGCCTTCAAGGCCGCCCTCGACGCCTTCGCCGAGGAGGACAAGCTGAACCTCGCCCGCTCCGACTACGGCTCGGACATCCGCGACGGCGCAGCGCTCGTCACCCTCGCGTCCGAGACCAACATCGTGAAGGCGGAGACCCCGCGTCTCGTCAACGTCATCGCCAAGGCCTACCTCGCCCGCAACTACACCTCGACCCAGGAGCAGGCGTGGATGCTGCTCGCCGCCCACGCGCTTGGCGAGCAGACCGCGGGTGCAAAGCTCGCCGTCAACGGCGCGCCCATCGACGGCTCGCTCATCCGCGCGCTTAACCCCGACGAGCTGGATCAGGGCGTGACGATCACCAACAACGGCGATACCGAGACCGATGCCGTCGTGAGCGTGATCGGCGCATCGCTCACGCCCGAGCCCGCCGTCGCGAAGGGCTTCAAGATCGAGCGCACGTACTACACGCTCGACGGCAAGGAGGTCGACCTCGAAAGCGCGTCCGGCGGCAAGGGCGAGATCGCCCAGAACGAGCGCCTCGTCGCCGTGCTCAAGATCGAGAGCGACGAAGCCGCCGGCCGGGTGCTCCTCGTCGACCGCCTGCCCGCCGGCCTAGAGATCGAGAACCCGCGCCTCGTAGACAGCGGCGACATCAAGACGCTCGACTGGCTGCGGACGACACGCCGTCCCGAGCACACGGAGTTCCGTGACGACCGCTTCGTCGCCGCCTTCGACCTCTGGAGCGCACAGAGCAGCAGCGACTCCGAGGAGGGCGCGAACGAGGAGACCGCGAGCGAGGACGGCAACGCGACGACCGTCACGGAAGCCGACAAAGCACCCGCCGCCACGGCGACCGTTGCCTACGTCGTGCGCGCCGTGACGCCGGGGTCCTTCGTCCACCCGGCCGCGACCATCGAGGACATGTACCGGCCCGAGCGCTACGCGCGCACGAGCGCCGGCACCCTCGTCGTAAAACCGAAGAGCTAGGAAACGCAGGATGCACATCGCGTTCCCCGCCAAACGGCGAGCCGCGGAGGAAGCCGTCTCCTCCACTCCCAATCGCGCATCGCGATGGAGATCGCTGCTCCCCCGCCCTCTGCGGCTCGCCGGCCTCTCGCTCGCAGCGGTGATCCTTACGGTCGCCGCTGCAGGCGTCACTTTGGAGATCACGAAGCAGAACATCGGCCCCCCGCCGCTCGAAGTCGCCGAAGCGGAATCGGTCACGGTCCTCGACCGAAACAACCGCCTGCTCCGCGCCTTCACCACCAAGGATGGCCGCTGGCGTCTGCCGCTCGAGGTGAGCGAGGTTGACCCGCGCTACCTCGCGATCCTCATGGCCTACGAGGACAAGCGCTTCTACGACCACGGCGGCGTTGACCTTTTCGCCGTGCTACGCGCCGGTTATCTGTTCGCGCGCCATGGCCAGATCCTGTCCGGCGGCTCGACTCTGACCATGCAGGTCGCCCGCCTGCTTGACGGCAAGCACGAGCGCACAGGCGCCGGCAAGTTGCGCCAGATCGCGCGCGCATTGCAGCTCGAGGAGCGTCTGTCGAAAGAGGAGATCCTGCGCCTCTACCTGCGCCTCGCGCCTTTCGGCGGCAACATCGAGGGCGTGCGGGCAGCTTCCCTCGCCTATTTCGGCAAGGAGCCGAAGCACCTCTCGGCAGGCGAAGCCGCGCTCCTCGTCGCGCTGCCCCAATCGCCCGAGCGCCGCCGCCCTGACCGCAACAACGATGCCGCTCGCAAAGCGCGCGACCGCGTGCTGGACCGCGCCGTCGAGGAAGGCGTGCTGCCGAAGGCGGAAGCCGAACGTGCCAAAAGCGAGCGCGTCCCGACGCAACGTCTCGAGGTGCTGAAGCTCGCCCCGCACCTCTCGGAAGCCGAGGTCGCGGCACAGCCCGTAAAGCGCATCCATCGCCTGACGCTCGACCGCGACATGCAGGCCGCCATCGAGAAGCTAGCCGCCGAGCAGACAAAGCTGCTCGGTCCCAAGCTGTCAGCCGCCGTCCTCGTCGTAGATCACGCGACCGGCGAGGTGCTGGCGCACATCGGGTCCGCGGGCTATCTCGACGGCGACCGCCAGGGCGCCATCGACATGACGGACGCCATCCGCTCGCCGGGATCGACTCTGAAGCCCTTCATCTATGGCCTGGCCTTCGAGCAGGGCATCGCGCACCCGGAGACGCTGATTGAGGACCGCCCGACTCGCTTCGGCACCTACACGCCCGAGAACTTCGATGAGGCATTCTACGGCACGGTGACGATCCGCGAGGCCCTCGGCAACTCGCTCAACGTACCGGCCGTGAAGGTGCTGGCCACCGTCGGACCCGGCCGCCTGATGGGCCGTTTCCGCCGCGTCGGCATCACGCCGCAATTGCCGGCCAACGCGCGACCCTCGCTCGCCATCGCCCTCGGCGGCCTCGGCATGACGCTCAAGGATCTCGCCGCGCTCTATGCTGACCTCGCCCGAGGCGGTGAGCCGGTCGCCTTGAAATGGCATCGCGACGAGCAGGCCGCGAAGCCCTTCGCAACGCGCCGCCGCCTGCTGACGCCCGTTTCCGCCTGGTACGTCACCGACATCCTGCGCGATGCGCCGCCGCCGCCAAACACGAAGGGCGGCGCCATCGCCTACAAGACCGGCACATCCTACGGCTACCGCGACGCTTGGGCCGTCGGCTTCGACGGCCGCCATGTGGTGGCCGTCTGGGTCGGCCGCCCCGATGCCGCCTCCACGCCCGGCCTCATGGGACGCCTGAGTGCCGCACCGATCCTGTTCGACGCCTTCGCGCGCATCTCCGAGCGCGCAGCGCCGTTCCGCTCCGCGCCCGCAGGCGTCATGAGGACAACCGGTGCCGCACTGCCGCCGCCGCTCAAACGCTTCCGCGAGACGACCGACGACGCCATCGCAAAAGGCCCGTACCTGGAACCGCCGGTTCTGATCTCCTTTCCCCCGGATCGCTCGGAGCTCGACATCGAGGACCGCGAGGCCGAGCCGCTGATCATCAAGGCCGAGGGCGGCGCGCTGCCGCTCACATGGCTGATCGACGGCAGCCCCATGACCTCCGATCCGCTGCGCCGCGAGGTGGAATGGCAGCCCGATGGACGCGGCTTCGCCAAGCTGACCGTCATCGACGCCAAGGGCCGCGTAGACCGCGTCACCGTGCGCCTGCGCTGACCGGCGGGAAAATTGCCGTCATGGCAAAGTCACAACCACCACGCTAAGGTTTCGTGTCTCCGAGCGGAGAGCTTCGCCTGAGACCAACGCAACGGCTGAATGGTGACTCCTTGATACGAAAAGCGACCGTCCTGTTCACCGTCCTCGCCACCTCGCTCGCGGCGCTTCCGGCAAAGGCCGAGGAGACCGTCGCCAAGCTCCCGGCGCTCGCCGCCAACATTTCCGAGACATCCGTCTCCGGCATCTCATCCGGCGCATACATGGCCGGCCAGTTCCAGATCGCCCATTCCAAGATCGTCGCCGGCGCCGCCATCATCGCGGGCGGCCCCTACGGTTGCGCCGAAAGCGCTTTCGCCGACGTCATGTCCGGCCCGGGCCTCGCGTTCCTCAATCTCTCCAAAGCCGTCAACGGCTGCATGCTGAACGCGCTCGCCCTCTGGGGCATCCCCGACATCGATCTCCTGGTGGAGAAGACGAAGAAGCTCGCTGACGCCGGACGCATCGACCCCCTGTCGGACCTCTTGAGCGACCGCGTCTATCTATTCTCGGGGTCGAACGATCACACTGTCGTTCCGGCCATCGTCAAGGCGGCCTACGAGTACTACAAGCGTCTCGGCGTCCCCGACAGCAACCTGACGTTCGTCTCCGACATGCCGGCCGGACACGCCTTCGTCACCGACGACGGCGGGCTCTCGTGCGAGCTGACCGACAAGCCCTACGTCGTCGACTGCGACTACGACCAGGCGGGTGAGGTCCTGAGGCGCATCTACGGCACGCTGGCCCCGCGCGCCGCAACACCGGCCGGCACCTTCCTGGAGTTCGATCAGCGGCCCTTTAAGGAGGGCTTCACCAACCACGGCATGGAGAAGCGCGGGGTTGTCTACGTTCCGCCCTCCTGCGCCGGAAGCACGACCTGCCGCGTGCATATCGCCTACCACGGCTGCGCCCAGAACCGGGCAACCGCCGGAGACGTGTTCATCCGCGAGTCCGGCTACGCCAACTGGGCCGACGCCAACGCGCTGATCGTCCTCTTTCCCGAGGCCGCCGCCTCGCCCGTCAACCCGCAAGGCTGCTGGGACTGGTGGGGCTACACCAGCGAGGACTATCTGACGCGCAAGGCCCCTCAGATCGAGATCGTCTACCGGATGCTGGAACAGCTCGGAAAACCAAGACCTTGATCTCTGTCGGAGGCCGAGGACGGAGAGCCTCACAGTTAAGTTGAGCGGACCACCCCGATACGCTAGTTGAGAACTCGAACGGGGCGTGAGGGGGAACCACAATCCATGCGAGTTGCGACGGGCCAAGTCTGGCGGCCTCTGACCTGGACGTCTGGCCGTTCGTACGGCCCACGGCCGATATCAACCGCGCGCGCAGCCGACATCCTGTCCGCCCTCTTCGCCGCTGCAACGCTCGCGATCGTGACCGCGCCCATCGTCATCGAGCAGACGGTCGATGGCGCGCAGTCCGGCAGCGCCGGAACCGCCGCCTCCGAGACGACGCTCGCGCCTCCGGGCCGCGAGGTGATGTTCGCCGGCTATAGCGGCGTGCCCTACACCTACCCGAGCGACGTCGTCGTCAAGAAGGACGGTCTGCATGACCTCAAGGTCAAGGACGTCACCTGGGATGGCAAGCCGTTTGTCAACCCGATCTACTACGGCGCCCGCATCGTCCGCTTCGGCGGAGGCCGCCTCGGCACCATGCTCGACTTCACGCACTCGAAGGCGCTTGCCCGCCTCGACAAGGATGTCACCTTCGAAGGCACGTTGAACGGTGCACCAGCACCCGAGCGCGCGAGACTGCGCGACATCTTCCGCAAGCTCGAAGCCAGCCACGGCCACAACATGCTGACGCTGAATGGCCTCTTGCGCCTGCCGAGCATCACGGCGCGCATCCAGCCCTATGTCGGCATCGGCGCCGGCGTCACGCTCCCGCATTCCGAGGTCGGATTCGCGAAAGCCGACAAACGCACCTACGAGTACCAGTATGCCGGCCCCGTCGGACAGGCCCTGATCGGCCTTGAGCTGCGCACGGCGCGCGTCTCCTACTTCCTCGAGTACAAGTTCACCTATGCGCCCTACGAGATGCCGCTCACCGAGCGCGAGGGCTCCTGGCTGCCGCTCGATCTCTGGAACCAGTTCCAGAACTGGCTGTCCGGCACGGAGCCGCCCGGTGGTCGCCTGACGACGACGTACGCGAGCCATCAAGGCATCTTCGGCCTCGGCATCCGCTCCGCTCCCGTCGCCGCACCCTAGCGGCCGCCGCACCCGCAGACCAAGCTCCACACCACACCATAGCCGGGGTCATCGCGAAGCGATGCTTCGCATCGACACCCGGCCATCCAGGGCCAAGCACGCCGGCGTTGATGGCCACCTGTCGTGGCGAAGCCGCGCTGCGCGCGGACGGCGACCACGGTGTGGTGGGAAGCGGGCCACCTCCCCAACCGACGTCATCCCGACGAAGGTCGGGATCCACGCAAGTGTCCGCAATCGCGACTGAGGTTATGGATGCAAGGCGTCAGAAGCGCCGGAGCAGCCGCTCGAGGTAATCGAGTTCGACCGGCGCACGCGTCGCCTCACCAAGCCTGCGGCGCAATTCTTCCAGGATCTCGCGCGCCCGCTGCACGTCGATCTGATCCGGCACCTTGACCGACGTGCCGAGGTCCGGCCCCTGCGTGCGCTGCGGACGCCCGAGCGGATCGCGGGGCGTATCGCCCGACTGACCATAGCGCTGCGGCATGTTCCGCATCATCTCTTGCGCCATGTTCTGCGCACCCTGGCGCATCTGGTCGAGCGCACGGCCCTGCTGTTCGGTCGCTTCCTCAAGGTCGCCGCGCTGCAAGGCGTCTTCCGCGCCCTGCATGGCGCCCTCGGCATCCTGAAGCTGCTGGCTCGGGTTGCCGCCCTTCTCGCGCATCTGCTTCTGAAGCTGCCCAAGACGATCCTTGAGCTCGCGCTGGCGCTGCATGAGATCGTCGAGCCCGCGGTGGCCCTCGCCCTGGCCGAGCTGGTCGCCTTGGCCCTGCTGGCCTTCCCCGCTTTGACCGCGCTGCCCGCGTCCGCGCTGCGCCTGATCCGACTGTCCCGGCGGCGCGCCGTTGTCGCCCTGCTGACCGTCGCCGCCCATGCCCTTCATGCCGGGCGGCGGCTTCTGCCCGTTGCGGCCGCCGTTCTGCTGATCGCCCTGCTCGCGGCGCTCGCCGAACGTGTCGTCCATGAGCTGCTGCTGGTCTCCGACCATGTTGCCCAGCTCTTCCATCATCTTCATCATCTCTTGGTTCTTCTGCGCCTGGGCCTTGTCCTGGCGGCCCGCCTGGAGGCGCTCCATGAGATCCTGCATTTCGGAAAGAAGCTGCTGGGCTTGTTCTCGCGACCCGCTCTTCGCCATCTCCTCGAGGTTGCGCATCATGCGCTCGAGGTCTTCCTGCGCGAGCGTCTGCTGGTCCTGGTTCTGGCCGTCCTGCGGCTGCCCGTCCTGGTTCTCCTGCGCGAGCTGCTTCATGAACTCGTTGAGCGCCTGACGCAGCTCCTGCATCAGTTGCTTGATCTCTTCCTCGGACGCGCCGTTCTCGAGCGCCTTGGCGAGCTTGTCCTGCGCTTCCTTGAGCGCCCGCTCCGCATCCGACAGGTTTCCGTCCTCGATCCGGAGCGCGATCTGCCAGAGCTGATCGACGACGCTCTTGTAGCCCGCGCGCGTGCGGTCGCTCATGAGCCGGTGCCGTGCCGTCCTGATCCCCAGGTACACACGCGAGTCGTCGATGAAGCCCTCGGGCTCAAGCGTCAGCGCATCGAGCGCGAACACAACACTTGGGCGATAACGGCTGTCCTCGAGCAGCTTCTTGCGCTGCTCGACGATGGCGCGAGCAAGCGGCTGCGTGAACTGCCGCTCGGGGAGAACCATCTCGAATCCGGGGCTCTGCCCGACCTGTCCGGCGACATCCTTCGCCTCGAGCGTCATGATGACCTTGCGCCCCGCCCATGGATGCGAGGCCATCTCGAAATAGGTATGCGCTTCCGCCGACGTTGCGTTCGGACGCGGCAGGCGAAGCTCGAGCTTCGGCGGACGCATGAGCGGCGCGCGCGGCCCCCGCAGCGGCTCGGGCAGCGCCCACGCCTTCTTGGAATCGCGCGGCGGATCCGGAAGCCGCTTGAGCTTCACACCCGCGGATGCCACGCCGTAATCGTCCTCGACCTTGTAGGTGATCTTGAGCGAGCCGCGCGGCGTCAGCTCCGGCGGCCGCGTGAGCGAAATTCTGGGAAGCTGGTCAGGGATCACCACGATCTGCCAGGCGGCAAGCTCCGTGCCGCCGGCAAGCGCCCGCACCGTCGCCGAGCGGGTCATCTCGTAGCGCACCTCCTTGAGGTCACCGACGTCCTTCTCGGACTTGGCTTCGATGCGCTCGGCCCTCGCTGTCTCACCCTCGGCAACGGTCGGCTTCACCTCGATCGAAAGCGGCGCGGACCCCATGCCGCCCACGCGCACGATGAGCACGCTCTTGGTCGGCACCTCAGGCAGCCGCGCCTTGCCCTCGCCATCCGTCGCAGCGGCAGGCTGCACTCGCGCGCCACCCGCACCGTCTGCCAGCATGACCGGAGGACGCCCGGTGTAGGTCGGCGGCGTCAGCCACGCATCGAGCCGCGCTTCCGTTTTGGCCGTTGCCGCACCGAACGTGAAGGCATCGCGAACCCGCTCGCCGACACGATCACCGAAGAGTCCTGTGAGCCCCACGAGCCCCAGCACCAGCGCAGCACGGACCGCGAACGGATCGAACCGGTCGGTACGCGGCCGCGGCTTGCCGGACTTGAGCTTGGCAAGCAACGCCGCCATGCGGGCGCGATGCGCCTGCCAGATGGCCTGCGTCGCGGGATCTGACGACGGCGTGCTGAGCGTATCCTCGTAGGAGGTCGCAGGCCGGTGCGGAACGCCCGACACGCGCTCGATGCGGCGGATCGCTTCCTCGCGGCTGGGCCAGCTGACGCGCACCATCGACACGAGCGCCGCCACGAGCGCGAGCCCGAACACGCCGAGCAGGATCACATGAACGGGTGTCGGCAGGTAGGACCAGACGCCGAGATAGGACACGAGAAGGAAAACGGCGACGACGGCGAGCACCAGCCACAGCTTCAGCCAAAGCTGCTCGAACACAGCCGCCATGCGGGCGCGCCAGATCTTGCGCTCGAACGAACGGTTGGGCGGCTGCGGTCCCTGATCCATCTCCATGGGCGAAGCCTAGCATGGGCCCAACGCCCGATTCATTACAAACCGCTAACGTTCACCGAGACTGTGCGGGTCTTAAGACCAGCCTTGACCACCCGAAAGAGCCGCGGTTCACGTCCCGGCCTAGCGCGTGTTCATTTCTGATTGAATCGGCTTACCCCTACGTCATGGCCGCGAAGGCGGCCATCCATGCAAGTGTCGACAAATGCAACACTAGGTTATGCCGGCAACAGCCACGGCGGCAGGCGGTCGAGGCCGATCAGGTCGTCGTAGGACGGCCGCGGACGGACGACGGCATACGCCGAGCCGTCGACGAGCACTTCCGGCACCAGAAGGCGCGTATTGTACGTCGAGGACATAACCGCCCCGTACGCCCCGGCCGTCATCACGGCCAGGAGATCGAACGGCTCGAACGCGGGCAGCTCGCGCTCGATCGCGAGATAGTCGCCGGTCTCGCACACCGGACCCACGACGTCCTGCAGCACGCGCGGGCCCGAGAGCCGCGATTCGAGCACCGGCCAGACCTCATGATAGGCCTCGTACAACGTCGGACGCAGAAGATCGTTCATTGCCGCGTCGACGATCGTGAAACGCTTTCCCGCACCCGCCTTCACGTAATGCACCCGCGTGACGAGTATGCCCGCATTGCCGGCGATCATGCGGCCGGGCTCAAGATAGATCCGCGCCCCGAGATCGCCGAGCGTCTCGCGGACCAGCGCCGCGTACTCGTCGGGATGCGGCGGCACATCGTTCGAGCCGCGATAGGGCACGCCGAGCCCGCCACCGATGTCGAGATGATGGATCGCGATCCCCGCCCCTCGCAGTTCGAGCGTGAGATCGCGCATCAGCCGGAACGCGTCGCGAAACGGCGCCAGATCCGTGATCTGGCTGCCGATATGCATATGGATGCCCGACACCTCGAGCCCCGGCAGCGTGCGTGCCTCGGCGTAAAGCCGCGGCGCATCGAGATAGGGAATGCCGAACTTGTTCTCGCTCTTGCCGGTCGAGATCTTGGCGTGCGTCTTGGCGTCCACGTCCGGATTGACGCGGAGCGCAACGCGCGCCGTGACGCCGAGCGCATCCGCCACATCGGACAGCGCCTTGAGCTCCGGCTCGCTCTCGACGTTGAAGCTGAAGATGCCTTCGCGCAAAGCATAAGCCATCTCCTCGCGCGACTTGCCGACGCCCGCGAAGATGATCTTGTCGGCCGGAACGCCCGCGGCGCGCGCGCGCCGAAGCTCGCCCTCCGAGACCACGTCCATGCCGGCACCTGCGCGCGCCATTGTCGCCAGCACGGCCTGGTTGGAGTTGGCCTTGACCGCAAAGCAAATGACGGCGTCCTGACCCTCGAACGCCTCCGCGAGCACCCGGACGTGCCGCACGAGCGTCGCCGTCGAGTAGCAGTAGAAGGGCGTGCCGACCTCGGCTGCGATCCGCGGGAGGCTGACATCCTCGGCGTGAAGCACGCCGTCCTGGTAGGCGAAGTGATGCATGGGAAGGGAGCGTCCGAGCTAGACCATGAGGACTTCCGGCCCGAGCGGCCTGAAGCGCGACTCACCGGCCCACGAAAGGGGCGACGCACCTATAGCGGGAGAAACGTAGGGACGCTCGCAGAATTCGAGCGGGGAAGCTAACGGACCAACCCGTCGAGGATAAACGGCTTGTGCGGCTTCGGAGCCGCCCCTTCGGGCTTGCCCTCGCCGGACTGGGCATCTGCGGTCGTCTGCGCCTTGGCCTCGGCCGGAGACTCGAGGCCGCCACGCACGCCGCAGCCCGCAAGCAGAAGCGCCAGCGCGGAAGCAGCCATGGCAGCGCGAACAAAACGCGTCATCTCGATCAAGCCCAATTGCGACCAGCCCAAAGGAACCGCGGTACATCCAACGGTTAGCAGGGAAACCGGGCGGATTTTAGCGCCCGGCGGCCTCCTTTTCCAAGCGCCGCGCCCAGGCTCGCGCCATTTTCGCGACGTTCTGTGGCGAAGTTCCCCCATAGCTCTTGCGGGACTTTACCGAGTTCTCCACGGAAAGAACAGAGTAAACGCCGTTCGATATCCGCGGCTCGATGGCCTGCATGACGTCGAGCGGCACCTTTTCGAGCTCGAGTCCCCGCTCCTCGGCAGCCTTGACGATGGAGCCCGTGACGTGGTGCGCGTCGCGGAACGGCATCTTGAGCTCCCGCACCAGCCAGTCGGCGAGGTCCGTGGCCGTGGAATAGCCCCGCCCCGCAGCAGCCCGCATGGCCTCCTTGACCGGCTCCAGATCGCCCACCATGCCCGCCATGGCAGCGAGCGCGAGCCTGAGCGACGCCAGCGCGTCGAAGGTCGCCTCCTTGTCCTCCTGCATGTCCTTGGAATAGGCGAGCGGCAGCCCCTTCATCACCATGAGCAGGTTCTGGAACGCCGCCGCGATGCGCCCGACCTTGGCCCGCACCAGCTCCGCCGCGTCGGGATTGCGCTTCTGCGGCATGATCGACGAGCCGGTCGTGAACCGGTCCGACAGCCGGATGAACCCGAACTGCGGCGTCATCCAGATCACGATCTCCTCGGCAAAGCGCGAGAGATGCACGGCCGTAATCGCCGACGCCGCCAGCACCTCGAGCGCGAAGTCACGATCCGCCACGCCATCGAGCGAGTTCGCCATGGGCCGGTCGAAGCCGAGCACGTCGGCCGTCTTCTGCCGGTCGATGGGGAACGACGTCCCCGCCAGCGCTGCCGAGCCGAGCGGGCATTCGTTGAGGCGGCGCCGCGCATCGACGAAGCGCCCCCGGTCGCGGCCCAGCATCTCGACGTAAGCAAGCAGATGATGCCCGAATGTGACCGGCTGCGCAGGCTGCAGATGCGTAAAGCCCGGCATGACCGTCGCCGCATGGGCTTCCGCCTTTTCGACCAGAACCGATTGCAGCTCCCCGATCGCGGCGATGATCGCATCCGCCGCATCGCGCACGAAAAGCCGAAAGTCGGTCGCCACCTGATCGTTGCGCGAGCGCGCCGTATGCAGCCGTCCGGCCGGCGTACCGATCAGCTCCTTGAGCCGGCTCTCGACGTTCATATGCACGTCCTCGAGCTCGCGCGAGAACGTGAAGCTCCCGTCCGCGATCTCGGCCGCGACCTGATCGAGCCCCCTCAGGATCTCGCGCGCATCGCTCTTGGTGATGATCCCCGCCTCGCCAAGCATAGCCGCATGTGCCTTGGAGCCGCGGATATCCTGCGGCGCAAGCGCCTTGTCGAAGGAGACCGAGACATTTATCTCCTGCATGATCTCGGCAGGCGAGGCGGCAAACCGGCCGCCCCACATCTTATTGGCGCTTTTCTCTGTCACGGGACGGGCCCTCCGCGAGACCCAGGGAACGGAAGCACGCAGCGATGAATGAAAACAGCAATCCGCCCGGCGCGCCCCGAATGAGCACGACGGCCGTCGTCGCCATGGCCGCGATTGCGGCTCTTGTCGGCTTTGCGGCGGTATACGGCACGCTCGGCCGCCCTGACAACACCAGCCTTTCCGAGGCCGCCCCCGCTGCGGGGGAGAAAGACGCCGCAGAAACGCGCCGCCGGGCCCCCGGCATGCCCGCCTTCGTCTTCAAGAAGGCGCCCGAGCCACTGCCCGACGTTAACTTCGTTGACGCAACAGGCGCCCCCAAGTCCCTGAAGGACTTCCGCGGCAAGACCGTGCTCCTGAACCTTTGGGCGACCTGGTGCGCGCCGTGCCGCGAGGAGATGCCGTCGCTCGACCGGCTGCAGCAGGAGCTGGGCTCCGACACGTTCGAGGTCGTCGCCCTTGCCGTGGACCGCACCGGCCTCGAGGCCGCGCGCAAGTTCCTCGAGGGGATCAACGTAAAATCGCTGAAGCTCTATGCCGATCCGACCACGCGCTCGGGTTCGGCCTTGAAAGCCATCGGCATGCCGACGACGATCCTGATCGACGCGGAGGGTCGCGAGATCGGCCGCCTGCCCGGCCCTGCCGCGTGGGACTCCGAGCAGGCCAAGGCGCTCATCACGGAGCAGATCCGCGCCGCAGGGTTGTGACAACCTGGAGTTACGTCAGGACATCAGCCCGACCAGGGAGACGACGGCCGTAACGGCCATCACGCCGATCACGATCCCTGCAGGCTGCAGTTGACCGGCCCAACGCAGGCCACCGGCGGCCCGCTCCGCGCAAAGCTCTGCGAGCTTGCGGTCGATGGCGCCGAACGTCTTGTAGGTCAGCGCATTGAACTCGGTCCTCGGCCCTTCCATGGCCTCCACCCGACCGCGCACGTCTTTCACCAGCCGGAAGACTTCATCCAGCTTGTAGTCTCTTGAGTTCCTGAGACTTTCGGCCAGCGCCTGAAACCGGTTGACCTGTTGCGCATGCTCGGTGAGCTCCGCCACGCGCTTGAGCAAAGCTTCTTCCTGACGCTCGAGACGCTCGAGCTTCGCCGTCAGCCTGTCGAGCGTCACCGCCGTCTCGGCGATATAGGCGTCGCGCGCGGTCCACGGACCGCCCGTCACGACGTTGCTCGGCACCCCAAGGTCCTGGGATCTACGCACGCAGACCTCCTACGCATTACAAAAAAGAAGCTCGCACGACGTCTCGGTCCAGCGGGACCGGCACATTCACGTCCGTAAGATTAGACCAATCGCGTTAACGCGAGGTTTGCCTTTCGCGTCTGGAACGCGGGTTGTGATCCGCGAAAGCCCGAGCATTGACAGCCCCCGGATGTGCGGTCATGAACGCCTCCCAGACGAGCAAAGAGGGATGGAAACGGGCATGAGCGACCTTCAAACGACGATCGAAGCGGCCTGGGAAACCCGTGACAGCGTGACCTCGGCAACCAAAGGCGCCGTGCGCGAGGCCGTCGATGCCGCCCTCGACCTCTTGGACCGGGGCGAAGCCCGCGTCGCCGAGAAGAGGGAGGGCGAGTGGATCGTCAACCAGTGGCTGAAGAAGGCCGTCCTGCTGTCGTTCCGGCTGACCGACATGGACCTGATCTCGGGCGGCCCCGCCGGCTCGTTCTACTGGGACAAGGTTCCCCCGAAGTTTGCGGGCTGGACGGCCGAGGACTTCAAGAAGGGCGGCTTTCGCGTGTTGCCGGGCGCCGTGGTCCGCCGCTCGGCCTACATCGCGCCGGGCGCCGTGCTGCTTCCAGCCTTTGTTAACCTGGGCGCCCGCGTCGATAGCGGCACCATGGTCGACACCTGGGCCACGGTGGGCTCCTGCGCCCAGATCGGCAAGAACTGCCACATCTCGGGCGGCGCCGGCATCGGCGGCGTGCTTGAGCCGTTGCAGGCTGGCCCCGTGATCATCGAGGACAACTGCTTCATCGGCGCCCGCGCCGAGGTGGCGGAGGGCGTGCTCGTCGGCGAAGGCTCGGTGCTCTCGATGGGCGTCTACCTCGGCGCCTCCACGACCATCATCGATCGCGCGACCGGCGAGAAGCACTTCGGCCGCGTGCCGCCGTACTCGGTCGTCGTCTCCGGCACCATGCCGGGCAAGCCGCTGCCCAACGGCGAGCCGGGCCCGAACCTCTATTGCGCGGTCATCGTCAAGCGCGTGGACGAGAAGACCCGCTCCAAGACCTCCATCAACGATCTCTTGCGCGACTGATGCGCCGGCGCGACGGTAGGCGCGTCGCTATGCGCATATTTCTCTTTGCACGCCATGGCCGGGCTTGACCCGGCCATCCGGGGGCCTCTACGAAAATCTGTCCAGAGGCCCGCCATGTACCACACCCTCGATCCCGACCAGATCATCGGCACGCTTGAGACGCTGGTGCGCCGCATCCACGAGCGTTTTCCGAACGCGGGGTTGGAGAAGGTCGGCCACGAGCTTACCGAGGTTGCACGCGTCACGTCGGCCCGTGCCGACACGCTGGCCAGACCCAACTACACCATGCGCCTGATAGTCGGCGCCATCCTTGCGGCCGGCATTCTGCTGCTAGGCTGGCTGATCTGGCTCGCCCTCGACCTCGAAACCTCGAGCGAGCTGACCAACATCATGCAAGGCGTCGATTCCGCGACGAGCCTGCTGATCGTGCTCGGCGGCGGCGCGCTCTATCTGTCCACGTTTGAGGGCCGCTGGCGCCGCGACCGCGCGATGAAAGGGCTGCACGAGCTGCGCTCGATCATCCACGTCATCGACATGCACCAGCTCACCAAGGACCCATCGGCGTTCGGCGCACCGCGCACATCGTCCTCGCCCGAGCGCACGATGACGCCGCATCAACTGCTTCGCTATCTCGGCTATTGCTCCGAGCTGCTCTCGCTCGCGAGCAAGGTGGCGGCCCTCTATGCTGATAAGATTCGCGATCCCGCCATCGTCGACGCCGTAGGCGATATCGAGCGGCTGACAGCGCATCTCTCGCAAAAGATCTGGCAGAAGATCGAGCTGATCCAGGAGCGCATGCCGAGCAGGCCTGCAAGCGATGCGCTCGCACCGAAGGTTGGCGCATGAGCCTCGACGCGAAGAACCCCATCGCCCTGACGCAGGCGCTGATCCGCTGCGAAAGCGTGACCCCGGCCGAGGCTGGCGCACTATCTCTGCTCGAAAGCGTCTTGAAGCCCGCTGGCTTCGCCTGCCACCGCATGACGTTCACCGAGCCCGGCACACCGGACGTCGAGAACCTGTACGCGCGCTTCGGTTCGTCCGCACCGCACCTTTGCTTCGCCGGCCACACCGATGTCGTGCCGCCGGGCGACCTCGCAGCTTGGACCGTGCGGCCGTTCTCGGGCGAGATCCGCGAGGGTAGTCTCTACGGCCGCGGCGCCGTCGACATGAAAGGCGGCGTCGCCTGCTTCGTTTCGGCAGCGCTCCGCCACCTCGCCGCCAACGGCGGCAAGCCCGCGGGCTCGATCTCGCTCCTCATCACGGGCGACGAGGAAGGCCCCTCCATCAACGGCACCATGAAGGTGCTCGACTGGCTGAAATCGCGCGGCGAAACGCTCGATGCCTGCATCGTCGGCGAGCCGTCGAACCCGGAAACGCTCGGCGACGAGATCAAGATCGGCCGCCGCGGCTCGCTGACCGTCGAGATCGTCGCGCACGGCAGGCAGGGCCACGCCGCTTACCCGCAGAAGGCCGATAACCCGATCCCGAAGCTCGCACGCATCCTCGACCGTTTGTCCTCGGCCGAGATCGACCGCGGTACGCCGGACTTCGAGCCGTCGAACCTGCAGGTGACCGTCCTCTCGGTGCCGAACCGCGCCTCGAACGTCATCCCTGCCGAAGCGCGCGCCACGCTCAACATCCGCTACAACAACACTTGGCGCCGCCCGACCATCGAGGCTTGGGTACGCGACCAGTGCGCCGCTGCGGCTGCGACCATAAACGCGAACTACGATCTCGAATTCTCCGGAACCGGCGACGTGTTCCTGACCAGGCCCGGCGTGCTCGTGGACACGCTCGCAGCGGCCATCAAAGCAGAGACGGGCCGCACGCCCGCGCTCTCAACCGGCGGCGGCACGTCGGATGCCCGCTTCATCAAGGACTTCTGCCCCGTGGTCGAGTTCGGTCTCGTCAACAAGACCATCCACGCCGTCGACGAGCACGTCCCCCTCGCCGACCTCGAACGCCTGACCGCCATCTACGAGCGGTTCCTCACAGGCTACTTTCAATCAAAGTAAGCCCCGGCCTTCGCCGGAGTGACGGAGCGCTAGGGAGATAGCGAAGGCAGCCACCTTCTGGGGACACGCGGGGGAACGCGGGTGGCTGCAGGCTCCGTCACTCCGACGTCATGGCGTAGCCATGCTTCGCATGGACGGCCGGGGACCATTCTCACTCGTCAAAATGTAAGTACGGTGCCGCCCGAAGCTTCGATCACTTGGCCGGTGACCCAGCGCGCATCGGGGCTCGACACGAACCCGACCACATCGGCGATATCGTCGGCCTGCCCGATCCGCTTCAGCGCCTGCTTGTCCTGGACCGCCTGCGCCATGGTGGGATCGTTGAGGAACGAGCCCATGTCGGTCGCAATGGCGCCGGGCGACACGGCGTTGACCGTGATCGACCGCGGTCCGAGCACGACGCCGAGCGTCTTGACGAGGTTGTCGAGCGGCGCCTTCAAAGCAGAATAGGCGGCCACGGCGGGGAACGGCGTACGCACGACGCCACTCGAGATGAAGACGACGCGCCCACCGTCGCGAAGGCGCTTGGCGCCCTCCTGGGTGATGAAGTACGGCGACTTCACATTGACGGTGTAGATCTCGTCCATAACCGCCTCCGTCGTCTCTTCGAAGCTCACGAACGGTGCGATGCCCGCGTTGTTGACGAGGATGTCGAACTTGGTCGCGCCCGTGCGGTTGGAGAGTTCCTTGTCGAACGCGGCGTAGAGAACCTTCACGCCATCCTTGGCGGCAAGGTCCGCGCCGACCGCGAACGCAGAGCCGCCTTTTGAGGTGATGGCAGCCACGGTTTCATCTGCGGCTTGCTTGTTTTTTCCGTAGTGGACGGCAACAAGCGCTCCGTCCGTGGCCAGCCGTTCTGCGATCGCGCGGCCAATGCCGCGGCTCGCGCCCGTAACCAGCGCAACCTTACCTTCAAGGGGACGAGACATGAGAATTTCTCCAGTGATTTCAAGTCAATATTCCTCGACACGTCGGAAACCTACGCGTCCGAGGCTTTCGGACCAACCTGACATAGGTAGCGTATTTCCGAAGTTCAAGATTATAGAACTATTGAACCAAAGGGATGCCCTCGCCATATATGGGGTTATGAAACGGCCATTGCTCCATCCCGCACCAGACGAGCTGAAACTGGAGAGCATTCTCTATGCGCTTGCCGATCCGGTGCGCCTCGAAATCGTCCGCCGCCTCGCCGGCGGAGGCTGCCCGCTCAAGTGCTCGGCGGCTGCACCCCAGCACCTGCCGAAGTCTACGACGTCGCATCACTTCCAGATCTTGCGCGAGGCCGGCCTCATCAGCTCCGAGCGCCGCGGCACCGAGGTCGTCAACACGCTGCGCTGTGCCGAGATCGAGGACCGCTTCCCAGGAGTCCTCGCCACCATCCTGAAGGCGGCAAAGCCTCTCGAATGCCCCGACGCCGAGAAGCAGGACGGCGACTGACCGCCTACCGGAAGTGCTTCGAGAGCTTGAGCCCCTGCGCCTGGTAATGGCTGCCGAGGTCGCGGCCGTAGAGCGTTTCGGGCACTTCCATCATGCGCTCGTAGACGAGCCGCCCGATGATCTGCCCGTCCTCGAGGATGAACGGCACCGTGTGCGAGCGCACTTCGAGCACGACGCGCGAGCCCGTGCCGCCCGCCGCCGAGTGCCCGAACCCCGGGTCCATGAAGCCCGCGTAGTGCACACGGAATTCGCCCACGAGCGGATTGAACGGCATCATCTCGGCCGCATGCGTCGGCGGAATGTGCACGGCTTCCTTGGAAGCCAGAATATAGAACTGGTCCGGATCGAGGATCAGCCGGCCCTTGTCGGCGACCACCGGCTCCCAGTAGTCCGCGATCGCACACGCGCCTTTCACATCGACGTCAACGACGCCCGTGTGCCGCTTGGCGCGATAGCCGACGAGCCCGGACGCATCGCCCGCCAGATCGACGGAGAGCGCGATACCGTCATGAATGTCCGCGGTCGCACCCGAGACCAGCGTCTCGCGCTCCTGCAGCTTCACGAGCCCGTCGTCCGTCTCTCGCGGATTGCCGTGCCGGAATCGGAGCTGCGAGAGCTTCGATCCCTTGCGCACGATGACGGGGAACGTCTGCGGACAGATCTCGGCGTAGAGCGGACCCGCATAACCCGCCGGAATGAGATCGAACGCCGACACCCCGTCCGCGATGACGCGCGTGAAAACGTCGAGCCGGCCCGTCGAGCTCTTGGGATTGGCGGACGCGGAAATAGCCTGCGGCAGCGCCAGGCTCTCAAGCAGCGGCACGACGTAGACGCACCCCGTCTCGAGCACCGCCCCGTTCTCGAGATCGAGCGCATGCAGCTTGAGGTCCTCGAGCCGCTCCGCGACGGTTCCGCCCGGCCCCGGCAGGAAGCTCGCGCGCACGCGGTAGGCGCGCGGCCCGAGCCTGAGGTCCACGCTCGCCGGTTGCAGTTGGCCCGCCTCGATCGGTGCCGCGACCTGGAGCGCGCCGGACGAGACCAGCACGCGGATGGCCTGCACCGGCAGAATGCCGTCGGGTGCCGCCGCGCCGAGCAAGGGATCCCCGTCCGGAGCAGCAATTTTCGAGGCTTGCGACATCGCGTTAACTCCTGTCGGTACTGGCTCTAGACGAAGCGCCCCTTGACGCCAAGAGCCCGG